>JAIYDD010000022.1 GCA_027487675.1 Acetobacteraceae bacterium | reverse complement strand
GCGCTGGTCCTACACCGGCGTCGCGATCGACCTCGGCCAGGGCGACGAGGTCTTCGTCGCCGGCGTGACCAGGCCGCTCGGCGCGGGGGAGCTGGTCTTCGCCTGAGGCGGGGCGGGGCCCCAGACCGGCGACGGTCGGCGCGGCGCAGGCGGGCCTCCGCCCTCCCACGACGCTGCGCGTCGCGGGAGGGTGGGGGTTTCGTCCGGTTCGCGACCCTGGCTTCGCGCGCCTGCGGCGCCGCCCCCCTCGACCGCGGCACGGGGTTCGCTTACTTCCGTGTCATGACCGGGACCCAGATCGCCTTCACCCTGAACGGCCGGCCGCTGACGCTGCCGCCGGGCACATCCCCAACCGTCACGCTGCTCGACTGGCTGCGCGGGCCGGCGGCGCTGACCGGCACCAAGGAGGGCTGCGCGGAGGGCGATTGCGGCGCCTGCACCGTGGTGCTGGAGCAGCCCGACGGGGCCCGCCTGCCGGTCAATGCCTGCCTGACGCTGCTCGGCCAGCTGCATGGCCGCGCGGTGCGCACGGTGGAAGGGCTGCGCGGCGGCGATGGCGCGGCGCACCCGATCCAGGTCGCGATGGCCGAGAGCGACGGCACGCAGTGCGGCTTCTGCACGCCGGGCATCGTCATGTCCGCCTGGGCGCATGGCCGGCAGGGCGGCGATTTGCACGAGGCGCTGGCGGGCAATCTCTGCCGCTGCACCGGCTACCGGCCGATTGTCGAGGTTTTTGGCGCGCTGGCCGATGACAGTGCCGCGCCGCCCGCTTTGGCCGCGCCGGGCCCGGCGCGGTTCGAGGCGCCGGGCCAGGTCTTCCACCTGCCGGCGAGCCTGCCCGGATTGCTGGCGCTGCGCGCGGCGCATCCCGGCGCCTGGCTGCTGGCGGGCGGCACCGACCTGAACCTGCGGATTTCCGACCATCGCGAGCAGCCTGCCGAGGTGATCTGCCTGTTGAACGTGCCGGAACTGCACGCGCTGGAGGCGACGGCGGCCGGGCTGCGCATCGGCGCCGCCACGCCCTATGCGCGGCTGCTGGATGCGGTGCGGGCGGAGATGCGGCTCTCGGCGCTGTCGGGGCTGCTGGCGCGGCTGGGGTCGCGGCAGATCCGCGGGCTCGGCACGCTGGGGGGGAATCTCGGCACGGCCTCGCCGATCGGCGATGCGCTGCCGCCGCTGGTGGCGCTCGGCGCGGTGGTGACCGTGGCCTCCGCGCGCGGGATGCGGGAGGTGCCGGTGGAGCGGTTCCTGACCGGCTACCGGAGCAACGACCTGGCGGCGGACGAAGTGGTGGTGTCCGTGCTGCTGCCCTGGCCGCCCGCGGGCGCGCACCTGGGCTTCGAGAAGATCAGCAAGCGCCACGACCAGGACATCGCGACGGTCGGCGCGGCGATGCTGGTGCGCGTCGAAGGCGGCGTGACGGTCGAGGCGCGGCTGGCCTTCGGCGGCGTCGCGGCGACCGTGGTGCGCGCGTCCGGCGCCGAGGCCGCGCTGCTCGGCCGCCCCTTCGACGCGGCCGCGGTCGCGGCGGCGGCGGAGGCGCTGGCCGGCGACATCGCGCCGCTGTCCGACTGGCGCGGCAGCGCGGCCTATCGCCTGGCGGTCGCGCAGGGGCTGCTGCACCGGCTGCACCTGCGCGCCACGCGGCCCGACCTGCCCGCCGAAGTCGCCGAGATCGAGGAGGTCGCGTGATGGATGGCGGCCAGAACCTGCCCCGCGTCCCGGCGGAGCCGGGCCTGCCACGCAAAGGCGCGGGCGCCGCGCTGCGCCACGACAGCGCGCTGAAGCATTGCACGGGCGAGGCGCGCTACGCCGACGACCTCGCCGAGGCCCCCGGCACGCTGCATGCCGTGCTGGTGCACTCGCCGCTGCCGCATGGCCGGCTGCGGGGGATCGATGCCGCCGCGGCGCTGGCGATGCCGGGCGTGGTCGCGGTGCTGTCCGCGCGCGACATCCCGGGCGAGAACGACGTCGCGCCCGCCGGCAAGGGCGAGCCGCTGTTTGCCGAAAGCCTCGTGGAATTCGCGGGCCAGCCGGTCGCGATGGTGCTGGCCGCGACGCGCGACCAGGCGCTGCGCGCGGCCGCCGCGGTGCAGCCGCGCATCGAGCCGCTGGAGCCGGTGCTGACCATCGAGCAGGCGCTGGCGCGCGAGCAATACGTGGTCGCGCCGCAGCACATCCGCCGCGGCGACGCCGCCGCCGCCATCGCCGCGGCGCCGCGCAGCCTCTCCGGCGAACTCCGCGCCGGCGGGCAGGAGCATTTCTACCTGGAAGGCCAGATCGCGCTGGCGACGCCGGGCGAGGATGGGGAGATGGCGGTCGTCTCCTCCACCCAGCATCCCTCGGAAGGGCAGCACATCGTCGCCCGCGTGCTCGGCCTGCCCTACAGCCGCGTCACCGTCACCTGCCGGCGCATGGGCGGCGGCTTCGGCGGCAAGGAGAGCAACGCCAGCTGGATCGCGGCCGCCGCCGCGCTCGGCGCGCGCGTGTCGGGCAAGCCCGTCAAGCTGCGGCTGACCAGGCGCGCGGACATGATCGCGACCGGCAAGCGGCACCCCTTCCTGTATCGCTGGACGGCCGGCTTCGACGACACCGGGCGCATCCTGGCGCTGGACGCGCTGCTGGCCGCCGATGGTGGCTGGAGCACGGACATGTCGGGCGGCGTGGTGTTCCGCGCCATCACCCATGCGCTGAACTGCTGCGACGTGCCGGCGGTGGCGCTGACCTGCCTCGCCGCCAAGACCAACACCGTCAGCCACACCGCCTTCCGCGGCTTCGGCGGGCCGCAGGGCGCGCTGCTGATGGAGGATGTGGTGCACCGCGTCGCCGCCGCGCTGCGCCTGCCGCCCGAGCAGGTGCGCGCCCGCAACTTCATGGGCGCGGAGGGCAATGGGTCCGAACTGCCCTATGGCCAGGCGGTGGAGGGCGACCTGATCGCCCGCGTCTGGGCCGAGACGCGCCGCGATGCCGACTGGGACCGCCGCCGTGCGTCCATCGATGCCTTCAACGCACAGCACCCGACGCTGCGGCGGGGGCTCGGCAGCATGGTGCTGTGCTTCGGCATCAGCTTCGGCGCGATGCACCTGAACCAGGCGGGCGCGCTGGTGCATGTCTATTCCGACGGCTCGATCCGCCTGAACCATGGCGGGACGGAGATGGGCCAGGGCCTGTTCGTGAAGGTCGCGCAGGTGGTGGCGGATGCCTTCGGCGTCGGGATGGAGCGCATCCGCGTCACCGCGACCAACACGGCGGAGGTGCCGAACACCGCGCCGACCGCGGCCTCCACCGGGTCCGACCTGAATGGCTGGGCGGCCCACAATGCCGCGACCGCCATCCGCGGGCGGATGGCGGAGGTGGCGGCGAAGCGCTGGTCCATCGCGCCGGAGGCGGTGGTCTTCGCCGACGACCGCGCCTGGGCCGAGCGCGTCGGCGCCAACCGCTTCCTGGAATTCGGGGAGTTGGCGCGGCTGTGCTTCATGGAGCGCGTGTCGCTCTCCGCCACCGGCTTCTACCGGACGCCCGACATCCACTGGGACCGCGAGAAGATGCGCGGCCGGCCCTTCTTCTATTTCTCCTACGGCGCGGCGGTCTCCGAGGTGGTGGTGGACACGCTGACGGGCGAGCATCGCTGCCTGCGCACCGACATCGTCCAGGATTGCGGCCGCAGCCTGAACCCCGCCGTGGACCGCGGCCAGATCGAGGGCGCCTTCGTCCAGGGCCAGGGCTGGCTGACCTGCGAGGAGCTGTGGTGGGACGCCGGCGGCCGGCTGCGCACCGTCGGGCCCTCCACCTACAAGATCCCGGGCTCGCGCGACGTGCCGCCCGCCTTCAATGTCCGCCTGCTGGACGGCGCGCCGGCGCGGAGCGAGACGATCTTCCGATCGAAGGCGGTGGGCGAGCCGCCGCTGCTGCTGGCGACCGCGGTGTGGAACGCGCTGAAGGACGCGATCGGGGTGGACAGCCTCGACCTGCCGGCGACGCCGGAACGGGTGCTGATGGCGCTTCGACACAAGGGCTGACCGCGGCAGGGGCTTGCCGCCGGGTGGCGGGATGCCTTCTTCTCGGTGGGCCCCCCTCACCCAACCCTCTCCCCGCTATGGGGGGAGAGACCTTCGCGCCAGGGGGCAGGGCGGGAGGATGACATGCCCCAGCAGCACGGCCCGGCCATCCGGGCCTTCTTCGACGAGCCGACCAACACCGTCAGCTACCTGGTCTCCGACCCCGCCACGCAGCGCGGCGCGGTGATCGACCCGGTGCTGGACTGGGACAACCGCAGCGGTGAGGCCGACACGCGCTCCGCCCAGGCGATGCTGGACGCGGCGGCCGCGGACGGCATCGCCATCGACTGGGTGATCGAGACCCATGTCCATGCCGACCACCTGACCGCCGCCCCCTGGATCAAGGCGCGCACCGGCGCGCGGATCGGCATCGGCGCGGGGGTCACCAAGGTGCAGACCATCTTCCGCCCGGTCTTCGGGCTGGACGACCTGCTGCCCGAGGGCGGCGATTTCGACGCGCTGTTCCAGGATGGCGACACCTTTGCCATCGGCAGCCTGGTGGCGGAGGTGATGCACACCCCCGGCCACACCCCGGCCTGCATGGCCGTCCGCATCGGCCAGGACGTCTTCGTCGGCGACACGCTGTTCATGCACGACTACGGCACCGCCCGCTGCGATTTCCCCGGCGGCGATGCGCGCACGCTGTTCCGGTCCATCAGGCGCCTGCTGGACCTGCCGCCCGAGACGCGCCTGTGGATGTGCCACGACTACAAGGCGCCGGGGCGGGACCGCTTCGCCTGGCAATCCACCGTCGCCGAACAGCGCGCCCACAACCCGCACGTCAAGGACGGCACCACGGAAGACGAGTTCGTCGCCTTCCGCACCACCCGCGACGCCAAGCTCGCCGCCCCGGCGCTGCTGCTGCCCTCGATCCAGGTGAACGTGCGCGCCGGGCGCTTCCCCGCGGCGGAGGCGAATGGCGTGCGCTACCTGCGCATCCCCGTCACCCCGAAGCGGCCGGAGGCGGTGCCGCCCTGACCGCCGGCGACTCCTTACGACTTCATGAAGGCTAGCCGGCGCGTCAACTCTTCGCCAGGATAAGTGCGCCGGGGAACCGGCGCCGCGCCTGCCCGCGGCGCCCGCCTCGGCCGGGGGAGCCTGGGGGCGATGCGACACCATCCGAGGCCGGCGCCCGGCGCGGCGCCGCTCGCCATGCGGCCGCGTGCCGGGGCGCGCGCGGCATGAGCGTGCAGATCCTGGTGATGGGCGTCTCCGGCGCGGGGAAGAGCACGGTGGGCGCGCTGGCGGCACGGCGGCTCGGCCTCGGCTTCCGCGACGCGGACGATTTCCACCCGCCCGCGAACATCGCGAAGATGTCGGCCGGCCAGCCGCTCTGCGACGAGGATCGCTGGCCCTGGCTGGATGCGATCGGGCTGCACCTGGCGGGGCACCGGCAGCGTGGCTGCGTGGTGACCTGCTCGGCGCTGAAGCGCAGCTACAGGGACCGGCTGCGGGGGGCGGCGCCGGGGCTGCGGCTGGTCTGGCTGCACGGACCCGCCTCGGTCATCGCCGCGCGCCAGGCCGCGCGCCGCGACCACTTCATGCCGGCGAGCCTGGTGGCGAGCCAGTTCGCGACGCTGGAGCCGCCGGCGCCGGAGGAGGGGGCCATCACCCTCGACGTGACCGCGCCGCCCGAGGCGCTGGTCGAACTGGCCGTCGAGTCGCTGCTGGGCCGCCGGGCTGCCTAGCAGGCCGCGGAAATTCGCCTCGGGAAGCAAAGGGAAAGGTCGAGGGGCTCCGCCCCTCGAGCACCCTGGCAGGAACCTGATGTTCCTGCACCTCCCCTTAGTTATTGATATATCCCGTTAAATTTCGGGAAGGTCCAGGAAACTCAGTTTCCTGGCGGGTGGGTACGGGAGGGCAGCGCCCTCCCGCTGCCTTCTTCAGCCGGCGAATTTCCGCAGCCTGCTAGACCATGATCGGGGAGGTGCGAATCGCCGATCATGGTCTGGCCTATTGTTTTGCCGCGTGATTCACGCCTTCGGGCGTTCCGCCCTTCGGCGATCACGCTCTAGCCTTCCGGGCGGTAAGGCGCGCTGGTGCGCCGGCCCGGCGCCCAGCCGGCAGCGGATCGCCGCGGGCCGCCCACCTTACCCGGACGTAACGCTCGCCACCTGCCACGGCACCCTATACGCTGCGTTGCAGCACGGCCAAGGCTTGAGGACGGACGAATGAACGCGGTGACCCCTCCCCCCGGACGGGAGCTTCTCGGCAAGGGCGCTGAGACGCTGAACCGGGTGGCGGAGCAGGCGCTCGCCCTGCACGGCCTGATCTCCCGCCATGCGGAGGCGCTGGCGCCGAAGCCGGGCGAGATGCCGCCCCTCGGCGATTTCCTCGGCCGCACGCCGGCCGCCCTCGCCCATGACGCGGCCGACTACGCGATCGATGCCGCGCAGCGCGCCGTGCTGTTCTGGGACACGATGCGCCGCGCCGGCAATGCCTTCGTGGAGCACGAGAAGGCCGGCTGCCCGCCCGTGCTGGTCTTCGACTGGGAGATCGTGGTGGACGGCCGCAGCCTGCCGCGGCGCTGCAACTACGCCCTGGTGCGCATCAAGCCCGATGCCGGCATGCGCCGCACCGACCCGAAGCTGCGACCCTTCGTCATCATCGACCCGCGCGCCGGCCACGGGGCGGGCATCGGCGGCTTCAAGTCCGACAGCCAGGTCGGTGTCGCGCTGCGCCGCGGCCATCCGGTCTACTTCGTGATCTTCTTCAAGGACCCCGAGCCCGGCCAGACCATCCTCGACATCACCGAGGCCGAGCGGGTGTTCCTGCGGCGGGTGCACGAGCTGCACGCGGACGCGCCGAAGCCCGTCGTCATCGGCAACTGCCAGGGCGGCTGGGCGGTGATGATGCTCGGCGCCTCGGACCCCGAGCTGACGGGGCCGCTGGTGCTGAACGGCGCGCCGCTGTCCTACTGGGCGGGCGAGCAGGGGCGCAACCCGATGCGCTACACCGGCGGCCTGGCGGGCGGGTCCTGGCCCGCGGCGCTGATGGCCGATCTCGGCAACGGCAAGTTCGACGGCGCGAACCTGGTGCTGAACTTCGAGGCCCTGTCGCCGGCCAACACCTGGTTCCGCAAGTACTGGCAGCTCTACGAACGCGCCGACAGCGAGGCCGAGCGCTTCCTGGAGTTCGAGCGCTGGTGGGGCGGCTACTACCTGATGAACCGCGACGAGATCATGTGGGTGGTCGAGAACCTGTTCATCGGCGACCGCTTCGCGCGCGGCCAGATCAGCGCCGGCCCCGGCGCGCGGCACGGCGCGACCTTCGACATGCGCGCGGTGAAGTCGCCCGTCGTGGTCTTCGCCTCGGCCGGCGACAACATCACCCCGCCGGGCCAGGCGCTGCGCTGGATCGCCGACGTCTACCGCGACGAGAAGGAGATCCGGCGCCTCGGCCAGACCATCGTCTACCTGGTGCATGACGAGATCGGGCATCTGGGCATCTTCGTCTCCGGCAAGGTCGCGCTGAAGGAGCATTCGGAGATCGCGACGACGCTCGAGATGATCGAATCGCTGCCGCCCGGCCTCTACGAGCTGCGCATCACGGGCGAGGAAGGCAGCGGCGTGAATGCCGGCTATGCGGTGGAGCTCGTCTCCCGCACCATCGAGGACATCCGCGCGGTGTCGGGGGAGGCGGAGAACGAGGCCTTCCCGGCGGTGGCGCGCATCTCCGCCGTCAACCAGACGCTCTACGACATGTTCGTCGGGCCCGTGGTGCGCCAGGTGGCGACGGAGCAGACGGCGGAAGCGCGGCGCCAGCTGCATCCGATGCGCGCGCGGCGCTACATGGTCAGCGACATGAACCCCTTCATGTGGCCCTTCGCCGCGGCCGCCGGCATGGTGCGCGACCGCCGCGCGCCGGCGCGCGCCGACAATCCCTTCGTGGCCATGGAACGCGCCTTCGCCGACCAGGTGGAGCGCACGATGGACACCTGGCGGGATTGGCGCGACGCCTGGCAGGAAGCCGCCTTCCATGCGGTGTATGGCGCGCTCGGCACGCTCGGCGCGCCGGCGCAGCCGGTGGAGGATGCCGCCGCCGCGGCGACGGAGGCGCTGGCCGAGGCGCCGGAGCTGCGCGCCGTTCTCGCCCGCATCGCGGAGGGCGGCTACGCCGAGGCCGTCGTGCGCATGATGATCCTGCTGGCGCGGGCGCGCGGCGGGGTGCGGCGGACGCGGCTCGCGCGGTCGAATGCGCTGCTGACCACGGAGCAGCCTTTTGCCGGCATGACGGCGGCGGCGCGGCAGGCGCTGATCCGCGAGCAGACGCTGATCGTGGAGCTCTCGCCGGAGGAGGCGCTGGCGACGCTGCCGACGCTGCTGCCGGATGCCGCCGATCGGCGCCGCGCGCTGGATGCGGTGGCGGAAGTGGCGGGGCCGGAGGAGGAACTGGGCGAGCCGGCGCTGGCGATGCTCGGCCGGCTGCGCGCGGTGCTGGCGGCGGCGTAGTGCGTCGCACCCGGGCGTGGAGCGCGGGCCATGGCGGCCCGCGCCACGCCGCAGGGCCGCGCGCGTAAACCATCGTGCAAGCCCGGCCGGTGCAGCCTGCGCCGGCCGCGAACAGCGCGGCAGGACGGCAGAAGGAACTCCGCCGATGACCCCCATGCCGCGCGGCGAAAGCCGGACGGTGCCGGCGGCCGACATCGTCGCCGCCTCCCTTCTCACATCCGATGGCGGCGCCGAGGTCGAGCTGGTCGGCCGCGACGGCCAGCGCCTGCGCGTGGTGGCCGACGAGCCCACCGCGCGCGCCCTGGCGCTGTCGTTGTGGCGCGCGCTGGAAGTGCCGCGCCCCGCCCCCTGAACCCGGGATCCAGGCGCCTTTCGGCCCCTGGCTGGGTCGGCGGCACTGCCGCCGACGTACGAGAGGGGCAGCGCCCCTCTCGGGCCACCCGCGCTCCCTGGACAGCCCGCCCCCGGCAGGCTTGAACGCCCGCCCCATGCGCCCTGCCATCGGCATCGATTTCGGCACCACCAACAGCGTCGTCGCCCGTCTGCGTCCCGACGGCTCGGCGGAGACGCTGCGCCAGGCGACGGGCGACGTCCTGCGTTCCGTCCTGTGTTTCTGGGCGGGCGGGGATGGCCGCCTGCGCCATGCCGCCGGGGCGGACGCGATCGAGGCCTATCTCGAGGATCCGCTCGAGGCGCGGCTGATCATGTCGATGAAGAGCTACCTGGCGCAGCGCAGCTTCACCGAGACGCGCATCCTGGGCCGCGCCTTCACGCTGGAGGCGCTGGTGGCGCTGTTCCTGCGCGAATTGCTCGCACCCTTCCGCGCGGAGCTGGAGGGGGCGCGCATTGTCGTCGGCCGCCCCGTGCGCTTCGTGGGCGACGCCGCCGACCATGCGCTGGCCGAACAACGCCTCCGCGCCGCCTTCGCCGCCGCCGGCCTGCCGCGCGTGGAGGTGGCGCTGGAACCGGCCGCGGCCGGGCACCGCTTCGCTAGCACGCTGGATCGCGCCGCGACCGTGCTGGTCGCGGATTTCGGCGGCGGCACCAGCGACTTTTCCGTGCTGCGCTTCCAGCCCGGCCCGCCGCGCAGCGTGGAGGCGCTGGGCCATGCGGGCGTCGGCATCGCTGGCGATGCCTTCGACTACCGCATCATCGACCGCGTCGTCTCCCCGCGCCTCGGCAAGGGCGACAGCTACCGGGTGATGGGCAAGGAATTGCCGGTGCCGGTCGGCTGGTACGCCAGCTTCGCGCGCTGGCACCTGCTGTCGATGATGCGCGCGCCGCGCACGCTGCGCGACATCGCGGAGGTGGCGCGCACCGCCGACCACCCCGACCGCCTGCGCCAGCTGGTGACGCTGATCGAGGACGAGACGGGATACGCGCTGTACCGTGCCGTCTCCGGCGTGAAGGCGGCGCTGTCCGAGGCGGAGGAGGCGGTGCTGGACTTCGCGCATCGCGACTTCGCCATCGCCGCGCCGATCACCCGCGCGGCGTTCGAGGGCTGGATCGCCCCCGACCTGGCGCGCATCGGCGCGGCGGTCGATGCCGCGCTGGCCGATGCGGCGCTGGAGCCAGGGCAGGTGGACCGGGTGTTCCTGACCGGCGGCACGTCCCTGGTGCCTGCCGTGCGGCGGATCTTCGAGGACCGCTTCGGCGCGGAGCGCGTGGTGGCGGGCGGCGCCTTCGTCTCGGTCGCCGAGGGGCTGGCGCTGCTGGCGGCCGAGCCGGGCTGACCCCCGGCTTGTCGCGCCCGCCGCGCGGCGCCACCCTGCGCAGCGCATGATCCGTCCGGCGGCGGCCCTATCGAGGCCGGCGCGCCGGCGGTCAGAGCCTCGGGGAGAGAAACGCATGGCCGGCAAGCTCGACCGCAAGGTCATCATCACCTGCGCCGTCACGGGCGCGATCCACACGCCGTCGATGTCGCCGCATTTGCCGGTGACGGCGCAGGAGATTGCGGATGCGGCGATCGGCGCCGCGGAAGCCGGCGCCGCCATCATCCACCTGCACGCCCGCGACCCGCAGGATGGCCGCCCGGACCAGACGCCGGAGGCCTTCGCGCCCTTCCTGCGGGTGATCAAGCAGCGCAGCGACGCGGTGGTGAACCTGACCACCGGCGGCGCGCCGACCATGACCATCCAGCAGCGCGTGCTGCCGGCGGCGACCTTCAAGCCGGAAGTGGCCAGCCTCAACATGGGCTCGATGAATTTCGGCCTGTTCGGGATGCTGAACCGCTTCAAGGAGCTGAAGCACCAGTGGGAGCGCGACTACCTCTCCAACAAGGACATCGTGTTCCGCAACAGCTTCGCCGACATCGAGTACATCCTGACCACCTGCGCCGACAACGACACCCGCTTCGAGTTCGAGTGCTATGACACGGCGCACCTCTACAACCTGAAGTACTTCTTCGACCGCGGGCTGGTGAAGGCGCCGCTGTTCATCCAGACCGTCTTCGGAATCCAGGGCGGCACCGGCAGCCACCCGGACGACGTGATGCACATGAAGCGCACCGCGGACCGGCTGTTCGGCGACCAGTATCGCTGGTCGGTGCTGGGCGCGGGTGCCGCGCAGCTGCGCGTCGCGGCGATGGCGGCGGCGATGGGCGGCAATGTGCGCGTCGGGCTGGAGGACAGCCTGTGGGCCGGGCCGGGCAAGCTTGCCGAGAGCAACGCGCAGCAGGTGCGGCTGGCGCGGCAGATCATCGAGGGGCTGGGCATGTCCATCGCCACCCCGGACGAGGCGCGGGAGATCCTGAGCCTGAAGGGCGGGGACAAGGTGGCGTTCTGAGGGGCGGGCGCTTCGCCCCCCGCTGTGCTCTCCCTCCCCCCGACGGGGGAGGAGAGGGTGGGGTGAGGGGGGCTTCCGAGCCCGGGGGCTGCCGTCCTGGCCGGGGGCCACGCCTGCGGCCTGCGCGGGTCCTGCAAAGTCCCCCCTCACCCGGCCTCTCCCCCCGTCGGGGGGAGAGGGGCAGGGGGCGCCCTTCGCCGTCAGCCGGCGCTTGCCTCCGCCGGCAGCGCCTCCGCGCCCCCGCCGCCGCGGGCGCGCACCACCGTCACGCTGCACGGCGCCTCCGCCGCCACCTCGCCCGAGACGCTGCCCAGCATGCGCCGCCGCAGCGACCCCGCCCGCGCGCCCATCACGATGTGGTCGATGCCGTTCACCCGGGCATGTTCCAGGATCGCCGCCGCGGGGCTCGTCGCCTCCAGCACGTGGAAGGTGATGCGGCCCTCGGGCAGCGCCAGCGGCGCCGCCCAGTGGCGCAGCTCCACCAGGCGCTGGAGATGCTTGTTGCGCCCCTGCTCGTCGAGCGTGGTGTCGAGCGCGATGCGGTTCTGGCGCAGCACGTTGACGCAGGCCAGCCGCGCGCCGGGCAGGGTGGCCAGGATATGCCCCACCGTCTCCCGCAGCGCCGCGTGCAGCGCCGGGTCCTCGGCCGGCAGGTCCACCGCGACGGCGACGATCGGCGCGATCGCCGCTTCCTCGCCCACCGAGGGCACGCGGTCGAAGCGCGGCTTGTGGTCGGGGTGGAAGCGCCGGCGCGTCGCGGCCGCCCAGCCATCCTGCGCCAGCTTGCGGGCGCGGGCGGTCAGCGGCACCTGGTCCGGGTGGCGCAGCTCGAAGGCCAGCTGCGAGGCGGTGGGGTGGCGGCGCTCGGGCGGCACTTCCAGGCAGCGCAGCACCAGCTCCTGCAGCCAGTCCGGGCAGTCGGGGCGCAGCTTGCGCGGCGGCACCGGGTCGCGCCACAGCCGGCGCTTCAGGCCGGACAGGCGCTGCGGGTCGCCGAAGGGGCGTTCGCCGGTGGTGAAGAAGTAGAGCATCGCGCCCAGCGCGAAGATGTCGCTGCGCGGCTCGCAGCGGATGCCCATGATCTGCTCCGGCGCCATGTAGGGCGCGGTGCCGTAGGGCAGGCGGAACTCCTCCTCCATCAGGTCTGGCAGCTGGCGGTGGTGCGACAGGCCGAAATCCACCAGCACCGCCTCTCCCCCTGCGCGCAGCAGGATGTTGGAGGGCTTCACGTCCAGGTGCACGACATGCTGGCGGTGCAGCGCATCCAGCGCCTCCGCCACCCGCGCGCCGAGCTCCGCCACGCGCTCGACCGGCAGCGGCAAGGCGTCCAGCAGCGACACCAGGCTTTTCCCGGGGATGCGCTCCATCACCAGGTAGGGCTGGCGGTCGAAGCCGCCCGAGGCGACGAAGCGCGGCACATGCGGCCCCGCGAGCCGCGGCAGGATCATCTGCTCCATCTCGAAGGAGACGATGGCCGCGGGGTCCTCGCCCTCCGCGATGCGCGGCACCTTCATCACCATGGGCAGCTCGTGGTCCGGGTGCGTCACCTCCCACAGCGCCGCCATGCCGCCGACATGCAGCGGCGCGCCGATCAGGAAGCCGTCGATCTCCTCGCCTTCGCGCAGCCGGGCCTGGGCCATCGTCACTGTCCCCGGAACAGGCGCGCGGCGAGCCGTTCCGGCAGGCCGGCGGCGCGGATCTTGGCGGCGGCTGACTCGATGTCGTAGGGCACGCGGTGCAGCGTCAGCTCGTTCGCCGCCTCGTCCAGCATGGCGTAGCAGGCGGCCGGGTTGCCATCGCGCGGCTGGCCGACGGCGCCCAGCACGCCGACCCAGCGCCGCGGCCGCGTCAGCGGCACGCCGACGCCCGGCACCGGCTTGAAGGCGACGAGCTTCGCCGCCGCCGTCAGCCCGTAGAGCGCCGGGACATGCACATGCCCGCACAGCATGACGCGGGACGGCACGGCATCCAGGCTGCGCCGCGCATCCTCGGCATCGCGCAGGTAGTGCCAGCGCGTGGGCTCGGCGGCATCGGCGTGGACATAGAGGCGGTCTTCCTCCTCCACCTCCATCGGCAGGGAGGCGAGGAACTCCTTCTGGGCGGCGTCCAGCACCTCGCGCGTCCAGGCCGCGGCCGCGGCGGCGTCCGCGGTCATGCCGCCGCGGTCCAGCACCGCCGCCTCGTCATGGTTGCCCTTGACGATGACGGCGCCCTCGGCGGCGAGCGCCTGCGCGCGGTCCAGCACGCGGTGCGGATCGGCGCCGTAGCCGACCAGGTCGCCGAGCAGCACGTGCCGGCGCGCGCCGCGACGCGCGGCATCGGCCAGGCAGGCCTCGAAGGCCTCGGCATTCGCATGGATGTCGGACAGCACGGCGATCCGCATGGCGTTCCCCTCGCCCGGGCACGGCCCGCAGCGGACGCCCCAAGACGATCCCCTCGGCGCGGAGCCTAGACCAGGGGCGGGGGGATGAACACCGGGGATCGGGTGGGCGGGCGTCGCAGCCTCAGCCGCGCTCCTCGGCCGGCACGAAGTGTTCCAGCCGCACGACATGCGTGTCGGAGATGAACATCACGCCCGAGCCCTTCTCGAAGACCGGCTTCAGGCCCGCGGCAACGCGACGGATGGCGGTTTCGGTGCCGACGGCCATGAACATCACCACGCTCGCCTGGTCGTTCCACAGCAGCCGGCCTTCGTGGAAGCCGTGATGGCCCTGGCCGGCGACGTCGCGGATCAGCGTCCAGCCGCTGAGGCCCGCGCCCGCGAGCAGGTCGCGGACGAAGACCTGGCGCTCGCCGCGCACGATGATCTCGATCTTCTTGAGCTGGTGGAAGACCAGCTCGTCGGTCGCACCCATGGACATCGGACACTCCTTGTCGCCAGCGGCGCGGATGCTGGCAGATCCGCGCCCGTCTTGCCCCGCGCCTCAGGCTGCCACCGACAGCGGCGCCGCCGCGGGCGCGACCGTCGCGCGCCAGCTGCCGTCGCGGTTGCGCCGCCAGAATGCGCCCGTCTCCGGGTCGGCCACCAGCAGCGCCACCCAGCCATTGGCGAACAGCGTGCGCAGGATCTTCTGCCGCGCGATGATCGCCTCGACGCGGGCGCGCGGTGCGCGCACCACCGTCATCAGCCGCAGCGGCTCGTGATAGGCTTCGCCATCGGCGCGGAACACCGATTGCGCCGGCAGGCCGGTCATCAGGTCGCTGCCATTGCCCTGCATGACGCCGACCGCGCCGACGACGCTGTGCGTCACCTTGCTGCCGGCGCCGAACACCGAATTGTCCACGGTGGAGAAGTAGTACTGCGTGTTGATCCATTCCGCGACCACCATCGGCGCGGTCAGGATCACCTCCAGCGCCGTGCCATCCGCATCCGCGCGCCAGTCGTAGGAATGCAGGAAGCAGCGGCCTTCCAGGTCGAGCCCCTGGGTGAAGCCGCGATCGGCGACGATGAAGCCGGCATTGCGCGCCAGCGCCCATTCGGGGCGCGTCTCGGCCCAGTCGGCGCCGCGGCGCTCGGCTTCCGCCACCGGGTCGGCGATGGAGGCGCCGGGCAGGCGGGCCATGCGCTCGGCCGCGGCGCCGCGCTGCGCGGCCGCCAGGTCGCCGCGCAGCCGCGCCAGGATCGCGGCCTGGGCGCCGCCGGGCGGCGGGTCCAGGATCTCCAGCGCATCGGTCGTCGTGTCATGCTCGGCGCCGAGGAAGACGGTGTCCGCCGGGATGGCGATGCCGCGCGCCGCGAGGCCCTGCCGCACCGCCGGGTCGTTCAGGATGGCGGCGACGATGCGGGCGTTCGGCCCGCCGCGATGCCCCGCGCAGGCGCCGCAGTCGAGGCCCGCCGCGAAGGGGTTGTTCACCGCCCGCCCGCCATGGCCGCACAGCACCACCAGCTTCGCGAAGCCGCTGGTCAGGCCCATGATGCGCAGCGCGGCTTCCGCGATCGAGAGCTGCTCGGCCGGGCTGAGGCCCGTCGGTTCCGCGCCCCCGTCGTCGCAGGCGAGCGCGAGGCGCGGCGCCGTCGGCGCGGGCGGCGCGACGCGGGCGGCCAGCCGGCCCGCAACCGCCGCGAAGCCGCGCGGCGCCACGGTGCGCGCCACCATCGCCGCGCCGAAACCCGCGCCCGCCGCCTCCACGAAGCCGAAGGCGCCGGCGACGCTGTCCTTCAGCGCGCGCAGCCCGGCCTTGGCCTGGCCGAGCCGCGCGAGGCCCGCCAGCCGCTTCTCGCCGGCCGCCTCCGCGCCCGGGGCGGCGCCTTCGGGAACCACCTGGCGGGGTTCGAGCAGCACGGGGCAGGCGGCGTGGGCGGCCTCCGCGCCGAAGGGTCGCACGGCGATCGCGGCGGCGAAGAAGCCGGCGAAGCCCAGCGTCTCCCAGGGGCCGCGGCGTTCCAGGTGCCGGCGCAGCACCTCGGAACGGACGTCGATGCAGAAGACCAGCTGCGCCAGCGGCGCGGTGCGCGGCGCCGGGCCGCTGCCGGCCAGCCGCGCGGCCAGGCCCTCGCGCCAGGTCTCCTCCCAGGCTTCCAGCCAGATCGGGGCGGCGTCCGGCGCCGGCGGGGCAGCCGGGGCGGCGACCGGCTCGGCGAATTGCCGGGCGAGGAACAGCCGCAGCGCCAGCAGGTCCGCCAGCCCCGCCGGCGCGGCCTGCGCCCAGGCATTCGTCCGGTCGCGCCCGCGCTGCTTGATGAAGCCCGCCCAGCCGGCCAGCGCCGCCAGGTGGCGCGTCAGCAGCACGGTGCGGTCGGCCTCGGCGACGCCGTCCAGCAGGGCGGCGATGGTGGGCAGGGGCTGGTCCGGCAGGGCCATCGCCTCCGCCCCGCGCGGAATCTCGGCGTCGTGGCCGGCGATGCGGCGGAAGGCGGGCCAGAGGCCGAGTTCGCGCCCCGGCATCGGCCAGACGGCCTGGCCTTCGTCCAGGAAGGCGGCCAGCCAGCGGATCGCCACGCGGTTCACGGCCGAGGGCGCGGCCGGCCGGGCCGGCAGCGCGGCGGGCGGGTCCAGCGCGGCCGGGTCGGCGGCGTCGGGCAGGCCGTGGCGCGCGGCGGTGCGGGCCAGGATGGCCGGGTCGATCCGGCCTTCCGCCAGCGCCGCGCGGAACATCCCGGCCGAGGGCCAGCAGCGCGCGCCGAACAGGCCGGCGGCGGTGCGCACCGCCGATTCGAAGGGCTGTTCCTCCAGCCCCTGCAGGGGATTGGCGGCGATGAAGCCGCGCAGCGGCCAGTAGGGCGTCACATGGCCGGCCGCGATCTCGATCTGCGCGGCAAGGCGGGCGAGGTCAGGCATGGGTCGCCTCCCGGCGGTCGGAGATGGCCGCGGCGGCCGGGCGGGAGAGCCAGACCAGCCGGGCATAGAGCGCGGCGGAGCGCCGGTGCCAGCCGGCCAGCACCGCGATCCAGGCGCCGGCGAAGGCCAGCGCCACCAGGACATGCGCGGCCGAGAGCGGCTGCGGCGCGACCAGCCCCGGCGTGCCGGCCAGCAGCGCCTCGATCCCCGCGACCAGCGCGCCGTAGAACATCCCGGCGACGAACAGCAGCGCCGGCACGGCGGCGCGCGCGATGCGCCCGGCCTCCGCCGCCGCCAGTCCGGCCTGCCCGCCGGCGAGGGCCGCGAACAGGACGAGCAGCATGCCCGCCCCGGCATCCGCCTTGCCCGAGACCAGCGCGAAGCCAAGCCCCATGGCGAGCGCCCCGGCCAGGGCCGGCAGCGCGGCAGACAGCCCCGGCGCGGCCGGCGGCGAGGGGCGGCGTGCCGCGCCCAGGCCCGAGCCGGCGCCGAGGAACAGGCTCGCCTTGTAGAGCCCGTGCAGCAGCAGGTGCGCCATGGCCGCGGCGTGGAAGCCGAGCCCGCATTGCAGCAGCATGAAGCCCATCTGCGCGGTGGTGGAGCAGGCAAGCCCCCGCTTCACGTCGGTCTGCACCAGCGCCGCCAAGGCGCCGAACAGGGCGCTGGCGGCGCCCAGCGCGAACAGCAGCAGCAGGATGGCCGGCGCTGCCTCGAAGGCGGGCGCGAAGCGCGCCACCAGGATGCCGCCGGCATTGACCAGGCCGGCATGCATCAGGGCCGAGACCGGCGTCGGCGCGGTCATCGAGGAGACCAGCCAGCGATGCGCCGGGAACACCCCGCACTGGATGGCGGCGGCCAGCGCCAGCAGCGCGCAGCCGAGGCCGACCAGCACCGCATCCGCTTCCGCCGCCGCGGCGACGACGCCGGAGATCCGGCCTTCCCCGGTTGCGGCGCCGAGCAGCCCGATTCCCACGACCAGCGCCGCGCCGCCGGCCAGGAACCAGCGCCGCGCCAAGCGGCCCGCCGCCTGCGCCTGGCGCCAGCCCTGGACATGGCCGATGGCGTCCGCCAGCAGCCAGCCCATGGCCAGCCACATCGCGGCGAACAGCGGCAGCCAATCCGCCGCGACGAGCCCGAGCGCCACCGCCGTCAGCGCCGCCAGCTTTGCGAAGAAGCGGTGCTGCCCGGCCTCCCCCTGCATGTGCCGCAGTGCGAAGCCGTGCACCACCGCGCTGACCAGCAGCACCGCCGCCGCCAGGAACAGCGCCAAAGCGTCGATGCGCAGCGGCCCGACATCCACCGGCGGCGCCCCGGCGCGCAGCGCCAGCAGCACGCAGGACAGGCCGAAGCCGAGCCAGAGCAGAGGCGGAAGCAGGCGCGCCATGAAGATGCGGACCCCGTTGCGGAAGCGGGGCGCTTTTGCGATGGCCGTTTGGATGCGTGAAGCGAATTTATCGGATTGCTGTTATCGGTTATGCCGATAAGTCGGCACCCGCTCCTCCACGAAGGCGGCGAGCGCGGCGGTGGCGGGGGAGGGCCGCGGCGCGGCCAGCAGCGCGATCTCCACCTCCGGCAGGCGCGGCCAGCCCTGCGCCTCGTCCAGCGCCGCCAGGCCGTCGGGCAGCATGGCTTCCGGCAGGACGGTGACGCCAAGCCCGGCGCGCACCGCGGCGACCGTGCCGGCGAAGGAGGGGCTGGTATAGGCGATGCCCCAGGGTAGGCCCGCCTGGTCCAGCGCCGAGACGGCGCGGCGGCGATACACGCAGGGCGCGGGGGAGAGCACCAGCGGCAGCCGCGCCTCCCCGTCCTGCGGCCGCTCGCGCCGGCGGCCGACGAAGACCGGGCGTTCGCGCCAGAGCGGCCGGCTGCCGGGATAGGGCTCGGCCGGGTCCTGCTTGACCACGATCAGGTCGTGCTTGCCGCGGCCAAAAGCTTCCACCAGGCGCAGCGTCAGGTCGCAATTCACGTCGAGCCGCACCTGCGGGTGCTTGGCGGCGAAGGCGGCCAGGATCTCCGGCAGGTATTGCGTCGCGAAATCCTCGGGCGAGGCGAAGCGCACCTCGCCGGCGATGTCGGGGCTGCGGATGCGCGCGGCCATCGACTCGGCCAGCGCGATCATGCGGCGCGCATCGCCGAGCAGCGCCTCGCCCTCCGCGGTCAGGGCGACATGGCGCTTGTCGCGGGCGAAGAGGGGGGCGCCGAGCAGCTCCTCCAACTTGCGGATCTGCATGGAGACGGCGGATTGCGACCGGCCGATGCGCTCGGCGGTGCGGGAGAAGGAGAGGGTCTCCGCCAGGGTGACGAAGGCGCGGAGGAGGGAGATGTCGAGGTCGGCCATGGGCGGGGGTCAGAGGGTGGCCCGAGAGGGGCTCCGCCCCTCTCGTACTCTACCCGCCAGGGGCCGAAAGGCCCCTGGACCCCGGGGGTTGGGGGCGGTTCGCGGCTTCAGGCGCATCCGATCCCCCCGGGCTGAAGCCCTCTCCCCCGCAGGGGGGAGAGGGTTGGGTGAGGGGGGCTCGCCACACGCGAGCCCGCCCAGGCCCCTAGCTAGGCCCGCGCGGGCGTCCGCGGAAGCGCCGCGGCTCAGGCGGCGCGCAGGTGCCGCGCGGCCTCGATCCAGCGCTCGACGCGCAGCAGCCGGCTGATCTCGCCCAGCCCCTCGCGGAGCGCGCGCGCATCGGCGCCGGCCAGATCGTCCAGGCTGGCGATGCCGAGCTGCCGCAGCCTGAGCCGCATGCCGGGGCCGAGCTCCGCGATGGCGGAAAGGTCGGTGGGCATGGCCACCGCAGGCGTGGGGGCAGGAGGCGTCGGCGCGGCAGGCGTGTGTGCGGCAGGCGCCGGTGCGCCGGCTGGCGCCAGGGCTTCGGGCGCGACCGGCACGACATCCGGCGACGCATCGGGCGCGGGCGCCGCGCCCTGCGGGACGGGCGGCTGCGTGCCCGCGTCGGGCTCGCCTGGCGTCCCGGCCGGCGGGGCGGCCGGCGCTGCGGCGGGCGCGTCGGCTTCGGGTGCAGCGGCCACCGCCAAGTCGGGCGGCGCCTTGGCCGCCGCGTCCAGCTGCGCCGCGGGCGGCGCGGCCGGTGCGGCGGGGTCGGCGGCGGGCGCGCTTGCGGCCGGCGCGGACAAGGTGATTTCGGCTTCGGCTTCGGCTTCGGCTTCGGCTTCGGCTTCGGGTTCGGGTTCGGCTTCGGCGTGGGCGGCGGGCGGCGCCGCTTCGATCGGCTTCGCGGCCGCCGGCGCCGGCTCACGCTCCGCCGCCGGCAGGGGCTCATGGTGCGCCGCCGGCGGCGAGGCGCCGAGCAGCGCGGCGAAGACCGAGGGTTCCTCGGCCACCGCCGGCGCCGCGGTGTCGACGGGCGGCGGCGGCTCGGCCTCCGCCCGGTCGGGCAGTCGGGCCGCGCGCAGCGCCGCGCGGCCCTCGCGCAGCTCCTCGCGCAGCCGCATGCGGGCGGCCGCGCGCTCCGCCCGATAGGCCAGCAGCGCCGCGCGGCCGCCGAGGCGACCGCCAGCCTGCCCTTCGCCTTCCGGCATCACGCGCGGCCCCCCGCTCAGGCGGACGCGGCCGCCGGGTCGGTCGTCAGCCCGACCGCCTCGGCATACTTCAGGTAGGTCTCGACCGAGGCCACCACCGCGCGGATCTCGATGGCGATCAGCTCGATGCCGACCAGGGCGACGCGGACGAAGGCATCGAGCACGACGCCCTTGTCCAGGATGCGGTCCACGACCTCGGCCAGCGAGGAAGAGGCGAGGGACTTGTTGATGGTCATCGGCAGCTCCGTGTTGGGGGTTCCCGGCCGCCCCTGCCTGTCGGGGTCGGCCGTGGCGCCGGTGGGGTGTCCCGGTTGGGGTGGTCCCGGTGGGGGGTGGTCCCGAAGGTGGGTCTTCCCGTCTGGTGTCGTCCCGAGGGGTCCTTCCCGCGGCCACCGCGATCCTGGCGGCCGGGGATTGAGGAAGCGTTCCCGCGCGGCCGGAATCGGCGATTTTCGGCCGCCCGAGCCGCGATCAGCCGCGGTTCAGCTCGGCCAGGAAGGTCGCCACGACAGAGCGGTAGGCCGCCACGCAATCCGCGACGCGCGCCTTCAGCGTCGCCGCCTGCACCAGCAGCTCCGCCGGCGACATCGCCTCGTCGTCGATCGCGAGATCGGCCGGCACGTCGCCGCGCGCGTCATGGCCCTCGAAGGCCTGCAGCGCCTCCTCCATGCTGTCCACCAGGGCGACGTGGAACTGGTCCTTCGCGCCCTGCGCCTTGGTGAAGACGCGGATGTCCGCCACGTAGCGGCCATCGTCCATCTGGTAGAGGTTCACCTCGTGCCACAGCGGCGTGCCGACGCGGTAGCCGTTGTGGTGGCCGAGCAGCCGGCCCGAGAAGCTCAGCGGCCGCGCGCCGGACCGGCGCAGCGTGAAGACATTGCCCGACATCTGCCGCGCCGCGTGGCGCGGCGCCATCGAGGCGGCATCCGGCCGCTCCATCGCCTCGTAGACGTTGATCACGTTCATCGCGGTTCTCCTTCGCAGCTCGCTTCGCGCCTTGGGGCGCCGTCCTCCTCGCGGCCATCCTGGGCGCGCATCCCTTCGCCTCGGGCCGTCCCGCCCGCCGCCGGCGGGCCGAAGCAGGCGGCCAGCAGCCCGTGCCAGGCGGCGCGCAGGCGCGGCGCCAGAAGCGCCGCGGCCGCCAGCAACTCGGCCTCCGACATCAGGGGCGCGCCGGGGGCATCCGCCCCGGCGTCATCCTCCGCCGCGCAGGCATCCGGCGCGCCGGCCGGGTCGGTCGCCGGGCCGAAGCCACCGCCCGCCGCGGCCAGCAGCGCATCGGCCGGCAGGTCGCGCAGCGGGTCATGGGCATGCAGGAAGCCCAGCACGCCGTCCGCCGCCGCCGCCGCGGCCGCGTAGCAGCGCGGCTCGGCACGCAGCGGGGCGCGCATTTCGTGCCGCACCGCCGCCACGAAGCCGCCGCCCAGCACCTCATGCAGGGCGATGGCGGACGCGACGGGCAGGCCCGGTTCCGCCACCACCGCCGAGATCAGCAGCCGCCCCTGGAAGCACAGCGGCCGCTGGCCGTGGCGGGGCAGCCGCGTGGCCGCGAAGGCCTCCGCCGGTGTCCCGGCCATCGTCGCCGCCTCGTCCGTCGTGCCGGCGCGCATCCCCGGATCCGTCCGCTCAGATGCGCTTGATGAAGATCCAGATGCCCTCGTCCATCGAGGCCGACTTCATGTGCACGCGCACCTTGGCGGGCTGCATCTTGTAGTCGAAGGCATATTCGAACATCGTGTTCACGCTGCCCTGCGCCACGCCCTGCTGGAAGCGGCCCTGGAACTGGTGGCCCTTGGTGCAGGGCGCGACATCGTGGAAGAAGTTCTTCCCGATCACCTCATGCGCGGGGCGCGAGGCCAGCGCGCTCTCATAGGCGTTGTACTTCATCACCTTGCCGACGCGGTCGACCAGGATGGCGCCGAAGGGCAGCCGGTCGAGCCGCGTGGGATCCTGCGCGACCAGGTTGTCGACATGGTCGGCACCGAACTTGATCATCTCCATGGGGCGTGTCCTTCGGTCCTTGGGGCTGGGGTCGCGGCGGCCGAAGCGGGGTCGTGAGCCGCAGGGGCCTCACGGCCCATGGCCGTCGATGTGGTCCGCCTCGTCTGGCGGATGGCGGCGCCGTCGGGCATCGATGCGCGGTCGGTCACGGCGCGCGGTCGAGCCGCAGCAGCACCTCGCCGAGCAGCGCGCGCCACTGGCGCGCCACCGCGTCGGCCCGGCCGCGCAGCGCCGCCGCGCGCAGCGCGATGTCGACCGCGCTGACGCGGCGGTCCGAGGCATCGAGATCGACGGGCAGGTCGGCGATCGGGTCGAATTCCTCCAGCCAGGCCTGCGCCTCGCCGAGGCTGGGGAAGATCTCCGCGCGGTGCACGTCGGCCGAGCCTTCCGCCTTCAGCAGCGTGCGCACCGCCACCGCGATCTCCCGCCCCTCGCAGCGCCAGGCGGAGACCTCGTGCCAGGCCGCCGTGCCGGGCGCCCAGGAATTCGCCTCCGCCACCAGCGTGCCGCGCAGGCGCAGGGGCTTGCCGCCGCTGACCTGAAGCGTCACCAGCCCGGCCTCCCGCGGCTCGGCCGGCGTCGGGCGCGCCGGCGGTGGCGGTGGGGCCGCCAGCGCCGCGGCGGCGAATGCGAAGGGCAGCATGCCGTTCTCCAGCCTCGTCCTGGGCCGCAGTCTGCCGCGCGCGGATGAAGCCGGCGTAAAGCCCGGCGTTCACCGAACCTTCATGCGTTGCGCCGTCCATAGCGCGATGGCCCGGTGATGCGCCCCGACGACACGCCGGCCCTCCGCCTGCAGGACCCACACGGGAGCACCCGCATGAGCATCCCCGCGCAGGCCGACCGGCTGCCGCACGGCCCTTCGCCCCAGCAATCGGGCGGCGCCGGCCCGGAGGATTGCCGGCCGCCGGCGATCCCCGAACCACCCGCCGAGCCCCTGCGCCCCGGCCTGCCGCTCGACCTCCCGCTCGACGCCATCGCCCGCATGCTGCGCCCGCTGCTGGCGCAGGAGATCGCCGCCGCCACCGGCCGCCGCATCGACCCCGCCGAGGCCGAGGCCTGGCCCGAGGACATGCCGCTCGGCGAGGCCGGGCTCGGCCTCGACAGCCTGGGCGTCATCGCCTGCGCCGCGGCGGTGGACCGGCTGTTCCGCCTGCACGAGACCGGCGCAGAGGGCTGGCTGCTGATGGAGCGCCGGCTGGATGCCTGGGCCGGCATCGTCGCCGGCGCGCTGCGCCACGGTGTCAGCGGGCTCTGCTTCGCCTCCTCCGGCAGCACCGGCGCGCCGCGCATCGCCGGCCACGCCATGGCGACCCTGCTGGACGAGGCCGCCTTCTGGGCCGGGCATTTCGCCGGCCGCCGCCGCGTGGTGCTGACCGTGCCGGCGCATCACATCTATGGCTGCCTATTCGGCGTGTTGATGCCGCACGCCTTCGGACTGCCGGTGCTGGCCCGCCGCGGCGCCACGCCGGCGCGCCTCGCGGCGCTGCTGCGGCCGGGCGACCTGCTGGTGGGCTTCCCCACCGGGCTCGCGCTGATGGCCGCGCATGCCGCGACCGTCGCGCCCGATATCCGCGTGGTCTCCTCCACCGCGCCGCTGCCGGTCGCCACCGCGCGGGCGCTGCGCAACATGGGCTTCGCCGAGGTGCTGGAGGTCTATGGCAGCAGCGAGACCGCCGGCATCGGCTGGCGCAACGACCCTGCCGCCTCCTTTCGCCTGCTGCCGCGCTGGCGCCCGGGCCGGGGCGGGGAGGGCGCGTCGCTGGTCGAGGCCGCGACCGGCGCGGAGGTGCCGCTGCCCGACCGCGTGCAATGGCTGCCCGACGGAAGGCTGCGCCCGGTGGGCCGCAAGGACCAGGCGGTGCAGGTGGGCGGCGTGAACGTCTTCCCTGGCCGCATCGCGGCGCTGCTGGCGGGGCACCCGGAGGTGGCGGAGGCCGTCGTGCGGCTGGACGCCACGCTGGCCGAGCCGCGGCTGAAGGCCTTCGTGGTGCCGGCGGCGGGGGTGGACGCGGCGGGCCTGCCGCAGCGCCTGGCCGCCTGGTGCGCGGCGCGGCTGAGCGCACCTGAACGCCCGGTGCGCTTCGATGTCGGCGAGAGCCTGCCGCGCGGCGAGATGGGCAAGGCCGCGGACTGGTCGGCGGCAGCCTGAGGGCTGCCCGGCCGCCGCAGGTCGCGACCCGCGCCGGCAAGGATCAGGCGCTGCGGCGTGTCGCCGTGCTGTCGCCGGCCAGCGCCAGCGCGGTGGCCACCGAGCGCAGCCGGCCGATCGTCGTCTCCAGGCTGCCGAGCAGCGCCGGCGTGTGCGCGCCCACCGCATCGGGCAGGGCCGCGGCGTCGCCGTTCGCGGCGCTCTCCGCCAGCCGCTCGGCTTCCTGCTGCAGCGCGCTGACCTCGCCTTCCACGCTGCCCAGCCGCTGCAGCGCCGCGGCCAGGACGGGCGGCGCATCGCCCATGGCGCGCAGCGCCGCGGTCGCGGCGGAGGCATCCGGCGGCGGCGCGCGCTCGGCCTGCGCGGCGATCGCCTGGCGGAGGGCCATCGCGCTCTCGCTCGCCTCGGCCGCCGCGCGGGCCAGGTCGCGCGCCGCGCCTTCGGCCAGGCTGCGGGCTGCCGTCTCCAGCGCCGCGGAGCCGCGGGCGAGGTGCTGCCCGGCGGCTTCCGCCTGCTCGCCGAACCGTTCGCCTGCGGCGGCCAGCGTGTCCGTCGCGCGCGCCGCGACGGCGCCGGTCTGGTCAGCGGCGCTGCGCAGCGCGCCGGAGACCTCCTGCTCGGCCAGCCTGGCGAGCCGCTCGGCGGCATCGGTCGAGGCCACGGCGATCGCCTCCGCCGCGTCGCGCAGCTGGGCCGGGCCGGTGGCGAGCGCCTGTGCGCCGGCCAGTGCCGCCGCCTCCACCCGCGCCACCGCCGCTTCCGCCGCCGAGGACAGCGCATCGAGCTTGGATTGCGCGGGCACCAGCCCGGCCATCGCCGAGAGCAGGTCCTTCGCCGCCGCGTCGAGCGCCGCCGCCGGCGCCTCGGCGCGCGCCGAAACGCGGGTTGCCGCGGCGTCCAGCCGCGCCGCGGTGTCCTCCGCGGCCGTGCGCAGGCATTGCAGCGCGGCGTCCACCGCCTCGGCCGCCTGGCGCGTGGCGGGCTCGGGGCGGGTCGCGGCGGCGTCGCGCATCGCGGCCTCGATCCGGGCGGCAAGCGCCTCGGCCTCCGCGGTGCGGGACGCGGCCAGTGCCTCGCGCAGCTTCGGCAGTTCGGCCAGCAGCGGTGCCTGGTGCGCGGCAAGGCCCGCGACCGTCGCGGCCGCCACCGCCGCCGGTGTCAGAGCCTCGAGGCGCGCGCGGATGTCGGCGAAGTCCGGCGGTTCGACGGCGGGCAGGGCGGCCGCGATGGCCTCGGGCGTCAGCGCGTCGAGCCGCGCGCGGATGTCGGACAGGTCGGGCCGCTCGGCGGGCGGCAGGGCGGCGGCGATGGCGTCGGGCGTCAGTGCGGCGAGCCGCGCGCGGATGTCGGACAGGTCGGGCCGCTCGGCCGGCGGCAGGGCGGCCGCGATGGCGTCCGGCGTCAGCGCGTCGAGCCGCGCGCGGATGTCGGCAAGTTCCGGCAGCTCGACCGGCGGCAGCGCGCTGCCGATCGCCTCGGGCGTCAGCGCAGCCAGCCGCGCGCGGATGTCGCTGAGGTCCGGCGGATCCACCGGCGGCAGCGCGGCCGCGATGGCCTCCGGCGTCAGCGCCGCCAGCCGCTCCGGCACGCCGGCCGCCGCCAGCGCGGCGCCGAGCGCCTGTTCCAGCGCCTCCGGCCGTGGCTGCATCCCGGCCGCCGCCTCGCGCAGCTCCTGCGCGCACGTCTCCAGCGCCAGCAAGGGCGCGGCCGCCTGCTCGGCCAGCCGCTCGGCGGCAGCATCGATCCGCGCCGCGCCATCCTCCGCCACCGCGGCGAAGGAGGCCGCGGCGGCCGCCACCGCTTCCGGCCGCAGCGCCGCGAGCTCCGCCGCGGCAAGCCGCACCGCCTCCGCCTCCCGCGCCGCGCCGGCCAGGCGGGTCTCGGCGCCCTTGGCCTGCTCCTCGAAGCGGCGGCCGGCGGTCGCGGCCTCGGCGAGCGCGCGGCCGGCCGCCTCGCCTTCCTGGCGCAGCGTCGCCAGCGCCGCCGCGGCGGCGGCGAGTTCCGGCGGCAGGCTGGCCGCGCGCGGCCGCGCCAGCAGCGCCGCCAGCGCCGCCAGCAGCGCCAGCCCCGCCGCCAGCAGCGCCACCGGATCGACCGGCGCCACCGGCGCGCGGGAGGCCAGCGCCCCCGTCGCCGCATCCAGCCGCGTCGCGAGCCCCGTCAGCACCAGCGCCGGCGGCGCATCGCCGGCGCGGCGTTCCTCGGCCGCCGCCACGGCTTCCAGCCGCGCGCGCGCCACGCGCACCGCCTGCGGATCGGCCATCTGCAGCAGCCCCGCCACGGCGCGCAGATCCTCGACCAGCGCGGCGCGGTCGCCGGCCGTCAGCGCCGCCACCAGCTGCGCCGGCGTCGGCGACGGCGGCAGCGCCGCGGCCGGCAGCACGGCCGGCGGCCGCAGCAGCGAAAGCCCGAGCAACGCCGCGGCCACCGCCGCCGCCATCCCGGCCAGCAGCCTGACCGGCCCGATCCCGCGCAAGGCAGCGCCCATCGTCAGTCCCCGTTCACAGCAGCCGGCCCAGCGGGCCGAGATCGAGGTTGAGGTCTTCCGGCGCGATGCCGAGCCGCGTGCACAGCCCCGCCACCGCGCCCTTCAGCGCGATCAGCCCGAGGCCGAGGCGCTCCGCCTCCGCCTCCGTCACCGTGCCGGCGTCCAGCCGCCGCACGGCCTGCGCTTCCATCACCCGGCGCAGCAGTTCCACCAGCGTCAGCACCAGCCGCGCCAGGTCGCGTTCCAGCGCCGCGGGATCGAGCGCGATGCGCACCGGCGCCGGTGCGTCCGCCGTCGCGCTCATGCGCCGTCCCCCGGCAGGCGCGCGGGCTGCACCAGCGCCGCCGCGCGGTCCACGGAGGCCAGCAGCGCCCGCAGCCCGACATGCACCAGGTCCACCCCGGCCAGCGAGATCACCACCTGCCCGTCCAGCACCACGCCGGTGTCGAGCAGCCGGTCCAGCACATCCGCCAGCGATTGCGGCGGCGGCTGCGGTGGCAGCGGCAGGGGCTCACGCATCGCGCAGCGCCGCCCGCGCATAGGCGTAGGGCGGCCACGGCCCGGCGAGCCGCGCGGCGAGCCCGGTGCCCGCCAGGTCACGCTCGATCCGCGCGAGGTCGTCGCGCAGCCGGTCGGCATTGCCCTGCGGCACCAGCGCCGTCAGCTCGCCCGGCAGCGCGCTGGCATGCGCCGCGAGCCGGGCTGCCAGGTCGCGCGACAACTCCGCCCGGCGCGCGGCGCGCGCCGCCTCCAGCCGCCTCGCGCGGCTGCGGCCGAGCAGGAAGGCGGTGCCCTGCGGCGCGGCTTCCACCTTGCGCGACAGGTCGCGCAGCGCCTCGTCATGCTGGTCGAGCCAGGCGGCGTGGCCGGCCGCGTCCTCCTCCACCCGGATGGTCCATTCGGCGCAGCCGGCGACGTCGGCCAGCGCGGCGCGCAGCCGCGGCCCGCGGGCATCCAGCCAGGCGATGAGCGGCGCGGGGCCGGAGAACAGCGCGCCGAAGGACAGCGGCAGCACCGGGCCGGAGGCCGCCGCGCTGGCGATGGCGCCGTGATGCGCGCGGGCGCGGTCCGCCACCCATTCGGGATCGGCCATGCGGCCTTCCGGCCCGGCGCCGAACGGCCCGCGCGGCACCGCGCTGACCAGCGCCGCGCACCCGCCGGCCTCGACCAGCGCATGCGTGGCGCCGGGCAGGATCGCCGGCGCGCCGGCGGGCAGCGCCGCGCCGGCGGGCAGCACGGCATAGGCGTAGAGCGCATCGGCGGTCATCACGCGGCCTCCGGCAGGACAAGGCGGCGCCGCGCGCGGGCGGCCAGCAGGACGCGATCCAGCGGCGCTTCCCCCGCCAGGCTGCGCAGCAGGCGATAGGCTTCGTGGGCCTCCGCGAAGCGTGCCGGGTCGGCCGCGGCGCCGGCGCGGTCCGGATGCAGCTTCGCCGCGATCCCGCGCCAGTGCCGCGTGAGGTCGGAGGCCGGCAGCGCCTCGGGCGCCGCTTCCGGCAGGCCGAGCAGCGACCAGGCGCGTTCCACCGCGCCCGCCGGCACCTCCGCCAGCCGCAGCGCCGCGAAGCCCAGCGGCGGCAGCGGGCCGCGCAGATCGGCCGCGGCGTCGCGCGACGCTTCTTCGGGAAGGGTGCCGAGCGCGGCCTCGATCGCCGCCTCGCCGCCCGCGGGGACCAGCACGGTGAGCCCCGTCGCGGCGTCCTCCTCGACCGGCAGCGGCTCCGCGATCGCCAGCACCGCGCCGCGCAGCGCGGCGCGCAGCGCGGCGGCGCGCATCTCGCGCTCGCCGACCAGCGTGGCGCGGATGGCGCGCGCCAGCGCGGCGCCGGCCAGGCCCTGGAGTTCCGCGCGGTGGCGCGCGACCACGGCTTCGGCGTTCCAGCGGATCACCACGTCCCATTGATGGCGCGCGCCCTTCGTGGCCAGCGCTTCCTCCAGCAGCGGGGCGGCGGCGGCAAGCAGCCCGGGCAGTTCCGCCGCCGGCAGGCGCGCCGCGCCCGGATCGGCCGGCAGGAAGGGCCCCGCGACGCAGGCCGCTTCCAGCCGCCGCTGCAGCGCCGCCAGGGAGGCGAGCAGCCCGGCACGGTCCCGCGCCAGCAGCAGCCCGCGCCGCGCGCGTTCCGCCGGCTGCGCGAGCCCGGCGATGCTGCCCGCGACATGCACCGCGACCGGCGGTCCCGGCAGGGCTTCCATCGCGCGCGCCAGGGCTTCCGCCCCGGCCGCCGGCGCGATGCCGAGCAGCGTCACATCGTCCATCGGCGTGCCTTCCCTTCCTGGGCCAGCGCTGTCTGCAGGTGCCGCATGCCGACCACCGCGGCATCCGGCGCATCGGCCTCCGCCATCGCCAGCAGCGCGGCGCGGCGGCAGAGGCCCGCAAGGTCGGCGCCGACCAGACCCGCGGTCGCGGCGGCCAGCGCATCGAGATCGGCATCCGGCCCGAGCGGCATGCGCGCCGCATGCAGGCCGATGATGGCGCGCCGCCCGGCCTGGTCGGGGCGCGGCATCTCCACCACCAGGTCGAAGCGGCCGGGGCGCAGCAGCGCGGGGTCGATGCGGTCGGCGCGGTTGGTGGCGCCCAGCACGACAAGGCCCGGCGGATCGGCGATGCCGTCCATCTCGGTCAGGAAGGTCGCGACCATGCGCTCCACCGTCGCGCCGTCGCCGCCGCCGCGCTGGCCCGCGATCGCGTCCATCTCGTCGAAGAACAGCAGGCAGGGCCGGGCGGCGCGGGCGCGTTCGAAGATGCGCTGCAAGGCGCGTTCCGACGTGCCCTGCCAGGGCGAGAGCAGCTCGGCCCCGCGCACCGCGATGAAGGCCACGCCCGCCTCGCCCGCCAGCGCGCGCGCCAGCAGCGTCTTGCCGGTGCCCGGCGCGCCGTGCAGCAGCACGCCGCGTGGCGGGCGCAGCCCCATGCGCGCGAAGGCCTCGGGGCGCTTCAGCGGCCAGAGCACGGCCCGTTCCAACTCGCCGCGCAGCGTGTCGAGCCCCGCGACCGCGGACCAGCCGGTGGCGGGCACCTCCAGATGCGTCTCGCGCAGCGCGGAGGGGACGATGCCGGGCAGCGCCGCCTCGAAGTCGGCCGCCGTGACCGCAAGCGCCTCGGCCGGCGCCGCGCCGTCCAGCACGCCGGCGCGGCGCAGCGCGGCGAGCGCCGCTTCCCGGCAGAGTGCGGCGAGGTCCGCGCCGACGAAGCCCGGCGTGCGCTCGGCCAGCGCATCCAGCGCGACATCGGGCGCCAGCGGCATCGCGCGCGAATGCACCGCCAGGATCTCGCGCCGGCCAGGGGCGTCCGGCGGATCGATGCGGATCTCGCGGTCGAAGCGGCCGGGGCGGCGCAGCGCGGGGTCCAGCGCATCGGCCATGTTGGTCGCCGCCAGCACCACCACGTCGCCGCGGCCGCCGAGCCCGTCCATCAGCGTCAGCAGCTGCGCCACAACGCGGCGTTCCACCTGCTTCTCGCCCGACAGGCCGTCGCGGCGGGGCGCGATCGCGTCGATCTCGTCGATGAAGACGATCGCCGGGGCTTCCTTGCGCGCCTGCTCGAACACCGCGCGCAGCGCGCCCTCGGACGCGCCGTAGTAGCGGTCCATGATCTCCGGCCCGTTGACGGCGATGAAGGTGGCGTTGGATTCGGTGGCGACCGCGCGGGCGATCAGCGTCTTGCCGGTGCCGGGCGGACCCACCAGCAGCACGCCGCGGGGCGGTGCGATGCCGAGTGCCGCGAAGGCATCGCGCCGGCGCAGCGGCAGTTCGACCACTTCGCGGATGCGCGGCAGCACGCGCGAGAGGCCGCCGAGATCCTCGTAGCGCACTTCCTCCCGCGGCCGCGGCGCGACCTTCGGCGCGGGCGCGCCTTCCACCTCGATGCGCGTCGCGGCGTCCGGGATGGCGGGGCCGGCGGGGTCGAGGCGCGCGACGCGCAGCGTCACCTCCCGCCCGCCGGGCAGCGTCAGGCGGACCGCGTCGCCGGCGGCCAGCGGCACGCCTTCCAGCGCGCGGTCGAGCGCGGCCAGCGCCGGCCGGCCGCCCTCGGCCGCCAGCACCACGCGCTTGGCGGGCGGCACGCGGCCGGCGGCGGCGATCTCCACCGCCTCCCCGATCGCGGTGGCGGCATTGCCGCGCGTCGCGCCATCCAGCGCGATGCGGGCCTGGCCGCGGGCCTCGGGCCGCTCCGGCATGGCCCGCGCATGGGCGAGCCTGCCGCCGCGGATCGCCACCACCTCGCCCGTCGCGACGCCGAGCGCGGCCATGTCCGCGGGATCGAGGCGCACGATGCCGCGCCCCGCATCCTCGGCCCGCGCGCCGGCGACGAGAAGGCGCAGCGCCGTCACGCGCCGGCCCGCCTGGCGCGCATCTCGGCCAGTTCGCCGAGCAGCGCAGCCTCCTCCGCCTCGAAGGCCTCCTCGCCGATCTCGCCGGCTTCCAGCCGCTTCTCGAGCGCCAGCAGCGCGGCCTGGATGCGGTTCGGGTCGTCGAGCTCGCTCGCGGCATGCTCGCCGATCTTGCGGGCGATCCAGGCGATGCCGGCGGCAGGACCCGCAACGGGCAGCATCAGAAGGGTGGACAGCATCCCCATGCGCGATCCCTCAGCCCCGGGCCGGCGCGCCGAGCCATTCGGCGCGCAGCGAGACGAAGTTGAAGGGCGGCACCGGCCCCACGTAGCGGAAGGCCAGCCGCTCGCCCTGCGCGGCTTCCAGCGCGGCGACGGCGGCATCGAAGCGCGCCTCCTCCTCGCGCCGCACCAGGAAGGCGCGGTGCAGCACCTGGCTGTCATCGACCGTGGCCAGCGCGACGCTGCGCTGCGCCAGCGGATCGAGCGCCGCTGCGATGGCGGCCGCATCGGAAGCCCGCCGCGCCTGCACCGCCGCCTCCACGCGCCGGCCCAGCTCGATCCGCGCGCCATAGGTCTCGGCCGCCGGGCGCAGCTGCAGCCGGTCGCGCAGCGCGCGCAGCGAGGCTTCGGCGGCCATGATCTCGCGGTACACCACGTCGTCGCGCCAGGCCGCGCGCAGGCCGAGCTCCACGCAGCCGGCGACGCCGGACAGCGCGCCGCGCAGCTGGGCCTCGTGATGCGCCAGGCAGCGTTCCAGCGCCGATTGCGCCGGCGCCACCGTGCCGAAACGCACCGGCAGCAGGTCCGCCGCCGCCGCCGCGCGTTCCAGCACCGCGGTATGCGCCAGCATGTGCCGCCGCGTCGGCGCCGGCGGTTCCGCGGGTGCGGCGGAGACCAGCGCGACGAAACCGCCGAGCGCCAGCGCCGCGACGGCGGCACCGCCGACGCCTTCCCCGAGCGGCGCGCCGCCCGGCGCCTCGGCGCCGATGCCGTAGAGCCAGAGCCCGCTCATGCGCCGTCCCCCGTGCCGCCTGGCGAAGCGCGCGGCAGGCGCACTTCGAGGATCCCGTTCCGGCAGGCCTGCGTCATCCGCGCCGCATCCACCGCGGCCGGCAGCACGACGCGCCGCCGGTACCGCACGCGCCCGCCGCCTTCGATCAGCAGCGCGCCGCCCTCGAGCGAGAGCGAGAGCTGCGCGGGATCCAGCCCCGGCACCTCCGCCACCACCAGGATCGCGTCGGCTTCCTCCATCACGTCGGTCAGCGGTTCGCGCGCATCAGGCGCTTCGGCGCGCGCCGGCGTGCCGAAGCTCTGCACCACGCCATCGGTGGTGCGGATGGAGCAGCCGAAGACGATCCGGCCGTCCTGCCCGCCAAGCTCGCCGCGCGCCGCGCCGGCCGTCTCCGCCAGCTTCTGCAGCCCGTCCATCAGGCCACGGATGCCGTCCACGAGGTTGGCCGGCGCCGCCGCCGGCGCCTCGGCCGCGCGCGCGCGCTCGGACAGCGCGCGGGCGACGGAAGGCGGATGCCGCCGCCCGCTCATGCGCCGCCCCCCGCCAGCCGCCGTTCCAGCAGCGCGACGCGCTCGGCCAGCGCGGCGTTCTCGGTGGCCAGCCGGCGGGCTTCCCCGGTCAGCGCCGCATCCGCTTCCCACCAGCGGATGCCCATCTCGAGCGCGCGGTCGACGGAGGCGACGACCAGGCGCAGCCGGATCGTCAGCAGCTCCACCCCGACGAGGTGGACCGAGATGTCGCCCGCGATCACGATCCCCTTGTCGAGAATGCGTTCCAGGATGTCGGCCAGCGAGGCGCCGCCGACGGCATGGTTCAGCGACATGGCCTCACGCCTCCTCGCGCGCCTGGCCGCGCTGGAAGCGGCCGGTGCGCTTCCAGCGCAGGATGCGCCCGGTATCGTCCAGCTTCACCTCGAAGGCGGCGATCAGGTCGTGGGTGCGCGGGATGGCGCGGTGTTCCAGCATGTCGATCGCCACCTCCCACCCGTCATCGGCGCGATCGAGCCGCGCCACGGTGTCGGGCGGCAGGCCGGTCAGCGCCGCCATCTGGCGCTTCGCCTGCTCCACGATGTCGGTGGGGTTCATCGCCGCGTCCCTCCTCAGGCGCGCATGACGAGGCCGCGGCGCGCCGCGGGCGGCGGCGCGGCGGGCTGCGGTGGCGGGGCGGGCGGCAGCGCCGCGGCCGGCACGGCGGGACCGAGCGATCCCATGCGCCGCGAAAGCTCCGCCATCCGTGTCTCCACCTGCGCCATCATCGCATCCGCCGCGTTCTTCTGCCGCTCCAGCAGGTCGAGCTGCCGTCGCAGCCGCGCGCGGCGCTGGGCCAGCAGCGCGAACTCCGCCGCCGCGCCTTCCAGCTGCGTCTCTTTCCCCGGCCGGCGGCGCGTCGGCGCCGGCGGCAGGGCGCGGATCGTCGCCCGCGGCATGGGCCGGCTCACGCCGCGCGCTCCGCCGGCTGGCCGCAGTAGTGCTCCACGAGCCGCACCAGCATCTGCCGCGCGCGCGGATCCGGCCCGCCGCCCGGCCCGGGCTTGAGCCGGCTGCCCAGCACGTCGAGCACCAGCTCCACGAAGCCTTCCTCCGCCGCCGAGACGGCAAGCCCCCGCGCGCGCGTCAGCCGCGCGATCATCACGGAAGCCCGCAGCGTCGGCCGCCGCAGCCATTCGCGGGAGCGGCGGAAATCCCGCACCAGGTCGACGATTCGCGCCGCGCAGGCGCCATCCAGGCCCGACTTCGCGGCGGCGATCGCCACTTCCGTCTCGCGGTCGAAGCCGTCGAGGTCGATGGTCACCATCCGGTCCAGCAGCGCGTCCTGCGCGTCCTGCGTGCCGACATGGTCCTCGGGGTTCGAGGTGAAGATGGCGCGGAATTCGGGGTGCACGCGCATGGCGCCTTCCTTCGGCGCCTTCGGCAGCACCAGCAGCCGTTCCTCCAGCACCGTCAGCAGGACGTTGTTGGCCGCGGCCGGCGCGCGGTTGAACTCGTCATAGACCAGCGTGCAGCCCTCGACGCAGGCGATGGTCAGCGCGCGGTCGAGCCAGACCGGCGCGGTCTCCGTCTCCACCTTCATCACGCTGGTGATGTAGCGGTCGACGATGCGACGCGTGCGGCTGCCCGCCTCCCCGCCCACCAGCGCCGAGGTGTCGAAGCTCGCATCGCCGACCAGCAGCAGCACCGGCCGGCCCAGGCGCTCGGCGAGGTCGAGTGCCGCGCGGGTCTTGCCGCTGCCCGCGGGGCCGCGGAAGTGGACGGCGCAGCCGGCTTCCAGATAGGCCAGCGCACGGCCGGCGAGGCGCTCCGTCGCGTCCGTTCGCACCACGTCGGGCGGGCCGGCCTCGGCGGCCTCGTGGGCGGTCTTGCGCATGGCGGTTCAGGCTCCGGAGAGTTCGAGCGCGACGCCGCGTCGCCAGGCGGCGAGCAGCGAGGCATGGCGGGGCGGGTCGGCGGTCCAGTCGAGATGCGCGTCGCGCAGACGCCGCAGGGCGGGGGCGGCGGCTTCCGCGAAGCGGGGCGAAAGGGCGTGGTCGTTGGCCTCGGCCAGCGGCGCGCCGGGCGCGATGCCGTGCGCGGCCAGCAGCGCCGCGCCGATGTCGCAGGCGGCTTCCGCGCCGGGCGGCGCGTGGCCGGCCAGCGCGAAGCCGCAGGCATCGCCGAAGCCCTCCCGCAGGGCCGGCGCGATGCCGAGCGGCGCGGCAAGCATGCGCGCCAGCGCCGCGGCGGAGCGCGCCAGCGGCATCCCGCCATGTGGGGGCGACCCGGCCAGCGCGAGGCCATCGGTCCAGGCCAGGCGCGGCGCGTCGCGCGCCCCCTCGGCCGGGCGCAGCGTGACGACGCAATCGGCCAGCGGCGGATCGGTGCCCACCTCGGCCGCGAGCGCCGCCGCCAGCAGCAGCCAGAGCCGACCGAAGGCGGCGCGCGCGGCGCGCAGGTCGGGGCGCAGCACGATCTCCGGGCGCAGGCCGTCGCGCAGCGCCAGGTGGCATGGCAGGCCCGCCAGGTCGCGGAAGGCCGCAGGCAGCGTCACCTCGACGCTGCCGCTGCCCTGGCCGGCCGATCGGATGCTGCGCGTGCCGAATTCCATGCGCGATCACGGCCTCCTGCCGCTGCCAGCCCGGATCGGTCCGGGCGTCTAGCGCATGGTCTAGCAGGCGACCGGTTGCGAAGACGTAAAGGCGCGCCGCCGCGCCGGGCTTTACCGGTTCTTGGTGCGTGGCGCGCAAGCTGCCCGCTCTCGCCCCCTCGGGCGACGCACCCTGACGCGAGCGAGTTCCCAGCATGGCCAGAGCCTCCGCACCGACCGCATCCCCGCCCCGGCGCCTGCCGCCGCGCAGTCTCCGCCTGCGGCTCGCGCTCGCCCTGGCGCTGCTCGGCGGCCTCGGCGTGCTCGGCATCGGCGCCGCGGTCTGGGCCGATCTCGCGGCGGCGCGCGACGGCGCGGCGCTCGTCGCCGCCGCGGCGGCGGAGGCGGCTCGGCCCGGCGCGAGCGCGCTTTCGGTGGCGGAGATGGTGGCCGCGGCCGATCCCGGCTCGGACGGCGTGGCGCGCGACCTGGTGCTGGTCGCCGCGCTGGTCGGCTTCGCCCTCCTCGCCGCGCTAGCGGCCGGATCGGCGCTGCGGGCGACGGGGCGGCCGCTGCACGACGGGGTGGCTGCGCTGGGGGCGCTGACGCGCGGCGACGCGGCGGTGACCATCCCGCCGCCCACCGGGATCCGCGAGGTCGATGCCGTGCTCGACGGCGCGCAGGCGCTGCGCCACCAGATCCTGGTCGCCCACGCGGCGGAGGCGCAGAGCGAGAGCATGGCCCGCGCCGCCGTCGACAGCCGCGCGCGCGCCATCGCCGAGCTGGCCCGGCAGGTCGAGGCGCGGAGCACCGGCGCGGTGCAGGAGATCCTGGGCAGCACCGGCGAGCTGACCCAGCTGATCGACGAGATCGAGGCCGCCGCCACCCGCGTTGCGCGCGAGGCGGAGGGGGCGCGGGCCGAAAGCGCGCGCTCCGCCGAGGGCACCGACCGCGCAGCCGCCGCCGCCGCTGGCATGACGGAGCGCGTGCGCGAGACGGCCGGGGAGATGGCGCGCGCCGCCGCGACGGTGCGCGACCTGGCCGGCCGCGCCGACCAGGCGCGCAGCCTGTTCGCCGAACTCGCCCGCACGGTGGAGCGGATCGGCGAGGTGAGCCGGCTGATCGGCGGCATCGCCGGCCAGACCAACCTGCTGGCGCTGAACGCCACCATCGAGGCGGCGCGGGCCGGCGAGGCCGGCAAGGGCTTCGCGGTGGTCGCGGGGGAGGTGAAGGCGCTGGCGGGGCAGACCGCCACCGCCACCGCGGAGATCGGCGACCGGCTCTCCGCCGTGCAGGCCAGCAGCGGCGCGGCGCTGTCCGCCATCGAGAGCATCGGCCGTGCGATCGCCGATCTCGACGCGATCTCCGCAAGCGTCGCGGCGGCGATGGCGCGGCAGTCGGACGCGATCGCGGAGGTCGCGGCGGCGGCGGCCGACAGCTCCGCGGCCGCGCGCTCCTCGACCGGCCGCGTCGCCGCCGCCGCCGCGCTGCTCGACGAGAACCAGATGAACGTCGCGATGATGCATGGCGCCGCCGGCCAGGTCGCGGCGGCGCTGCATGGGCTGGGCGACACCCTCGTCGGCTTCGTGCGCGGCAGCCTTGAGGAGGCCGACCGGCGGCGGCACGAGCGCCATGCGCTGCGCCTGCCGGTGCGGCTCGACACGGCGCGCGGGGCGCTGGAAGGCGTGCTGATGAACCTGTCCTTCGGCGGCGCCTGCGTCGCCATCGCCGACCCCCCCGCCGGGCTCGACACGGTGACCCTCCGTGCCGCGGGGCTGCCCGCGCAGCGGGCGCGGCTGGCGGCGGCCTCGCCCAACACGCTGCACCTGGCCTACGACTTCGCGGACGAGGCGGAGGAGCGCGCAATGCGGGAGGCGGTGACCGCGCTCGTCAGCGGCGAGGCGAAGGCGGCGTGAGCCCGGCCGGCGCCGCGTCGGCGAATTGCAGCGCGGCCAGCCGGGCATAGAGCCCGCCGCCGCGCACCAGGCTGTCATGCGTGCCGGCGGCGACGATGCGGCCGGCTTCCATCACCAGGATGCGGTCGGCGCGGCGGACGGTGGCGAGGCGATGCGCCACGACCAGCGTGGTGCGGCCGCGCGACAGGCGCTCGAGCGCCTGCTGCACGGCATGTTCGGATTCCGCGTCCAGCGCGCTGGTCGCCTCGTCCAGCAGAAGGATCGGCGCGTCGCGCAGGATGGCGCGCGCGATCGCGATGCGCTGGCGCTGCCCGCCGGAAAGGGTGACGCCGCGCGGGCCGAGCGGCGTGTCGTAGCCCTGCGGCAGCGCCGCGATGAAGCCATGCGCCGCCGCGGCCTCCGCGGCCGCGCGGATCTCCGCATCGGACGCATCGGGCCGGCCGAAGCGGATGTTGTCGGCGGCCGTCGCGCCGAAGATGGTCGGGTCCTGCGCGACCAGGCCGAGCCGCTTGCGCAGCGCGGCGGGGTCGGCGGCGCGGGCATCGATGCCATCCACCAGCACGCGGCCCGATTGCGGGTCGTAGTAGCGCAGCAGCAGCTGGAAGATGCTGGTCTTGCCGGCGCCGGAGGGGCCGACGATGGCGACCGTCTCGCCGGGCTCCACCGCCAGCGAGACGCCGTCCAGCACCGCGCTGTCGGGCCGCGTCGGATAGGCGAAGCGAACGCCCTCCAGCGCGACGCGGCCCTGCGGCGGGCTGGGCAGCAGGGCCGGGCGGGGCGGGGCGGCGATGGCGGGCGTGACCGACAGCAGTTCCAGCAGCCGGTCCGCCGCGCCGGCGGCGCGCTGCACCTCGCCCCACAACTCGCTGAAGGTGGCGAAGGAGGAGGCGACGAGCACCGCGTAGAAGACGAAGGAGGCCAGCTCCCCGCCGCTCATCCGCCCCGCGATCACGTCGTGGCCGCCGACCCACAGGCTGAAGGTGATGGCGCCGAAGCCCAGCAGGATCACCGCCAGGATCAGCGTGGCCCGGCTGGCCACGCGCCGCAGGCTGGCGGCGACCGAGGCCTCGACCTCGGCGCCGAAGCGGGCGCGGGAGACGGGTTCGTGCGTGAAGGCCTGCACGGTGCGCAGGCCGTTCAGCGTCTCCTCCGCGGTGGCGGCGAGGTCGGCGATGCGTTCCTGCGCGCTGCGCGACAGGCGCCGTTCGCGCCGGCCGAAGACGACCAGCGGCACCACGACCAGCGGCACCACCACCAGCACGATCGCGGCGAGCTTTGCCGAGGTGGCCACCAGCATCGCGCCTGCGCCGAGGCCGGTGACCAGGTTGCGCAGCCCCATCGACAGCGCGGAGCCGACGAGCGACTGCAGCAGCCCGACATCGGCCGTCATGCGCGACAGGATGTCGCCCGTCCGCGCGGTGTCCGTGAAGCCTGGCGAAAGGGTCAGGACATGCTCGAAGACGCGGCGGCGCAGGTCGGCCGCGACGCGTTCGCCGAGCCAGGAGACCAGGTAGAAGCGCAGCGCCGTCGCGCAGGCCAGCGCGGCGACGACGGTGGCCATCAGCGCGGCCGCGCCATCCAGGCCGCGCGTCCCCTCCGCCCCGAAGCCCTCGTCCACCAGCAGCCGCACGCCCTGGCCGAGCAGCAGCGTCAGCCCCGCCGCCGCCAGCAGCGCCGCGACGGCGGCCAGCGCCCGCGGCAGGTAGGGACGCAGGACGGGCAGCACCAGCCGCAGCGCATGCAGCGGCGGGCGCGGGGGGAGGGGGGCGGTGGCGCTCACGCCCCGAAGGTGGCGCCGCGCGCGCGGCGCGTCCAGCGCGGGGCTATTTCAGAAAGTCGGGTTCCAGCAGGCGCGGCAGGAACAGCGACACCTCTGGCCACAGGATCACCAGGGCGAGGACGCCCAGCATAGGCAGCAGCATGATGCAGGTGTCCTTCAGCACGTCCACCACCCGCACCCCCGCCACCGCGCAGGAGATGAGCAGGCAGAGCCCGTAGGGCGGCGTGACCAGCCCGAAGGCGAGGCTGACGATGCCGATCATCGCGAAGTGGATCGGGTGCAGCCCCGCCGCTTCCGCCAACGGTTGCAGGATGGTGCCGACGATGATGATGGCCGGGATCGCATCCAGGAAGCAGCCGACCACCAGGAAGACGCCGGCGATGAAGAAGCCGGTCATGATCGGCCCCATCTCCCAGGCGCCGACGCCCGAGAGCAGCGCATCGGGGATCTTGTAGAAGGCCAGCAGCCAGCCGAAGGCGCTGGCGGTGCCGACGGCGAACAGCGTGATGGCGGCGAAGCGCCCGGTGTCGCTGAAGGCGGTCCACAGCCCCTTCAGGTTCATCTCGCGATACACGATCACCGACAGCACCATGGCGTAGAGCACGGCGATGCAGGCCGCTTCCGTCGGCGTGAACCAGCCGAAGATCTTGCCGCCGATGATGATGAAGGGCGTCATCAGCGCGGGGATGGAGACGAACAGCGCCGAGCCGAGCTCGCCCCATGTCGCGCGACCATAGGTCGGGTAGCCGCGCGCCTTCGCATAGGCATGCACGGTCGCCATCTGCACCAGGCCCAGCAGCAGGCCGGGGATGACGCCCGCCAGGAACAGCCCGCCGATCGAGACGGTCAGCACGCCGCCCCAGATGATCATCATGATGGAAGGCGGGATGATCGCCGCCAGCACGGCGGAGACGGCGGTGATGGCGACGGAGAAGGAGACGTCGTAGCCTTCCCGCCGCTGCGCCTCGATGAACAACTTGCCCTGGCTCGCGGCATCCGCGGTGGAGCTGCCCGAGATGCCGGCGAAGAAGATCGAGAGCACGACGTTGATCTGCGCCAGGCTGCCCGGCAGGTGGCCGACCATGGCGCGGGACAGGCGGATCAGGCGTTCCGTGATGCCGCCGATCGTCATCAGGTTCGCCGCCAGCAGGAAGAAGGGCACGGCGAGCAGGATGAAGCTGTTGTAGGCGTTGAAGGTCTCCTGCACCAGGATCATCGGCCACAGCCGCGGCTCGATCAGCAGCGGCGGCAGGCAGGCGAGCCCCAGCGCGACCGCGACCGGCACGCGCAGCGCCAGCATGGCGAAGAAGCCGCCGAACAGGATCCAGGCGGCGGTGGCGGGATCGATGACGTTGCCGCCCATCACGCGTCCGTCCGCTCGCCATGGATCAGCACCTGGATGTCGTCCCACATGCGCTCGCCCTGGAAAAGCAGCCAGGTGAAGCCGGCGATCGGCCACGCCATGTGGATCAGCCAGAGCGGCAGCTCCGCCAGTTCGCTGATGCGGAACCAGGCGAAATCGGTGAATTCCCAGCCGTACCAGAGGAAGATCGCGCCCATGGCCAGCACGAAGACGCCGGCCAGCATGTCCATCGCCGCGCGGGTCCGGCCGGTCAGCTTCGGGAACAGGTCCACGGTGAAATGCGTGCCTTCGCGCACGCCGATCATGGCCCCGATCATGATCATCCACACCAGCAGGAAGCGCGACGCCTCCTCGGTCCAGATGTAGCGCGGCAGCCATTCCGTGAAGCGCGCGAAGATCTGCAGCGTGACGGGCACGATGATGACGGCGACGGTCAGCACCAGCAGCAGGTCGAGAAGGCGGCTGTAGAGGGCGATGATGCGGCGTAGCACGCCGCGCGCGCCAGGCGGCGCCATGCGGTCGATCCTTGCTGTTGGCAGGCGTCCGGGCCGGGAGCGGCGGGGCGGCGCAAGGCCGCCCCGCCGGCGGCGATCAGGAGGAGAGGCCGGCGATCCGGTTGTGGATGCCTTCCGCGTCGATCTCCCGGGCATAGGCGACCATCACGGGCTGCACGGCCGCATTCATCTGCGCGCGCTCGGTGAAGGGGATGCGGCGCAGGCGGCCGGCGCCTTCCAGCGCGGCGAGCTTCTGCTCGTCCTCCGTGCTCTCGGTCTGGCGGCCGAAGGTGCCGGCCTCGCGCCCGGCCCGGCGGATGGCGTCCTGCAGCTCGCGCGGCAGGCGCTGCAGCGTGGCGACCGAGAAGCAGAGCGGGCGGATGGTGATGGCGTGCTGCGTCATCAGCAGGTTCGGGCCGACCTCGAAGAAGCGCATCTGCTCGACGCCCGCGGCCTCGTTCTCGCCGGCCTCGATCACATTGTTCTGGATGGCGTTGTAGATCTCGTTGTAGGCGATGACCTGTGGCGCCATGCCGATCGCCTGGAAGGTGCGCGACCAGATCGGCGCGCCCTGCACGCGCACGCGAAGCCCGCGCAACTGCGCCATGTTGGTGGCGGGGCGGTTCGAGAAGATGTTGCGCACGCCGCCGCCGGCGTAGCCGATCAGCATGACGCGGGCGCGGCGTTCCACCTCGTCGGCCACCGGCTTGAACAGGTCCTGATCGATGACCTGGTTCCAATGCGCCAGGTCGCGGAACAGGAAGGGCGCGTCGATATAGGGGGCGGCGCGGCTGAAGGTGGACATGTGGGCGGGGCTGACGATGGCGAAGTCCACCGCGCGGCCGGCCGACATGTATTCGAAGTACTGCTTTTCCAGCCCCAGCGAGCTGTTGTTGTGCATCACGAAGTTCACCGGCCGGCCGTAGTACTGCTTCACCAGCTCCTCGAACCTCGTCATCGTCCGGTTGAAGACGTGGTCCGGGTTGAACTGGCTGGCGCCGTTCAGCGTGATGACCTGCTGGGCCCGGACGACGTGCGGCGCGGCCAGAAGCCCGCCGGCGGCGGCGATGCCGCCCAGAAGCGTACGACGATGCATGGACATGTTCCCCTCCTGCCGGCGTCTGGCCCCGGCTTGCGGCGGGCAGGCTAACCCGTTCCGCGCCGGTTTGGGAACCGGTCCGTTACCTGGTTTCGGCCACCCAGCGCAGTATATGCCGGGCGACCAGGCAGGCCTCGCCATGCTGGTTCAGCACCTGGCAGGCGGCCTCGGCGCGGCCGCGGGCCTCGTCGAGCGTCTCGATCACGTATTCGGCGGTCAGCGTGTCGCCGATGAAGGCGGGCTTCAGGAAGCGCACGCGGTCGTAGCCGAGCGAGACCGGCACGCCGTCTGCCCCGCTCGCGATGGCGCGGTGCGCGATGGCGCTGGCGGTCGCCGAGAGCAGGCCGAGAACCAGCGCGCCATGCGCGATGCGCCGGCCGAAGGGCGTGCGCGCGGCATAGTCGGCATCGACATGCAGCGGGTCGTGGTCGCCGGTGATCTCGGCGGTCAGCAGCAGGTCGCGCTCGGTCAGCGTCTTGGTGAAGGTCGCGCTCTCGCCGGGCGCGAGGCCGAGCTTCATGCGGGCAGCTCCGCCAGCCTGGCCGAGGCCGGCTTGCGCGGCTTCGCGGCGATCTCGGCGGCGAGGCCCATGCGCGCCTCGGCGAAAAGCCGCGCGTCCATCACGCGCAGGTCGGGCGCCAACGCCGGCCGGAAGCCCATGCGCGCGGCGATGTCGTCCGGCGTCAGGCCCGGCGCGATCTCCGCCAGTTCCGGGCCGGCTTTGCCCAGGCGGAACACCGCAGCTTCCGTCACATACAGCACCGGCTGGCCGCGGCTGCGCGCATAGGCGCCGGAGAAGGTGATCTGCTCCACCTGCGCCACCGCCTTCGGCTTGCCGCCGGCGGTCAGCGTGCCGCCGAAGATCACGCGCTTCGCGTTCTGGCTGATGTTGATGAAGCCGCCCGGCCCGATCAGCTTGCCGCCGAAGCGGGAGACGTTGACGTTGCCCGCCGCGTCGAACTCCGCGAAGGACAGGAAGGCGAGGTCCAGCCCGCCGCCATCGTAGAAGTCGAACTGGTAGGGCTGGTCGAGCTGCGCGTCGGGGTTCATCGCCGCGCCCGCATCGCCGCCGGAAGCCGGCGCGCCGCCGACATTGCCCTGTTCGTTGGTGAGGCACACGGCGTCGAGGCAGCCCTCCTCGGCCGCCACATTGGCGATGCCGGTGAAGATGCCGGAGCCGAGATTGCAGACCGCGCCTGGGAACAGCTCCAGCGCGCCGCGCCGCGCGACGATCTTGCGTGCATCCAGCTTCAGCCGGGGGATGTCGTCCAGCGGCACGCGGACCTCGCCGGAATAGGCCGGCGAATAGGGCGTCAGGAAGGTCTGTTCCTGCTCGGGCACCACGATGACCAGGTCCACCAGGATGCCGGGGATCTTCACCATCTTCGGATGCAGGCTGCCGCGGCGCGCCATGCGCGCGACCTGGACCACGACAATGCCGCCTGCGCGCTTCGTGGCCTGCGCTTCCGACAGCATCTCCAGCGTGACGGCTTCGTGCTCCATGGAGACGTTGCCGTCCTCGTCCGCGGTGGTGCCGCGCAGGAAGGCGATATCGACCTTGTAGGGCTTGTAGAACAGGAACTCCTCGCCGCGGAATTCGACCAGCTCGACCAGGTCCTCGCGCGCCGAAGGGGATTGCCGGCCGCCGCCGAGGCGCGGGTCCACGAAGGTGTGCAGGCCCGTCTTCGTCAGCAGCCCCGGCCGGCCCGCCGCCATCTCCCGCATCAGCTGGCTGAGCGCGCCCTGCGGCAGCGACCAGGCCTCGATCTCGTCGGCCAGCGCCATGGCGCCGACGGGCGGGCTGTTGACGTAGCTGCCGGCGATGTTGCGCTTCAGCAGGCCCTTCTGCGCCAGGTGCCCCAGGCCCCGCTGCGCGCCATCGCCGACGCCCACCGGGTGCAGCGCGGTGATCGCGCGCGGCGCGCCGCTATCCCGAAAACGCTGGCCGAGCGCGGCCAGCAGCGCATCCGGCACCGCATGCCCGCCGCCCGATCCGCCGATCAGCAGCGTGTCGCCGTCGCGCACCAGCGCTGCCGCCTGCGCGGCCGTGACCCTGCGCATCCTGGGCCTGTCCCCTCCTGTCCTTGGCGCTACTCTAGCCGGCAAGATCGGCGGGAGGAACGGGATGGACGGCGAGGTCACGCTGGCCGTGGCGGAGGGGGTGGCGGTGCTGACGCTCGACCGGCCCGCCAAGCACAATGCGATCACCAATGCGATGGCGGTCCGGCTGGCCGACCACGCGCGCGCCATCAACGCCGACGACGCCATCCGCGCCGTGCTGCTGTGCGGCGCCGGTGAGCGCGCCTTCTGCGCGGGCATGGATCTGCGTGCGATCGAGGCCTTTCCCACCGCCTGGGATTTCCGGCATCGCCCCGACTATCCCGGCGCGGTGCGCGGCATCCGCAAGCCGGTCGTCGCCGCGGTGAAGGGCTGGGCGCTGGGCGGCGGGTTCGAACTGGCGCTGGCCGCCGACATCCGCATCGCCGGCCGCAGCGCGCGCATCGGCTTCCCCGAGGTCACGCGCGGCTGGGTGGGTGGCGGCGGCGCCTCGCAGTTGCTGCCGCGCGTGGCGGGGCTCGGCCAGGCGATGCGGCTGCTGCTGACCGGCGAGCAGGTGGACGCGGAGGAAGCGCTGCGGCTGCGCCTGGTCGAGCAGGTCGTGGACGATGCGGCGCTCGGGGAGACGGCGATGGCGCTGTGCCGCCGGCTCGCCGCGCTGCCGCCGGTGGCGGTGCAGGCGGTGAAGGCGGCCGTGCGGCACTCGCTGGAGGCGCCGCTGTCCGCTGGCCTCGCCTATGAGAACGAGATGAACGTGCTGTGCCTGGCGGCGCTGCGCGAGGGGAAGGGCGCATGATCGGCATCGGCGTGGTGGGTCTCGGCATGGCGGCGGCACCGCACATGCTGGCGATCCGTGACCTGGAAGCGGCTGGCCGCGCGCGGCTGGTCGGCGGCTTCTCGCCCAGCGCGGAGCGGCGGGCCGCCTTCGCCGCGCGCTGGTCGGCGCCGGTCCTGGACAGCCTGGATGCGCTGCTGGCGGCGCCCGGCCTCGGCCTGGTGGTGGTGCTGACGCCGCCCGGCGCGCATCTTCCGGTGGTGGAGGCCGCGGCGGCGGCGGGCAGGCACCTGCTGGTGGAGAAGCCGCTGGAGATCACGGCGGATCGCGCGGAGGCGGTGGTGCAGGTGGCGGCGCGCGCCGGCGTGACGCTCGGCGTGGTGTTCCAGCACCGCTTCCGCCCCGGCGCGCTGCGGTTGAAGCAGGCGGTCGAGGGCGGGGAGCTGGGGCGGTTGCTGTCCTGCTTGGCCTCGATCCGCTGGTGGCGCGATGCGGCCTATTTTGCGCAGCCGGGCCGGGGCACGCGCGCGCGCGATGGCGGCGGCGTGCTGCTGACGCAGGCGATCCACAGCATCGACCTGCTGCTGCACCTGGCGGGCCCGGTGGCGGAGGTGAAGGGGTTTGCCGTGACCTCGCCGCTGCGATCGATCGACACCGAGGACGTCGCCTGCGCCGCGCTGCGTTTTGCCAGCGGCGCGATCGGCGTGCTGGATGCGACGACGGTGGCGGAGCCTCGCTGGCCCGAGCGCATCGAGATCGCGGGGACGGGCGGCAGCGCCACCCTGGTGGCGGAGCGGCTGGAACTGCACGTGAGGGGCTGCGCGCCGGAGGTGCTGGATCGTGGCCTGGCCGGCGGCGGCGGCGCCGACCCGATGGCCTTCGATCACGGCCCACACCGCGCCATGCTGGCGGAGATGCTGGACGCCATCGCCGAAGGCCGCGCGCCGTCCAACGCCGGTGCAACCGGCCTGCCCGCGCAGCGCCTGATCGAGTCGCTGCTGGCAACCTGATCTTTGGAAGGTGCAGGAAACTCAGTTTCCTGCCGGGGTGCCCGAGGGGCAGCGCCCCTCGGACTTTTTCACGCGTCGATCAGGCCGCGTTCAGTGCCCGCCACACCGTCTCCGGCGTCGCCGGCATATCCACCACCTTGCCCCCCAGCGCGTCCACCAGCGCGTTGATGACGGCCGGCGGCGACCCCACCGCGCCCGCTTCCCCCGCGCCCTTCACGCCGAGCGGGTTGGTCTCGCAGGTCACCTCGATCAGGTCCACGTCGATGTCCGGCAGGTCTTCCGCCCGCGGCAGCGCGTAGTCCATGAAGGACGCCGAGAGCAGCTGCCCGCTCTCGTGGTCGTAGGCGGTGCGTTCCATCAGCGCCTGGCCGACGCCCTGCGCCACGCCGCCATGCACCTGGCCGCGCACGATCAGCGGGTTCAGCGCGTGGCCGACATCGTCCACCACGATGTAGCGCGGCACGGTGACGACGCCGGTGTCGGGATCCACCTCCACCTCGGCCACGTGGCAGCCGTTCGGGAAGGTGTGGGCCTCGATCTTCGCCGTCTCCTGCGCATCGAGCAGGATGGTGGACTGGCCGGCTGCCACGCGCTGCCGCTGGATGCCGGCGAGTTCCAGGATGCCGACGCCGCGGTCGGTGCCCGCCACCGCGAAGCGGCCGGCGCCGGGGGCGAACTCGATGTCCACGACGGCCGCTTCCAGGTGCTCGGCCGCGGCCTGCTTGCCCTTCTCGATCACGCTCGCCGTCGTCACCAGGATCGCCTGGCCTTCGGAATAGAGGCTGCGCGCGCCGCCCGTTCCGCCGCCTTCGGGCAGGGTTTCGCTGTCGCCCTGCTGGATGCGGATCTTCTCCATCGGCACGCCGAGCTCATGCGCCGTCAGCATCGCATAGGCGGTTTCGTGGCCCTGGCCGGTGGATTGCGTGCCGACATAGACATCGACGAAGCCGTCCTCCGCGAAGGCGACCTTGGCGTTCTCCGTCGGGCCACCGCCGGTGGCTTCCAGGTAGTAGGCGACGCCGATGCCGCGCTTCTTCCCGCGCGCGGCGGCGTCGGCGCGGCGAGATTCGAAGCCGGCCCAGTCCATCTTCTCCAGCGCCGCGCCGAAGAGCTGCGCGAAATCGCCGCTGTCGTAGCGCTGGCCCATCGCGGTGACGTAGGGCATGGCCGATTGCGGCACCATGTTGCGGCGGCGGATCTCGATGCGGTCGATGCCGAGCTCGCGCGCCGCGGTGTCGATCAGGCGCTCCACCAGGTAGTTGGATTCGGGGCGGCCGGCGCCGCGATAGGCGTCCACCGGCACGGTGTGGGTCATCACGCCCAGCACGTTCGCGTGGATCGCCTCGAACCCGTAGACGCTGGCCAGCACCTTGGTGCCGGCGCCGGTCGGGATGAAGGGCGCGAAGGTGTTGAGATAGGCGCCCATGTTCGCCCAGTTCTTGGTGCGCAGCGCCAGGAACTTGCCGTCCGCATCCAGCGCCAGCTCGCCGAGCGTGATGTTGTCCCGCCCATGCGTGTCGGACAGGAAGGCTTCGGTGCGCTCGCTCGCCCACTTCACCGGGCGGCCGACCTGCTTCGCGGCAAACGCCACCAGCACATGCTCGGCATAGAGGTAAAGCTTCATGCCGAAGCCGCCGCCGACATCGGGCGTGACGACGCGCACATCGGCGGGCGGCATCTTGAACACCACATTCGCCATCAGGTTGCGCACCAGCCAGGAGCCCTGGGTGTTGGTGTGCAGCGTCAGCTTGCCGCCCTCCCAGGCCGCCACCGCGGCGCGGGCTTCCATGGAAGCCACGACGACGCGGTTGTTCACCACGGTCAGCCGCGTGACATGCGCGGCGCGGGCGAAGGCGGCCTCCGTCTTCGCCTTGTCGCCGGCTTCCCAGTCGAAGGCGATGTTGCCCGGCGCGCTGTCCCAGACCTGCACGGCGCCGGCCTCATGCGCGGTGGCGAGGTCGGTCGCCGCCGGCAGCACGTCATACTCCACCGTCACGGCCTCGGCGCCGTCGCGCGCCGCCTGCGGGGTTTCCGCCACCACGAAGGCCACCGGGTCGCCGACATGGCGCACGGTGTCGGTGGCGAGCGCGAGCCGCGGCGTCTCGGCGCGCGGCGTGCCGTCCTTGTTCTTCAGCGGGATCACGCAGGGCACGGGGCCGAGCCCGGCGGCCGCCAGGTCGGCGCCGGTGATCACCGCCAGCACTCCCGGCACCGCCAGCGCCGGCGCAGTGTCGATCGCGGTGATGCGGGCATGGGCGTGCGGGCTGCGCAGCACCACGCCATGCGCCTGGCCTTCCATCCCGATGTCGTCGGTGTAGCGGCCGCGCCCCGTCAGCAGCCTGGGGTCCTCGACGCGCCGCACCGCCTGGCTCAAGCCGAACTTTGCCATGGTCCTCAATCCCCGCGGTTCCTCTGCCCCAATATCTGCGCAGCCAGGGCGGTTCGGGAAGGGGGGCAACCGCGCCGCGTGCCCGGGCGTTCGGCCGGCCAGACACGAGGGAGCACCGCGATGCGCAAGACCCTGGCCGCGGCCCTGCTCGCCGGGCTGATGCTGCATGGCGCCGCGCTCGCCCAGCCGGCCGCGCATGCCGAGGGGATGCGCGCCCTCCGCGCCGCGGAAGCCGAGCTGCGCGACACGCTCACCCGCCTGGATCAGGGCAGCCTGCCCGGCAGCATGGCGATGTCGCGACTGCGCCAGGCGCTGAACGAGGTGGAGCGCGCCATGCTGCGCCTGCCCGCCGGCGCCCGCCAGGGCCCGAACTGGCAGGAAGCGGTGAAGGAAGTGTCGGAGGCGATGACCGCCGCGCGCGACGAGGGCGCCGAGCCCCGCGCCGTGCGCGAGGCCGCCGGCGAGGCACTCGGCACGTTGCGCCCCCTGATGGGCGAGGATGCCGGCACCGGCGGCGGCTGAAGCCGCCGGCCCGTCGCGTCACAGCTGCGCGATCAGCCGCGCGGCCTGCGCGGCGCGGGCCGCCCAGCCTTCGCCGGCCACCGCCGCGCGCCGCGCCGCGGCCGCGCCCGGCGGGTCGGCCCGTGCGGCCTCCAGCGCCGCGGCGAAGGCCTCCGGCGTGGTCGCCTGCGCCACCAGCCCGGCATAGGACGCCAGCGCCGGGAAGGGGGTCGCCACCACCGGTCGCCCGGCTGCCAGGTATTCGCGCAGCTTCAGCGGATTGCTCGCCCGCACCTGGGCATTGTCCAGGAAGGGGATCATCCCCGCCGTCCAGTGCTGCGTGAAGCCGGGTAGGGCGGCATGCGGCTTCGGGCCGGTCAGCACCAGGTTCGGCAGCCCGGCCAGCGGCGAGAGGTCGGTCGCCGCCTCGCCCACCATCACGAAGCGCCATTGCGGCAGCAGCCGCGCCACGGCGGCCACCAGCTTCAGGTCGATCCAAGGCGCGAGGGATCCGTAGAAGCCCGCCACCGGGGCGCCGCGCGGCAGGTCCGGCGCCGGCGGGGCGGGCTCGGCGAAGCGCGCGAAATCCACGCCATGCGGCAGCAGCCGGGTCTTGCGGGGGTCGAAGCGCGCGGCCAGCAGCGGGCTGGCGGCCAGGATCAGCTCGGCGCGGGCGGCCAACTCCGCCTCCATGCGCAGCGCCGCGGCATGGTCCACCCCGGCCAGCGCGCCGAAATCGTCGCAACAGCAATAGGCCACCGCCCGTTCCCCCAGCGCGCCAAGCGCCGGCAGGGCGGAGGGGAGGGAGGTCCAGAGGACCGGCCGATCCAGCCCCGCCGCGCGCGCCGCGCGCCGCACCGCGCCGCCGATCAGCAGCCGGTTCGCGGCGCGGCCGGGGGCGCTTTCGGTCATCGGGATGGCGAGCGGCTGCACGCGGGGGAAGGGGGCGGGGACGGCCGTGCCGGGGCGGCGCCGTGCCGCGGCGCGCAGCTTGGCGACGGCGCGCGCCAAGTCGGCGGCGCCGAATCGCGGCCGGCGCAGCTTGATCGAATCGACCCAGACCACCCGCCGGTCGGCCGCCAGGTGGCGGACCAGGTGCTGGGTGGAGGAAGGATGGCCGCCCCAATCCTCGCCGAAGACGATCAGGTCGGCGGCAGGGCGGGTCGTGGCTTCGGGCATGGCGCGGTGTCCGGGATGACGCCGGCGCCGGTGCATCGCCCGTGCCGGGGGGATTCGCGCGGGGCCTCGCAGATTGCGACGGTCCCGCACCACCCGGTTCACTCCGCCGGCGCGTGCCCCCTGGCCGCCGCGCCGCCGCCGAACATCGCCTTCACCCGTTCCCGCATCGTCTGGAACACCACGTAGAGCATCGGGATCATGAAGATGCCGATGGTGGACGCCGCCAGCATGCCGCCGAAGACCGGCGTGCCCACCGCGCGCCGCGACAGCGCCGCGGCACCTTCCGCGATCACCAGCGGGATGAGGCCCAGGATGAAGGCGATGGAGGTCATCATCACCGCGCGGAAGCGCAGCCTGGCACCCTCGATCGCGGCCTCGCGAATGGAGGCACCCTTCTCCCGCGCCTCCTTCGAGAATTCGATGATCAGGATGCCGTTCTTGGCGGCCAGTGCGATCAGCACGACCAGCCCGATCTGCGCATAGACGTCGAGCGACATGCCCGCGATCATCAGCGCCGCCATCGACCCCAGCCCGCCGACGACGACGGACATCAGCACGGGGACCGGGATCACCCAGCTTTCGTAGAGCGCGACGAGGAACAGATAGGCGAACAGCACCGCGAGCGACAGGATCACGCCGGTCTGCCCGGCCGCCTGCTTCTCCTGGAACGCGGTGCCGGTCCATTCGTAGCCATAGCCGGTGGGCAGCGCGCGGGCGGAGATCTGCTCCATCGCCGCGATCGCGTCGCCCGAGGAGACGCCCGGCCGCGGCGCGCCGTTGATCAGCACGGACCGCGCATTGTTGTAGCGCGTGATGGTCTGCGGCCCGAGCACGACGCGCACATCGGCGACCGAGCGCAGCGGCACCATCTCGCCGCGGCTGTTGCGGACATGGATGCGCCAGATGTCCGGGATCTCGTCGCGATCCGTCGCCTCGGCCTGCAGGTTCACCTGCCAGGTGCGGCCGAACAGGTTGAAGTCGTTGACGTAGAAGCCGCCCAGCGTCGCCTGCAGCGCGGCGAAGATGTCGCTGATGCGGATCCCCAAGGCCTGCGCCTTGTCGCGGTCCACGTC
>JAIYDD010000024.1 GCA_027487675.1 Acetobacteraceae bacterium | reverse complement strand
TCGCCACCCGCCTCCGGCGCGAGGTGCTGGGCGCGCTGCCGGCTACGCGCCCGGGCTGAGGGCGCGCCGCCGCGCGCGTTCCCGCCACAGCAGGCCGAGGATCGCCGGGCTGTCGCGCAGGTAGCGCCGCGCCAGCCGCCGCGGGTCCATCGCCAGCCGCCACGCCCATTCCAGCCCCGCCCGCTGCACGGGGCGCGGCGCGCGCCTCTCCTCCCCGCTCAGGAAGCGCAGCGAGGCGCCGACGCAGAGCGCGGTGCCGAAGCCGCGCCCGCCATGCAGCACGGCGCGGGCCACCATCTCCTGCCGCGGCGAGCCGACGCAGAGGAAGGCGAAGCGCGCCCGCGCCTGTTCGACGAAGCGCGTCGCCTCGGCCAGCGCCGCAGGGTCCGCGTCGAAGCCCATCGGCGGGTCGTGGTGCAGCAGGTCCCGCAGGCCGAAGCGCGCGCGCAGCCCCGCGACCGTCGCCGCGCCGCCGCCCAGCACCGCGATGCGGTCGCCAGGCGCCACCACCTCGGCCAGCAGCCGCGCCGTCAGGTCGCTGCCCGGCACCACGGGCGGCGCCGGCAGGCCCATGCCATGCGCCAGCCGCGCCACCACGCGGCTGTCCAGCAGGCGCCAGGCGGCGTCCTCGTAGAGCGGCGCGTAGCGCGCGGGGTCGCGCGCCAGCCGCACCAGGTGGTCGGCATTCGGCGTGACGAGATAGGCGAAGGGCGCCGCGGCGGGCCGCGCCGCCAGCAGGCGCAGCGCGGCGTCGATGTCGAGGTCGGCGAAGTCCAGCCCCAGCAAGGGCTCCGCGTCAGAGCGCAATGCGCAGCCGCAGCTGGAACAGGTTGCGGTCGAACTCCTCGACGGTCGCCGAATTGTCCAGCCGCCGCGCATGCTGGTAGGAGCCGACCAGCGACAGGTTGCGGTTGATCAGCCAGCGCGCGCTCAGCACCGCGTAGCCGTCGGTCGCCTGCTCGTCCGGGCTGTCGTAGTCGCGCCGGTCCACGCCGAGCCGCGCGCCCAGGATCACGTTGCGCAGGTATTCGTGGTCCACCCCCACCTCGCCGGCGGTGCGGGTGAAGGAGACGGCGTTGTCGCGGATCGATTCCTCGATGCTGCGGCGGCCGGTGAAGGTCACGGTGGTCAGCAGCGTCGGCTGCCAGGTCACGTTGCCCTCGAAGGCCGGGCCGGAGAGCGAGGGGATGCCCGGCCCCTCGTAGTCGCGCTGGCGGAAGCCGGCGGCGACGCGCGCCTGCCAGATGCCGTCGAAATCGTAGGTGAAGCCGGCCAGCACTTCCCAGGTCTTGCTGTCGCGCCGCCGCTCCGCCGCTTCCTGGTAGCGGATGTCCTGGAAGCGCCCGATCAGGTTGATGAAGCGCCCGGGCGCCAGCTCGTAGGTCAGGCCGAGCGCCCCGATCCAGCTCTCGAAATCGAAGCGGGAGACGCGGCCGGGATCCGGCGCGCCCGGCACCGGCGGCCCGCCGGCATCGACGTCGTCGAAGGTGTAGTCGCGCCAGTTGACCAGGGCGAGCACGCCGATGCGGTTCAGGCGCGTGGAGCCCTGCGCCTGGATCTCCGTGAACTGGTAGGGCACCGGCCGCGCCACGCCGGCTTCCTGCACGTCGATGCTGGAGGGCTCGAGGTGTTCCTGCGCGCGGTTCAGGCGCAGCTCGAAGGCGGTGTCGGCGTTCAGGTCGTAGCGGCCGAAGGCGCTGACCGAGTAGTCCGTCCAGTCGAAGTCGCTCTCGTCCAGGTAGCGCCGCTCCTCGACGCGGGCATTGATGCCCACCGCATGGCGCGACCAGTCGCTGACCACGCTGCCTTCGGCCAGCCAGCTGCCATAGCCGTCGCTGCGCCGGTTCCGGCGGCTGCCCAGGATGTTGTCGTCATAGCCCAGGCCGAGCTCGGCCGCCGCATTGGCGCGGAAGGCGCCGAGCCGCACGCCGGGGGGGTCGAAATCCTCGCGGGCGCGGGTGGCGACGGTGGAGCCCCGGGCCGTCTCACCGCGCGGGACGGCCTGCGCCTCGGCCAGCGACGGGACGACGAGAATGGCCAGGCCCGTCACGAATTTCCACCGCGCATCCGCCACGCCGTCTACTCCTTTGTGCCCCCGGGCAGGCGTGCTAACACGCGGCACGGCGTGGCGCGCATCAACGAAACGACAGCGGCGCTCACGAAGCTTTCATCGAAGGGGCGTCAGATGTCGGGCTCGGCAGCCCCCCGGAGCACCGCATCGGCGGGCGGACCGGCGGAGGTCGGATCGGTGACAACCGGATCTGCGGCAATCGGGCCGATGGCGGCTGGATCCGGGGCAACCGGGGGCGGGGCGCCCGCGTCCGAGGCGATGGCGGGTGGCGCCGGCATGGCCGGCACCATGCCGCCCAGGCAGCCGCGTGAAGCTTCGATGACCAACGCCGCCGCCGGCAGCGCAGGACCGGAGCTCGCGGCCTTCCGCGCCGGGGACGAGACCCGGTTGCGCGACCTGCTCGCCTTCGCGCTCGCCGCGGAGGCCGGCCGCCCCGTCGCCGCGGGCGCGATCGAGGATTTGCGCCGCAAGGCGGATGCTGAGCTGCACGACCACGCCTTCTGCCTGCTGCACAACAGCATCGACCAGATCCGCCGCGAGGCGGCGGCCGAGGAGAAGGCGCGCCACCGCCCGCCCATGGGCTTCTGGGCCACGCTGGCGGCGAACCTGCTCGCGCTCGGCATCGTCGCCGGCCTCGCCTGGCTAATGCTCCGCCATCCCGAACTCCTGCCCCCGGGGCTCTGACCGCATGTCGCAGCCGCTCCAGCTGAACCCGGGCGCCTTCCCCGCCGCGCAGGACACGGTGCTGTCCAAGGCGGTGCGCGCCTGCCGTCAGCAACTGCTGTCGGTGGCGCTGTTCAGCGGCGTGGTGAACCTGCTCCAGCTCACCGTCTCGCTCTACATGATGCAGGTCTTCGACCGCGTGCTGTCCACCCGCAGCCTGGACACGCTGTGGTTCCTGACAGCGATCGCGGTCTTCGCGCTGCTGGTGATGGCGGTCCTCGACGGCCTGCGCGGCCAGGTGATGCAGCGCGTCGCCTCCTGGATCGAGGGCAAGGCGGCGCCCGAAGCCTTCATCCGCGCGATCGAGAGCCAGCTGCGCGGCCGCCCCTACCGGATGGAGGCGCTGCGCGACCTCGCCATCTGCCGCAACTGGATGGGCTCGCCGGCATCCCTCACGCTGTTCGACGTGCCCTGGGTGCCGATCTACCTGGCGGTGATCTTCGCGCTGCACCCGATGCTCGGCTGGGTCGCGCTCGGCGGCGCGCTGGCGCTGTTCGTGCTCACCCTGGCCAATGAATGGGCGACCGGCAAGCTGCTGACCCAGGCAGGCAATGCCGGCATGGCCAGCCAGCGCCGCGCCGAGAGCATCGTGCGCAACGCCGAGGTCATCGACAGCATGGGCATGGGCCCGGCCGTCCTGCAGCGCTGGCGCGAGGGACTTTCCGCCTCGCTGCCCCCGCAGGAACGCGCGGCCGACCGGGCGGCGATCCTGCTCTCGCTGACACGCTTCTTCCGCCTCGCGGTGCAGGTCGCGGTGCTCGGCCTCGGCGCCTATCTCGTGCTGGAACAGCAGATGACCGCCGGCGCCTCCATCGCCGCCTCGATCATCATGGGCCGCGCGCTGGCGCCGGTGGAACAGATGATCGGCGGCTGGAAGGGGCTGGTGCAGGCGCGCAGCTCCTATCGCCGCCTGCTTGCCTTCATGGCGCTGCCGCGCATCCGCCCGCCAGGCATGCCGCTGCCGGAGCCGACCGGGCGGCTTGGCGCCGAACGCGTCACCTTCGGCTTCCCGGGCCAGCCGGTCGCCATCGTCAAGGGCGTCAGCTTCGCGCTGGCCGCCGGTGAATCGCTCGCCGTGATCGGGCCCTCCGCGGCGGGCAAGACCACGCTGATCCGGCTGCTGATCGGCACCTTGCAGCCTTCCGCCGGCACCGTCCGCCTGGACGGCGCCGACGTCTTCACCTGGATGCGCGAGGATTTCGGCCGCCATGTCGGCTACCTGCCCCAGGATGTCGAGCTGTTCGACGGCACCGTGCTGCGCAACATCGCCCGCATGCGCGAAGCCGAGCCCGAACTCGCCTTCGAGGCCGCGCGGCTGGCCGGCTGCCATGAGATGATCCTGCGCCTGCCCCAGGGCTACGACACCGAGATCGGCGATGGCGGCCAGCACCTGTCGGGCGGCCAGCGCCAGCTGATCGGCCTGGCGCGCGCCATGTACGGCCGGCCGAAGCTGATCGTGCTGGACGAGCCGAACAGCAACCTCGACGGCGACGCGGAAGCCGCGCTGATCCGCGGCCTGGAAGAACTGAAGAAGCGCGGCACCACGGTGGTGCTGGTCTCGCACCGGCCGACGCTGGTGCAGGGCGTGGACAAGGTGCTGCTGATGCGCGACGGCGCGGTGGAGGCCTTCGGCCCGCGCGCCGAGGTGCTGAAGCGCCTGATCCAGCAGAACCGCCCCACCGACGTGCAGGCGCAGCGCGCGGAGGGCGGACGATGAGCGAGGCTGCGATCCCCGCGCCGGGCGGCACGGCCCTGGTGGCAAAGCCGGCCGGCGGCGTGCCGGCGGTTTGGCAGCCGCCGGACGAGGCGCTGATCCTGGACGCGCCGCGGCCGCGCACCGCCGTGCCAATGACGATCGGCTTCCTTGTGCTGGGCATCTTCGTCTTCGGCTTCGGCGCCTGGGCGTCGCTGACGCCGCTGGCGGAAGCCGCCATCGCCGGCGGCCAGCTGAAGGTGGAAGGCACCCGCCGCACCGTCCAGCATTTCGAAGGCGGAATCGTGCGGGAGATCCTGGTGCGCGACGGCGACCGCGTCGCCCAGGGCCAGGTGCTGGTGCGCCTCGACCAGCCGCTGGCGCTGCAGCAGACGGAAACCCTGCGCAGCCAGCGCTGGGCGCTGCTGGCGCAGGACGCAAGGCTGACGGCCGAGATCGCGCGCGCGCCGGCCATCGCCTTCCACGCCGACCTGCTGCGCGCCGACCATCCGCGGGCGCTGGACGCCATCGCCGGCCAGCGCGCCCTGTTCGAGACGCGGCGCATCGCCATGGACAGCCAGATGCTGGTGCTCGGCGCGCGCATCGAGCAGCACCGCGCCACCATTCGCTCCGCCGAGGCGCAGACCGAGGCGCAGGAACGCATGCTGGTGCTGCTGCGCGCCGAGGAACAATCGACGGCCCAGCTGCTTCGCCAGGGCCTGGCGCGCCTGCCGCAGCTGCTGGCGATCCAGCGCCAGGTCGCCTCGAGCGAGGGCAACGTCGCCGACATCGGCAACCAGATCCAGCGCAGCCGCGCGCAGATCGCCGAAGCCGAGCGAGAGATGCAGCGCATGCTGGACCAGCGCACCCAGGAAGCCGCCACCGAGCTGCGCGAGGTCCGCGTGCGGCTCGCCGAGGCGGAGGAAAGGCTGCGCGCGGCGGAGGACGTCTCCACCCGTCTCGACGTCGTGGCGCCCGAAGCGGGCAGCGTGCTGAACCTGCGCGTCTTCACCATCGGCGCCGTGGTCCGCCCCGGCGAGCCGGTCGCCGACCTGGTGCCGGAGCGCGACCGCATCATCGCCGAGGTGCAGGTGCAGCCGAACGACATCGACGTGGTGCATCCCGGCCTGCAGGCCGAGATCCGCCTGCCCGCCTTCAAGCAGCGCCTGGTGCCCTACCTGCACGGGCACGTCATCTTCGTCGCCTCCGACATCACCCAGGACGAGCGGCGCGGGCTCGCCTTCTACCGCGTCAACATCAACATCGACGAGGAGCAGCTGCGCGGCCTGCAGGGCGTGGAACTGCGCCCGGGGATGATGGTGGAGGCGCAGATCCAGACCGGCAGCCGGTCCTTCGCGCGCTACATGCTGCAGCCGCTGATGGACAGCTTCCACCGCGCCTTCCGCGAGCAGTAGGGGCCCGGCCCGGACACATCCGCGTGCCCGGGCTGGCGGCGCGCCCCGCGCCGGCACATACATCAACCCGAGGATCGAAACGCATGTCCGCCATTCCAACCCTGTTCGGCGACGGCATCATCGACGTGCATGTCGCCAACGGCGTCGCCCGCATCACGCTCGGCGCGGCCACCGGGCAGAAGGACGCGAAGCCCGTGCCCTCCGGCATGCTCGTCGTGCCGGTGATGCAGCTGCCGGCGCTGGCGCGCGTGCTCGGCGAGGTGACCCGCCAGGTCGAGGCGCGCGCGCGCGAGGCGATGCAGCAGGCCCAGGCCGCCGCCCGACCGGCGGACGCCGAGGCCGCGCCGGCGGCCGACCAGGTCAGCGGCGCCTTCCGCTTCAACGGCTGACCGGCATGGCGGGACCGACCGCGCCGCCGGCGCCCGCGCTTCCCGCCAGGCCGCTCGTCTCGGCCATCATCTGCACCCATGCGCGGCCGGACTACCTGGCCGCGTGCCTGGCGGGCCTCGCGCTGCAGCGCGGGCCGTCGCTCGAAGTGCTGGTCGTCGACAGCGCCTCCCCCGCGCGCGCCGCCGCGGAGATCGCGCAGCTCTCGCATGCCGCCGGCGCGGCCATGCTGCGCAGCGACGCGCCCGGGCTTTCGCTGGCCCGCAACCTCGGCGCCTCCGCCGCGCGGGCCGACTGGCTCGCTTTCCTCGACGACGATGCGGTGCCGGAGCCCGACTGGGCGCAATGCCTCGGCGCCGCGATCGCCGCGCTGCCGCCGGACGGCGCCGCGGTCGGCGGGCGCATCCTGCCGCGCTGGGAAGCGCCGCTGCCCGGCTGGTGGCCGCCCTCGCTGCGCGGGCTGCTGACCATCGTCGAATGGGATGGCTGCGGCGAGGAAGGCGAGGGCCTGCCCGCGGGCGTCGCCGTCTACGGCGCCAACATGGCCTTCCGCGCCGATGCGCTGCGCGAGGTCGGCGGCTTCCCGGAGGAGCTCGGCCGCGTCGGCCGCCGCCTTCTGTCGGGCGAGGAGGTGGAGGTGCTGGACCGCCTGCGCGCCCGCGGCTTCCGCGTCTTCTACGATGGCCGCGTCACCGTCCGGCACAGCATCCAGGCGGAACGGCTGCATCCGCGCTGGCTGCTGTCGCGCCTGCACTGGCAGGGCGCCACCGATGCGCTGCGCGACCGCCGCCACGGCTTCGCGCACCGCGCGCCGGGTGCGGCGGCGAAGCTGCTGCTGCAGGCGCCGCTGCTGGCCTGGCCGCAACGCTCGGCCTCGTTACTCCGTGCGCGCTGCGGCGCCGCGTACAACCTCGGCTACCTCCGCGGCACGCTGCTCGCCGATTGACCGCGGGGCGGAAGGAGCCGTGCCCATGCCGCACCGCGTCCCACGCCGTGGCCTCCTGGCCGCCGGCGCCGGCCTCGTCGTGCCGCCCGCCGCGGCGCAGCCCGGCCCGCAGGGGTTCCGCGCGCGCGCGACGGGCCTCCGGCTCGGCGCCAATCTCGAACGCTGGTTTCCCGTCGCGGCCAACAACCACGCCCGCCGCCTCGGCCGCGGCTGGTGGCAGGCGCTGCGCGGCGCGGGCTTCGACCATGCGCGGCTGTTCCTGCCCGACGACGCCGGCGATGGCGAGGACGTGCCGCGCCTCTTCGCCACCGCGATCCAGGACGCGACGGAGACCGGCCTGCCCGTGCTGCTCGGCCTCGCGGACCTGTTCCACGAGAGCAATCCCTGGGATGCCGGCCGCTGGCGCAGCGTCGCGGCGCGGGCGCGCTTCTTCGCGCAGGCGACCGATCCCGCCATGGTCGCCCTCGCGCCGCTGAACGAGCCCGCCTTCCCCGGCCCCGAGGCCTGGACGCCGCTGCGCGACCGGCTGCTGGCGATGCTGCGCGCGGAGGCGCCGCGCCACACCCTGGCCTGGGGCGGGCATGAATGGTGTTCCTGGCGGTCGCTGCTGCCGCAGCCGCCGCCCGGCGATGCCAACACCATCGCGGAAGTGCATGACTACGAAGGCGGCGATGCCCGCTGGATCGCCGACCGCTTCGGCCAGGTTGCCGCCTGGGGCCGGCGGCACGGCAGGACGGTGATGGTGACGGAACTCGGCGGCGCGCTGCCGAACGGGCGCGACACCGATGCCTGGGCCGAGGATCTCACCCGCCTGCTGCCGGCGCTGCACCGGATGGGCCTGCCCGCGGCGCTCTGGGCGATCACCCATGGCAATGCCTGGCGCCTGCAGGAACGCGAGGCGCCGGAGCTGCGCGGGCGGCTCGCCGCGGTGGTGCGCGCGAACAGCGCGCGATAGGGCGTGGCTCGGGCGGCCGGACGACAGCCCGGACCATGACCGGCGCCGCGGCAGGCGCCGATCATGGCCCCCCGCTCAGGCCGCGCGCGGCGCGCCCTTCAGCCAGCGCGCCGCCGGCGTCTCCACCCAGCGCCAGGCCGCCCAGCCGAGCGCCAGCGTCGCCGCCAGCCCCGCGCCCATCAGCAGGATCCGCATCGCCGGGTCGGGCGCGGCGGCGCGCAGCGCGAGCACCAGCGCCGCCTCCACGAAGATCCAGCAGAGATAGACGCCGAAGGACGCCTCGCCGAGCCGCCACATCAGGTCGGTCGGCGGCGTGCGGCCCGGCGCCTCCATCCCCAGCCGCGCCACCAGCGCCGCCATGCCGGCGACCACCAGCACATCCTGCCCGCCCGCGAGCCCGAGCGGCAGCAGCGCCGCGCCGAGCACCGCCCGCCGCGGGTCCACCGCCCGCGCCGTCACCAGCCGCGCCAGCGCCAGCCCCAGCACGAAGTCGAGCGCGAAGCGCAGCAGGCCGAGATGCAGCGTGTGGTTCAGCTGCACCCCCGGCCGCAGCCCGGACAGCACGGCAAGTCCCGCCAGCGCGCCCAGCACCAGCAGCCAGCACGAGCCCGGACGCGCCCGCAGCAGCGGCCACAGCAGCAGCGGGAAGACCAGGTAGCCGGCCCAGATCGCCGACAGCGCCCAGGACGGGTAGTTCCAGGCATGGGTCGAGGTCGTCTCCCACGCATGCACCAGCAGCGCCTGCGTCGCGAATTCCCAAGGCCCGAAGCGCTGCGGGTCGTTCACCGCGACGCCTGCCGCGACGCCGATGCCGACGAGTGCCGCCAGCAGCGCGAGCGAGAGCAGGTGCAGCGGGAAGATGCGCTCCGCGCGCCGCCGCGCGAACTCCGCCCAGCCGCCCCATCCCGTCGGCGGCCGGTGCCGGTAGCCGAGGAACAGCGCGAAGCCCGACAGCACGAAGAACCCGTCGACGCCAAGATAGCCCTTCAGCACCACGGCGCCGACGACCGGCACGCCGGACAGCGCGTGCAGCACCAGCTCCAGGTGGTACAGCACGACCCAGCCGATCAGCACCACGCGCAGGCGCGTCAGCGCCGCCAGCCGCTCGGGCCGCGTGAGCGAACGAAGGCCGTCCTCTCCGACGAAGCGTCCCGCTGCCCCCATGCGCCGCTCCTGACCTTTTCCTGATTGGGCCGATGGCGGCTCCGCGTGGCAGAACGCCGCATCATGCGCACCGTTCCGCCCGCGCTTCCCTTCGCCATCGCCGCGATGCTGCTGGTCTCGGCGCTGCTGGTCACCGCTGTCGCCTGGCCGCAGGCGGCGCTGGCGGTGCTGCCCGCCGCCGTCGCGCTGCTGCTGGCGATGCTGTTCTACGAGGCGCCGCTGCTGGCGGTGCTGCTGCTGGCCGGCAGCTACGGGCTCGCGCTCGACGTGCAGCTTGAGTTGCTGGCGGGCGGCGGCGGATCGGCGGGCGCGGTGGGATCGGCGGTGGTGAAGACCATCCCCTTCGGCGTCGCGGCCATGCTGTGCCTGCGCTACGGCGTGGCGCGCGGCATCAACTGGCCCTTCCTGGCCTTCGCGCTGATGGCGGTGGCGAGCCTTGTCGTGCTGCCGATCGGCCGCGTCTCCACGCCGGCCGAGATGGTGCGCAGCTTCATCGGATCGGCCGCGCCCTTCGTGCTGGCCTTCGCCGCGGCGCCGCGCAGCCTGTGGTCGGCGTTGTGCAAGGCGGTGGTGGCGGTGCCGCTGATCAGCGCGGCGGGCGGGCTGCTGACCGGGCTGGTCGGCGTCTATCCCGCCTTCGACCTGAACTGGCGCTTCCAGGGGCTGCACTCGCCGCCCTTCCTGGCCGGCTTCTGCACCACCGCGATCTTCGCGGCCACGCTCGAATACCTGCGGGGCTTCCGCACGCGCTGGCTGGTGCTGGGGGGGGCGGCGCTGGCGGTGCTGCTGGCGACGCAAGCGCGCGCGCCGCTGATCGTGGTCGCGCTGTTCCTGCTGATGGTGGTGCTGCTGTCGGACCGCCACACCTTCCCGCTGAAGCGCAAGGTCGATCTCGCGATGGGCGGGCTGCTGCCGGCGCTGCTGCTGCTCGGGCCGCTGCTGGTCTTCGCCGCGGACCGGCTGCTCGGCGGCGGCGACGTGAACCTCTCCGGCCGCGACGTGATCTGGCCCTACTTCGTGGAGGCGATCGAGCGCCGGCCGGTCTTCGGCTACGGCCTCGGCGCCGGCAAGCTGATCGTGGATCCGGAGGATCCGCAGATCCGCCTGATCCGCTCCAACGCCGCGCACAACGAATACCTGCGGCTGGCGGTGGATGGCGGCATCGTCGGCGCGGGGCTGGTCTTCGGCGCGATCATCGCCTGGGTCTGGGGCGGCACGCGCCGCGCCGCGCCCGCGGACCGGCTGGTGCTGCGCTGCGCGCTGCTCGGCGCGCTGATCCATGCCGCCTTCGACAACACGCTGATCGCCACGACCTCGGTCATCCAGTATGGCTGGTTCGCCGCGGCGCTGGCGCGCGCGCGGCTGGAACGGCGCGAGGCCGGGCCGGGCGGCGCGCTGCGCGATGCGCTGCGCGGCCGCAGCGCATGAACCAGGCCTTCCGGCCGGCCGTGCGCACGCGGCGGCTGGACCTCGACCGCGCCAAGGGTGTCGCGATCCTGCTGGTGGTGGTCGGCCACATCGTCGCCGCCGCGCCGCCGCCGGGTGCCGAATGGTACGACCAGCTGCGCTACGCGATCTACCGCTTCCACATGCCGCTCTTCCTCTATCTCAGCGGCTATGTCGCCTGGATGACCGGGGCGCTGCAGGTGGCGGGCGCGGCCTGGCCGGGCTTCGCCTGGCGCCGCGCGAAGCGGCTGCTGCTGCCCTTCCTGCTGCTGGGCGTGGTCGTGCTGGCGGGCAAGCTGCTGGCGCAGGAGATCGTGCATGTCGACAACCGCGCCGCCGGCCTGCTGCCCGGCCTGCGCGACCTGGTGCTGACCACGGAAGACAGCCCGGCCACCTTCATCTGGTTCCTCTGGGTGCTGTTCCTGTGTTCCGTGCTGGCGCCGCCGCTGTGGCGCGTGGCGGGCACGGCCGGGCTGCTGCTGGCCGGGCTGCTGCTGCTGGCTGCCGAGCCGCCGGCGATCTCGTACATGGATCGCTTCGCGCGCCACGCGCTGTTCTTCGCCGTCGGCGTCGCGGTGGCGGAGCGCGAAGCAAGGCTGCTGCCGGTCTTCGCCGCGCGGCTCGGCCTGTGGTGGCTCTGCTTCGCCGCGAGCCTCGGCGCCGCCCTCGCCGGCTGGCTGCCGGGCGACCTCTCGCTGCTGGCCTGCGGGCTGGCGGCCATCCCGGCGATGCACGGCCTGATGCTGCATCCCGCCATGGCGCGGCAGGGCTGGGCCATCCGGCTCGGCGGCTTCTCGATGGCGATCTACCTGTTCAACGTGATCGCCATCGGCGTCGCCAAGGCGGTGCTGCTGCAGCTCGGCGTGCCCTGGACCGCCGAAGGATTCTGGGTGCACGCCCCGGCGCTGACCGCGGCCGGCCTGTTCGGCCCGATCATCGCCAAGCGGCTGGTGCTGCGCCGCATCCCGCCGCTGGACCGCATGACCGACTGACCGGCGCGGCGGTCAGGCGCGCGCCGCGTCCTCCACCTCCCGCAGCCGCGGCACGCGCGCGAGGGCCAGCACCGCGACGGGCGTCAGCACGAAGAGCCAGGCGATCCGCGCCTGGTAGCGCACATGCGGCCCGGACAGCGCGCCGGTCAGCACCGCATTGCCCGCCGCCCCCGCCAGCACCAGCACGCAGAGCGCGACCGCCGCGCGGTGCCGCCGCCGCGCGAGTGCGGCCAGCGGCAGCACCAGCAGCCCCGCCCAGGCCAGCAGCGCATGCCAGGGCGCGAAGCGCTGCGCATCCGCCAGCAGCAGCCCCCGCGCCTGCCGCGCGGCGCGGAAGGCGGCCAGCTCACCGGCCGGGAAGTAGCGCTCGATCAGCGGCTCCGGCCCGGGCGCGCCGCGCCAGGCTTCCAGCCCGTCGCCGGTCTCCAGCATCACCATCTGGCGCGTCGCGTTGCGCAGCCCGTTCGCGGCGACCGTCGCGGGCTCGTCGCGCAGCGTCGCCGCGACCAGCGCCGAGGCTTCCGCCGCCCAGGCCTTGCCGCCACCCAGCTCGCCGCGCAACGGCCCCTCGGGCAGCCAGAGGAAGTCGTTGGCGAACATCGGCAGCCGGTCGCGCAGCGCGCAGACGCGCCAGCCGGTGGCCGCGCAATGCCGGTCGAGCGTGCGCACCGCCGGCCCGTCCTCGATCTGCCGCGCCGCGACGAAGACCGCGCCGAAGGGCGAGAAGGCCAGCCGCCCATGCCCCGCCGCGTTCACCGCCACCAGCGCGGCCGCGGCCAGCACGGCAGGCGCCGCCATCCGCCACCCCGCCGCCCAGGCAGCCGCCCGCCCGCCCTGCATCCAGGCGACGCCGCCGCCCGCCAGCGCCAGGCCGAGCGCCATCGGCACATGCGCGAAATGCACGACGACGGCGCCGCACGCGACCAGCCCCACCCATGCCTGCTCGAGCCGGGACAGTCGCGCGCGCCCGAAGCCCAGCAGCCAGAGTCCCAGGATGACGAGCCCGGTAAAGACATCGGGCATCAGCTGCGCCGCCAGCCAGGGCAGCCCGGTCGCCACCGCCAGCAGCGCCGTCGTCGCCAACAGCGGCGCCGCACCCGGTCGGTCCAGCACGCGCAGCAGCAACGCCAGCAGATGCGCCGCGACCAGCCCCTGGCCCAGCGGCACGGTCCACAGCGTGACCTGCCAATGCAACGCATGCAGCACCAGGCTGTAGGAAGCCGGCCTGTCCCAGCCGAGATAGCGCTCGATCGCCTGGCCGAGATAGGTGCCGCTGTCGGCGAAGACCAGCGGATAGCCGTTCCACGCCGCCGGCCAGGCCAGCAGCAGCCCGCACAGCGCGATCGCCCAGGCGGGCGTGCGCCCGGCAGCTTCCGTCGTCATCGGGATGGGCCTCCGACCGCCCGCGTAGCAAGCGGCGGACGGAACGAAGCATCACCTCGGCGCGCGCTTCGCCCTTCGTGATGCGGGCGTCACGTCACCCCGCGGCGCGGCCGCGATAGCCCTGCGGATGCGCCTGCCGCCAGTCGAGCGCCGTGCGCACGATGTCCTCCAGCGCCGGGAAGCGCGGCGTCCATCCCGTCTCCGCCCTGAGCTTCGCCGAGGACGCGACCAGCGCCGCCGGGTCGCCCTCCCGCCGCGGGCCGAGGCCGTGCGGCACCGGGCGGCCGGCGATGCGGCCCACCGTCTCGATCACCTCGCGCACCGAATAGCCGGTGCCGTTGCCGAGGTTGTAGCGGACCGAGCGCTGGTCGAGCAGCGGCAGCACCCGCAGATGCGCATCCGCCAGGTCGCTGACATGCACGTAGTCGCGGATGCAGGTGCCGTCGGGCGTCGGGTAGTCCGTGCCGAAGACGGTGAGTTGCCCGCGCAACCCGAGCGCCGCGTCGATCGCCAGCGGCACCAGATGCGTCTCCGGCTCGTGGTCCTCGCCCGCGCGGCCCTGCGGGTCGGCGCCGGCCGCGTTGAAGTAGCGCAGCGTGGCGAAGCGCAGCCCGTGCACCTGCTCGGCCCAGGCCAGCGCGCGTTCGCAGAACAGCTTGCTCTCGCCATAGGCCGAGGCGGGGGCCAGCGCCGCCTCCTCGTCGATCGGCACGCGGTCGGGGAAGCCGAACAGCGCGGCGGTGGAGGACAGCACGAATTTCCGGCAGCCGGCCTTCGCCGCGGCCTCCGCCACCGCCGCGGTGTTGCCCAGGTTCTCCCGCAAATAGCGCATCGGCTCGCGCATGCTGTCGCCGACCAGCGAGAGCGCGGCGAAATGCAGCACCGCCTCGAAGGGCCCCTGCGCGAAGGCGGCGTCCAGCGCCGCCGGGTCGCCGCAGCGCCCCCGCACCAGCGCCACGCCCGCGGGCAGCGCCGCCGCATGGCCCTTGGAGAGGTCGTCCAGCACCACGACCTCGTCGCCACGATCGCGCAGCGCCAGCACGGTGTGGCTGCCCACATAGCCCGCGCCGCCGGTCACCAGGTAACGCGCCACGTCGCTGCTCCCCGCGGGACGGCCCCGCCTATTCCCTGAAGTAGCCGCTGTAGCGGGGGTGATAGACCTCGCTGTCCGCGTAGCCGGACCGGCGATGCGTCTTCGCATCCACCTGCGTCAGCGCCGCGCCGACCACGCGCGCCTTGGCATCCTCCAGCAACGCCAGCGAATTCCGCACCACCGATCGCGGCGTGTCGCGCCATTTAATACAGAGCAGCGTGGCATCGGCAAGGCGGGCGACGACGCGCGCATCGGCCATGGCCAGCACCGGCGGCGCGTCCAGCACCACCAGGTCGTAGTCGCGCCGCACGCGATCCAGCAGGGCGGCCATCGCCTCCGACATGAACAGGCCGAGCGAATGCACCTCCGCCGCCCCGGCCGGGATATAGTCCAGCCCCGTCAGGTGGTCGCGGCGGATCAGGTCGTCCTGCATCGCCTGGCCCAGCAGCAGGTCGGTGACGCCCGGCGCCGCCTCGGCGCGGAACAGCCGCCCGACCGAGGGCTGGCGGATGTCGCAATCGATCAGCAGCACGCGTTCGCCGTTCATGGCGGCCGAGCGCGACAGCGCGATCGCGGTGGTCGTCTTGCCCTCGCCCGGCCGCGCCGCCGTCACCACCACGACGCGCGGCGGATCGGCGCCCAGCCAGAGCGCGGCGCGCAGCGTGCGCATGCTCTCGCTGAACGGGCTGAGCGGCTTGCGCGCGACGTAGTCCTCCGCCCGGTGCCGCCCGAGCAGCCCGCGCCGCAGCATCGGCACCAGCGCGACGCAGGGCAGGCCGAAGGCGGAGCGGATCTCGTCGCCGGTGCGCACCGTGCCGTCGGACTGTTCCAGGAACCAGACCAGCAGCAGCCCGAACAGCGCGCCGAGCGCCGCCGCCGCCGCCACGAACAGCGTCGGCTGCGGGAAGGACGGCACGCCGGGCACGATGGCGGGCGACAGGATGCGCGCATCCGCCTTCTCGATCGCGGTCTGCGTCACCGTCGTCTGGCTGCGTTCCAGCACCGCGCGCAGCAGGCTGCGAGAGGCCTCCGTCTCGCGTTCCAGCGCGTTCAGCCGGATCTCGGCGCCGCGCGTGCGGTTCAGGATCGCCTCCTGCTCCGCGAGGCTCCGCTCCAGGCTGGCGACGCGGGCGCGGGCCGCGCGCGTCTCGGCGTCCAGCGCCTGCACGACGCGCGTCGTCTCCGCCCCCACGGCGCGCTCCGTCGCCGCGACGCGGGACGCGGCGGCGCGCACGTCCGGGTGCCCGCCGCCGAGCACGGCCGCCAGCCGGTCCAGCTCCCGCCGCGCCTCGTCGCGCGCCGCGCGCTGCGCGACGAGGTTCGCCGAGCCGAGCGCCGTCAGGTCCGCCCCTGGCCCGCCGGAGCCGCGCGCCGCCGCCAGCCGCGCTTCGGCACCCGCGAGCGTGTTGCGCGATTCGATCAGGTCCTGGGTGATGCGGCTGATCTGCTCCGTCCCCAGCGCCGCGTTGACCCCGCGCGTCAGGCCGGAGGTGGCGCGCAGCTCCGCCATGCGCTGCTCGTTGCGCCCGACCTCCTCGCGCAGGTTCGCGATGCGGCCATCCAGCCAGGTATTGGCACGGCGCACGGCGGCGAACTTGGCGTCCAGCTGGTCGGAGATGTAGAGCTCCGAGGCGAGGTTCGCCGCGGCCGCCGAAAGCTGCGGATCCTCCGAGGTCAGGCGGATGCGCAGCACGCGGCTGTTGCGCACCACCTCCACCTCCAGCTTCTGCAGCAGTGCCTCCGCCGCCTGGATCTCGGCGAGCTCCGGCGGCGGCACCTCGGCGATCGGGCGCGGCGCCATCGCTTCGGCAAGGTCGGGGGAGATGCGCGCCACCAGCGCCGCCAGCCGCTCGCGCAGGCGGAAGGGAAGGCTCTCGGCGCGGTGGCGGTCGGCCAGCCACCAGGCGAACTCCTCCCGCTCCGTCAGGCCGAAGCGCGCCACGATGCGCCGCGCGACGGCGAGGCTGCGGATGATCTCGACCTGGGAGGCAAGGACGGCATCCGTCGTGCTCTCGTCGCGCAGGATGCTCTGCAGCTCGCGCGCCGCGTATTCCGTGGGCTCGAACATCACCGTCGCCACCGCGGTGTAGCGCGGCGTGAGGTTCTGCGCGGCGATGAAGGCGACCAGCGGGAAGACCAGCAGGCAGGCGACCAGCACGCGCCGCCGGCGGCGCAGCGCACCGAGAAGCGCGCCGAGGTTGAGGCCCTCCGGCTCGATCGTCAGCATCGGCGCCGCCGTCGGTCGCGGCGCCGGCCGGCGCTCGCCGGGCGCACGCTGGTCTGCGGCGGGTCTGTCAAGCATCGCGGCGGAACTCCCCCGAGGGACACGCAGTTCGACCCGCCAGCCGCGGATCGCGTCCCCCGCCGCTCAACCGATCCGATCGGCATCGGTTCCGCGCCGGCGCAAACAAGCCCGTGATGAGCCGCCTTCGCAAGGAAACGCGATCCCCTTCCATGCGTCGCCACTGGCACGAACGGGCCTGCCCGTTCGATCCACGGTGGAGAGAGAGAGAGAGGACCGCGCCCCATGAAGAAGCCGATCCTGGCGATGCTGCTCGCCGGCCTGACGCTGGCCGCCTGCGCGACACCCGGCGCGGAGCTGCCGCCGCTGCCCAACGAGGCGCGCAGCGCCTATCGCCTCGGCCCCGAGGACCAGGTGCGCGTCACCGTCTTCAACGACGAACGCCTGACCGGCGAGTTCCGCATCGGCGACAGCGGCAACCTCGCCCTGCCGCTGGTCGGCGCCATCCCCGCCGCCGGCCGCACCACGGCCGAGGTGGAGCGCGCGGTCGAGACGGCGATGCGCCAGCGCGACCTGTTCCGCGACCCCAACGTGGCGGTCGAGGTGCAGACCTACCGCCCCGTCTTCGTGCTCGGCCAGGTGGAGCGCGGCGGGCAGTTCCCCTACCAGCCGGGGATGACGGCGCTGTCGGCCGTGGCGCTGGCGGGCGGCTTCAACTACCGCGCGCTGCGCGACCACGTGTCGGTGACGCGCGTGCAGGAAGACGGCGCGGCGCGCGAATTCCGCGCGGAACGCCAGGCGCTGCTGCAGCCGGGCGACGTGGTGACGGTGTACGAGCGCCGCTTCTGAGGGCGCGTGGCCGGCCGGCGTCCCCCCGCGCCGGCCGGCCTTCCCTTGCCCGTCAGGCGGCGTGCTTCAGCCGCTTCTCCTCGGCCACCGGCAGCGGCGCGTTGGCGCTGTCCAGGAACTCGACCGTGGTGAAGACCAGCTCGGTCTCGCCGATGTTCTCCACGCTGTGGATGAAGAACTCGCCGGCGGGGAAGGTGAAGTGCTTGGTCTCGCCCTGGTAGTGGGTGACGTCCAAGATGCGCCCATCGTCGTAGTAGCCGCGGGCGCGGCCGGCCGTCAGCGCCGTCCAGAAATAGTCCAGCACGTGGCGGTGGAAGTTGCAGCGGCTGCCGGGCGGCAGGCGCAGATGCCAGACGCGGCAGCGTTCGGTCTCGCTCACCAGCACGCTGCCGACATGGCCGTTGAGCTGGTTCGCCTCGAACTCCGCGCGCAGCGCGTCCGACCAGGCGGCGGGGGCGTCAACGCGGCGTGTTGCCCCGCGCGGGGCCAGATCATCGGGCATGGTTCGGTCCTTCCGTCTATTCGGCGGCCGCGGCCAGCGCCGCGCCATGGTTGACCTTCACCACCACCTTGATCGCATCCCCGATCCGTTCGCGTGCATGGCGCAGCGCCTCGGGCAGGTCGTCGAGCGCGAAGGTGTGGGTGTGCACCAGCCGCGCGTCGAAGCGCTTCTCCGCCATGAAGGCCATGGCGCGGTGCGTCGCGCTGCGGCCCTCGCCGCGGATGCCGTAGAGATAGACGTTGTTGCGCACGATCTGCGGGATGTCGACGGTCACGGGATCGTGCGGGAAGGCCGCCAGGCAGATTTTTGCGCCACGGTTGACCATGGCGGTCGCCATGTTGAGCGCATCCTGCGTGCCGGCGCATTCGATGACGTAGTCGGCGCCGATCCCGCCCGTCAGCTCCTTCACCACCGCCACCGGGTCCTCGTTGCGGACATTCACCACGCGATCCGCGCCGAGCCGGCGCCCGATGTCGAGCCGCGCATCGCGCGTGCCGACCAGCACCACCGGCGACGCGCCCAGCGCCTTGGCCACGCCGGCCGCCAGCAGCCCGATCGGCCCGGGGCCGATCACCACCACGCTCTCGCCCGCGACAAGCCCGCCCAATTCCGTCAGCCCGTACATCGAGGTGCCGGCGGTGACGACCAGCGTCGCCTCCTCGTCCGACATGCTGTCGGGCACGCGGATCAGCGTGTTGATGTTGTTGATGGCGTATTCGGCAAAGCCGCCATCACTCGTAAAACCGTTGGCGCGGTGGCCCTTGTCCACCTCGCCATAGTTCAGCCCGTAGTTGAGGCAGGCGGTGTACATGCCCTGGCGGCAGCGCTTGCACTGGCCGCAGCCGGCATGGATCTCGACCGTGACGCGCTGGCCGATGCGTAACTCGTCCACGCCCGGCCCGAGCGCGGCGACGGTGCCCATGTATTCGTGCCCCGGCGTCCAGCCCTTGTTGAAGGGCAGCCCGCCCTGGACCTTGGCCGGCGAGCCGTAGTGGATGACCTCGAGATCGGTCGCGCAGATCGCCACCGCGTCGATGCGCACCAGCACCTCGGCGCGGCCGGGCATCGGCACCGGCTTGGCGCCGAGCGTCAGCTGGTCCGGATCGCCGAGGATCCAGGCGCGCATCCTCTCCGGGATCGGCATGTCGGGCGAGGTGCGCACGCCGGGCGGGGGGCGGTACATGCGGGTCGGCTCCCTGAGGTTGGGCGGAGTATGGCCCCGCACCCGACCAATGCAAGACCAATGCGGCCCGCACCGTGCCGGCCTGCGCATCGCGACAGATTGGTTGACCAATCCAGCGTCCCGCACTAGTTCTTGCACATGCAGGTCGCGACCGCGCCCCAGGACGTCCTGGCGCATCTCCGCCAATGGCTCGACACCGCCGGCGCCGCGCGCCTGCCGCCCGAGCGGACCCTGGCCGAACGCCTCGGCACCAGCCGCGGCGAGGTGCGCAAGGCCCTCGCGGTGCTGGAGGCCGAGGGCCGCGTCTGGCGCCATGTCGGCAAGGGCACCTTTGCGACCCTTGGGGCCACCACCGGCGCGCCGGCGACGCGCGCCGACCCGGTGGCCGAGCTCGCCCGAGCCACCAGCCCGCCCGAGGCGATGGAGGCGCGCCTGATCCTGGAGCCGGAGATCGCCCGCCGCGCCGCGCTGCGCGCCACCGCCGTCCAGGTGGCGGAGCTGCGGCGCCTGTCCGCCGCGATGCGCGCCGCCGCCAGCTGGCCGGACTACGAGGAACTCGATTTCCGCTTCCACGAGCTGATCGCGGACGCCGCCGGCAACCGCCTGCTGCTGGAGGTGGAGCGCCTGGTCAACGGCGTGCGCCGCGCCGTGGTCTGGGGGCATCTCGCGCGCCGCCCGCAGGGCCCCTCCCCCGACTACCATTCCTTCGACGAGCACGACGCGATCGTGGACGCCATCGCCACGCGCGACCGCCGCGGCGCCTTCGAGGCGATGCGCCGCCACCTGGACAGCACCGCCCGCGCGCTGGAGGAGGACGCGGAATAGAGCGTGATCGCCGAAGGCATGACCGACGCGCCGAAGCGGCGGGCCGGACCATGATCGGCGCTTCTCTCCGCGCCGATCATGGTCCGGCGCCGCGTCAGCGCAGCGCCGCCAGCAGCGCCGGATCCAGCCCGCGCGCCGCGGCTTCGGCCACCGGCGCGCAGGCGGCGCGGAAGGCGGCGATGTCGATGGCGGCGGCCTCCAGCACCTGCACGCCCGCTGCGCGCAGCTCCGCCAGCGCCAGCGCATCCTCCGCCGCCGCGAAGCCGCGCTGCGCGGCGGTCGCGGCCGCGGCGGCCTCGTGCAGCGCGTCGCGCAGCGAGCCCGGCAGCGCCGCCTCCCACGCCCCGTTCGCCACCAGCAGCGCCACCCCCTGGATGTGGCCGGTCAGGCTGACGAAGCGGTGGAATTCCTGCAGCCCGAAGCCCAGCAGGTTGGTCAGCGGATTCTCCTGCGCATCCACCTCGCCCGAGGCCACCGCCGCGCGCAGCCGCAGCACATCGGTCACCACCGGCCGCAGCCCCATCGCCGCCAGCGCCGCCTGGTAGGTCGCATTGTCCAGCGTGCGCACCGAGAGCCCGGCGCAATCCGCCGGCGCGCGGATCGGCCGGCGCCCGTTCGACAGATGCCTGAGCCCGTTGTCCCACCAGCCGAGCAGCACGAGCCCCGTCGCCGCCCGCAGCTCCGCCGCGATGCGCGCCCCCGCCGCGCCGTCCAGCGCGGCGAACAGCCGCGCCCGGTCCGGCGCCGCATAGGGCAGGTCGAGCGCGCCGAGCGAGGGCACGCGCGCCGAGAGATAGCCCGAGGCGAGGTAGCAGGCCTCCCGCCCGCCCCGCTCCACCCCGTCGAACAGCGCCCGCGCCGTCTCCCCCGCCGCCGTCACGTCGGCCTCCAGCGCCGGCGCCATGCCGGCCGCCGAGAGCCGCGCCGCAAGCTCGCCCAGCGCCCGCGTATGGACAGAGCGCGCGCCCTGGTAGCCCGCCAGCCGAACCTGCACCGCGCCGCGCCTCCCACCCAATACCAAACCAATTGACAGACCATTTTGCCAATGTCCACATGCCGCACGGCACGAACGGGGCGCCAAGCCCCCCAGGAGGACACGCCCATGCACCGCCCCGACCGCCCGGCACCCACCCGGCGCGCGCTGCTCGGCGCGATCCCGGCGCTCGGCGCCGCCGCGGCGCTGCCCGCCCGCGCCCAGCCGGCCTGGCCGACGAGGCCCGTCAACGTGATCATGCCGCTCGCCGCCGGCAGCGCGTCCGACCTCGCCATCCGCATCCTCGGCGAACGCATGGGCGAGATCCTCGGCCAGCGCTTCACGGTGGAGAACGTGACCGGCGCCGCCGGGCTGATCGGCGCCGAGCGCGCGGCCCGCGCGACGCCGGATGGCTATGGGCTGGCGGCGCTGAACAACTCCATCCTGACCATCCTGCCGAACGTGCAGAGCCGACGCCTCGGCTTCGATCCCTTCGCCGACTTCATCCCGATCGTCGGCATCGCCACCATCCCGACCTTCCTCGGCGTGCATCGCGACGTGCCGGCGCGGACGGTGCAGGACCTGGTCACCTTCGCGCGCGGCCGCGGCGGGCAGGTCACCTATGCCTCCGGCGGCACCGGCAGCCCGCAGCATTTGGCGACCGAGATGTTCATGGCGATGGCCGATGTCCGCATGACGGAGGTGGGCTATCGGGGCGCGACGCAGGCGGCGGCCGATTTGGCGGCCGGGCATGTTCAGGTGATGTTCATCTCCCACACCCTGGCGCTGCCCTTCCGCGACACCGGCAACATCCGCTTCATCGGCTTCGCCGGCACCGAGCGCCACCCGGAATTCCCGGACCTGCCGACCGTCGCCGAACAGGGCGTCGCCGGCTACGACTATTCCTCCTGGATCGCGCTCTTCGCCCCGCGCGGCACGCCCGATCCGGTGGTGGCGCGGCTGCGCGGCGAAGGCGCGCGCGCGATGGCCGAGCCCGCGCTGCGCCAGCGCCTCGTCGGCGCCGGCCTCGCGCCCTGGTTCCGCACGCCGGACGCCCTGGCCGAGATCATGCGCGCCGACGATGCGCGCTGGAAGCAGGTGGTGCGCACCGCCGACATCCGCATGTAGCGCGCTGTCAGCCCGGCGCCGCCAGGAAGCTCACATGCGCCGCCACCACCCGCCAGCCGATGCCCGGGATGCGCACCCAGCTCTGGCTCTGGCGCCCGGTCCGGTCGTTGCCGGCGCGGCGGAAGGTGGTGTTGGCGGTGGCGAAGTCCCGGCCATAGGTGGTGATCACCGTGCGCAGCAGCTCACGCTCCAGCCCCGCCGGGCTGCGGCCGGCGCGGAAGGCCTTGATCTCCTCCGCGCCGTGCAGGATCTCGGTCGCGCCGTAGCGCAGCGTGTGCGGGCTGTCCCAGAACAGCTCGTCCAGCACCTCGACATCGTTCGATGTCAGCGCGCGCTCGTAGCGCATGAACTGCCCGGTGACCTCGGCCACCACCTCGGGGATGTTGATCTCCATCGGCCTCAGCTCCGGGGCGTGGGCGCGGCGCAGACGCCCGCGCGTTCGAGGGCGGCGGCGACGCGGAACAGCACATCCTCCCGCCAGGGTGCCGCGATCAGCTGCACGCCGATCGGCAGCCCGCCCGGCGTGCCGATCGTGGCCGGATCGGCGATCGGCGCGGCGATCACCGGCAGCCCGATGCAGGAGATCGGCTGGGTGTAGATGCCGAGGTTGGGGCGCACCGGGATGCGCTCGCCATCCACCTCGATCATGTCCTGGCCGATCGGCGTCGCGACATAGGGGGTGGCCGGCGCGACCAGCACGTCGACCTCGTCGAAGACGCGCGCCGCCGCGGCGCGGAAGATCGCGCGCACGCGCTGCGCCTGCTGCACCCAATGCGCCGGCAGCAGCGCGCCGGCCAGGAAGCGGTCGCGCGTGCCGGGATCGAAATCGTCGGGGCGCGTGCGCAGGTCGGGCATGTGCAGGTGGCCGCCCTCGGCCATGGTGATCAGGAAGGCCGCGGCGCGGGCCTCGGCGGCGTGCGGGATCTCGACCACCCGCGTCGCGTCCAGCGCGCGCGCCACCGCGGCGACAGCGGCGAAGGCCTCCCGGTGGCCGTTGCGCGCGAAATGCCCGCCCGCCACCGCGATGCGCAGCCCCGCCACGCCCTCGCCCAACACGCCCGAAACCGGCTCCTCGGCCCGCCACTGCTGCGCCGGGTCGTCGGGGTCCGCGCCCTGCAGCACGTCATAGGCCAGCGCCAGGTCCGTGACGTCGCGCGCGAAGGGCCCGAGGTGGTCGAGGCTGCCGACGAAGGGGTAGCTGCCCGCCCGCGACAGCCGCCCATAGGTCGGCTTCAGCCCGAAGATCCCGCACAGCGAGGACGGCACGCGGATCGACCCGTTGGTGTCCGACCCGATGCTGAGCGGCACCAGCCCCGCCCCCACCGCCGCCCCCGACCCGCCCGACGACCCGCCGGCGATCCGCGTCAGGTCGTGCGGGTTGCGGCAGGGCCCGTCATGGCTGTTCTCGGTGGTGAAGCCATAGGCGTATTCGTCCATGTTCAGCGCGCCCAGGCAGACCGCGCCGGCATCCCGCAGCCGCCGCACCAGCGCCGCGTCGCGCGCGGCGGGCTTCGCCTCGCGCTCGATCTTCGCGCCCGCCAGCGTCGCCAGGCCCTCCAGGTCGAACAGGTTCTTCACCGCATAGGGCACGCCGGCCAGCGGGCCCGGGTCGCGGCCGGCGGCGAGGGCGGCATCCACCGCCGCGGCCTCGGCGCGGGCGCGCGCGGCGGTCACCGCGGTGAAGGCGTTGGTGCGGCCGTCGCGTGCGGCGATGTCGGCCAGCGCGGCCTCGGCGACGGCGGCGGCGGTGGTGCGGCCGGCGCGGATGGCGGCGGCGGTGGCGGCGGCGCTCGTCATCGCGGCGGCTCGCGGCCGGCGACGAAGACCGGCGCGGCCTCGTCGGCCGGCGTCAGCGGCATCGCCTCGACCATCGCGGCCATGCGGGAAGCAAGCCGCAGGTTCTGCACCACGCCCGGCAGGTGCCGCGGGTCGACCGGCAGGCCGATCGCGGCGGCGGTGGCGCGGGCATGGGCCTCGGCGTCGAATTCGGGGGGCATGGGGCGGCGGATCCTCCGGACGTGCGGGGCGCAGGGCCAGCAACGCACATGCCAGGGATGCGGCCGGCTCGGGAAGCCGGGGGGGATGGGGCCGCGCCGCGGCGCCAGGCCGGGCAGACCGCCCGCGGCGCGGGCATCGCGCGCCCTCGCGCGGCATGCACCCCGGCGCGCCTTCGCGCGGCATGCACCCCGGCGCGCCTTCGCGCGGCATGCACCCCGGCGCGCCTTCGCGCGGCATG
>JAIYDD010000088.1 GCA_027487675.1 Acetobacteraceae bacterium | reverse complement strand
TGGGGCGCGGGCAAGGCGCGCGAGGTGCCGGAGGCAATCCGCAAGGCGACGGAGCGTGCCAAGCGCGGCATGATCCGCGTGCCGATGAAGGAAGGCCGCACGCTGCAGCACGACGTGATCGGCGAATTCGGCGCGGGCCGGGTGATCCTGCGCGCGGCGCCCGCCGGCACCGGCATCATCGCCGGCGGCCCGATGCGCGCGGTCTTCGAGACGCTGGGCATGGGCGACGTGGTCGCCAAGTGCACCGGCACGACGAACCCGCACAACATGGTCAAGGCGACCTTCGCGGCGCTCACGCGCTCGACCAGCCCGCGGGCGGTCGCGGCGCGGCGCGGCAAGAAGGTGTCCGACCTGGTCGGCGCGCCGCGCAAGGACGCCGCCGATCCGGCGGCGGAGGCGGCGAATGTCTGAGACGACGGAAAAGAAGACCGTGAAGGTGACCCAGACCGGGTCGCCGATCGGCCGCAAGCCCGGCCAGCGTGAGACGCTGATCGGGCTTGGCCTGAACAAGATGCACCGGTCGCGCGAGCTGGAGGACACCCCGGCCGTGCGTGGGATGATCCGCAAGGTCGCCCACCTGGTGAAGGTGGAGGGCTGAGCCATGCCCAAGCTGAACGAGATCGCCGACAACGACGGCGCGCGGAACAAGTTCAAGCGCATCGGGCGCGGCATCGGCTCCGGCAAGGGCAAGACCGGCGGCCGCGGCGTGAAGGGCCAGAAGGCGCGCACCGGCGTGCGGCTGAACGGGTTCGAGGGCGGCCAGCTCCCGATCTATCGCCGCATGCCGAAGCGCGGCTTCGTCAACCCGTTCCGCAAGGAATACGCGCCGCTCAATGTCGGCGCGCTTGACAAGGCGATCGAGGAAGGCCGCATCGCGGCCGACCAGCCGATCGACGAAGCCGCGCTGAAGGCCGCGGGCCTGGTCAGCAGCGCGCCGCGCTTTGCCGGCGTGCGCCTGCTGGCCAAGGGCGCGATCAGCCGCGCGGTCGCCATCACCGTCACCGGCGCCTCGGCGGCGGCGGTGGCGGCGGTGCAGGCGGCGGGCGGCACGGTGACCGTGCTGAACCCGCCCGCCGAAGCGGCGGCCGAGGGCTGACGGGCCACCGCGCCATGCCCGGTCCTTGCACCGGCGCGGGCGCGGCGGCACTTTCTCAGGGATTCGCGGCGGCGTCCCCGGCGAAGGCCAGGGGCGCCGCTTGCGCGAGATGGGTTTGCAGGGCAGGTCAACCGCGTAACGGCGGGCCGCAGCGCGGCGACCTGCGCCAGGAGGACTAGGCATGGCGTCCGCCGCCGAGCAGCTCGCATCCAGTCTCAATCTCGGCGTCCTGGCCAAGGCGACCGAGCTCAAGAAGCGCATCTGGTTCACCCTCGGCGCGCTGATCGTCTACCGCATCGGCTCCTATGTCCCGGTCCCCGGCGTGGACGCCGCGGTGATGGGCGAGCTGCTGCAGCAGATGGGCGGCGGCATCCTCGGCATGTTCGACATGTTCACCGGCGGCGCGCTGGGGCGGATGACCGTCTTCGCGCTCAACATCATGCCCTACATCTCGGCCAGCATCATCGTGCAGCTGATGACGGCCGCCATCCCGTCCTGGGAAGCCCTGAAGAAGGAGGGTGAATCGGGCCGGAAGAAGCTGAACCAGTACACCCGCTACCTGACCCTCTTCATCGCCATCTTCCAGGCCTATGGCATCGCCATCGGGCTGGAGGCGTTGCGCGGCAGCTTCGGCCCGGCGGTGATCGACCCCGGCTGGGGCTTCCGCATCGCCTGCGTCATCACCCTGGTCGGCGGCACGATGTTCCTGATGTGGCTCGGCGAGCAGATCACCGCGCGCGGCGTCGGCAACGGCATCAGCCTGATCATCTTCGCGGGCATCGTGGCGAACCTGCCCTCGGCGCTGGCCTCCACGCTGGAACTCGGGCGCACCGGCGCGCTCTCGACCTTCTTCATCATCTTCTTCCTGCTCGCCGCGCTGCTGATCATTGCGGCCGTGGTGTTCATCGAGCGCGCGCAGCGCCGCATCCCGGTGCAGTATCCGAAGCGCCAGGTCGGCAACCGGATGTTCGGCGGCGAGAACACCCACCTTCCGCTGAAGCTGAACACCGCCGGCGTGATGCCGCCGATCTTCGCTTCCTCCCTGCTGCTGCTGCCGGCCACCTTCGCGGCGTTCCAGCAGGGCAGCACGGAGCCCTCGCTGCTCGGCGACATCGCCAACATGCTGGCGCATGGGCAGCCGCTCTACATGCTGCTGTATCTCGTCGGCATCGTGTTCTTCGCCTTCTTCTACACGGCGGTGGTGTTCAACCCGCAGGAGACGGCGGACAACCTCCGCAAGTATGGCGGCTTCGTCCCGGGCATCCGGCCGGGGCAGCCGACGGCCGAGTATTTCGACCGGGTGCTGACGCGGCTGACCACGGTCGGCGCGATCTACCTCGCGGTGATCTGCCTGCTGCCGGAACTGCTGATCGCGAACTACGGCGTGCCCTTCTACTTCGGCGGCACCTCCCTGCTGATCATCGTCTCCGTCACCATGGACACGGTGGCGCAGGTGCAGTCCCATCTCTTCGCCCATCAATACGAGGGGCTGATCAAGAAGGCGCGGCTCGGGGGCCGCGGCACCCAACCGGGGGGGAGGGGACGATGAGGCTGATCCTGCTGGGACCGCCTGGCGCGGGGAAAGGCACCCAGGCGAAGCGGCTCGAGGAGCGGTTCGGGATCGCCCAGATCTCCACCGGCGACATGCTGCGCGCCGAGGTGAAGTCGGGCTCCGAGATCGGGCGCGAGGCCAAGGCGATCATGGAAAGCGGCGCGCTGGTGCCGGACGCGATCATCACCGCCATGCTCGCCAAGCGCGTCCAGCAGGCCGATTGCGCCCGGGGCTTCATCCTGGATGGCTTCCCCCGCACCGTCCCGCAGGCCGAGGCGCTGGACGTCATGCTGCGGGAGAACGGCATGGCGCTCGGCCACGTGATCGAGCTGGCCGTGGACGACGCGGCGCTGGTCGATCGCATCGCCGGCCGCTTCACCTGCGGCAAGTGCGGCGCCGGCTACCACGACAGCTTCAAGCCGACCGCGAAGCCCGGCATCTGCGACGCCTGCGGCAGCACGGAGTTCGTCCGCCGCGCCGACGACAAGGCGGAGACGGTGGGCGCCAGACTCGATGCCTATCACCGGCAGACCGCGCCGCTGCTGCCCTACTACGCGGCGCAGGGGAAGCTGAAGCAGGTGGACGGGATGGCCGAGATGGACGAGGTCACCCGCCAGGTCGTGGCGGTGCTGGAGGGCGCCAGCCCTTGACTCGGCCCGCGCGGGCGGTGTAGTGCCCCGCCCTCGCGGCCGGGGAACCCCCCGGCCGCGCTTGCCCATTGCACGTCAGGATCGTCTGGACCCGGTCGGCACGGCCGGTGCGAAACGGGGCGCCAGCGCCCCCTGAGGAGAGAGCCACCGTGGCGCGTATCGCCGGGGTCAATATCCCCACCAACAAGCGGGTTCCCATCTCGCTGCGCTACATCTACGGGATCGGGCCGAGGAACGCGCAGGATATCTGCGACCGGCTGGGCATCCCGGGCGCGCGCCGGGTGAACCAGCTGACGGACGACGAGATCCTCCGCATCCGCGAGCTGATCGACCGCGAATACCAGGTCGAGGGCGACCTGCGCCGCGAAATCAACATGAACATCAAGCGGCTGATGGACATGGCCTGCTACCGGGGCCTGCGCCACCGCAAGGGCCTGCCGGTCCGCGGCCAGCGCACCCATACCAATGCGCGCACGCGCAAGGGCAAGGCGGTCGCCATTGCCGGCAAGAAGAAGGTGACGAAGTAAGATGGCTCGCGAACCCCGCGGCGGCGCCGGCGCCGGCAATCGCCCGCGCAAGAAGGAACGCAAGAACATCTCGTCCGGCGTGGCGCATGTGCTGGCCTCCTTCAACAACACGGTCGTGACGATCACCGACGCGCAGGGCAACGCCATCGCCTGGTCGTCCTCCGGCAGCATGGGCTTCAAGGGCAGCCGGAAGAGCACGCCCTACGCCGCCCAGGTTGCCGCGGAGGATGCCGGCAAGAAGGCGCGCGAGCACGGGATGGAGATCCTGGAGATCCAGGTCTCCGGCCCCGGCTCGGGCCGCGAATCGGCGCTGCGCGCGCTGCAGGCCGTCGGCTTCAGCGTGACGGCGATCCGCGACACCACCCCCATCCCGCACAACGGCTGCCGCCCGCGCAAGCGTCGCCGCGTTTGACCATATCGGACGCGCGTCGCAGGGCCGGGCAGGGGAAAATATCGTGATCGAAAAGAACTGGCGTTCGCTGATCGAGACCAAGAAGGACATCGAGCTCGGCGCCGATCCCAACCGCGTGGCCGTGCTGACGGCCGAGCCGCTGGAGCGCGGCTTCGGCATGACGCTCGGCAACGCGCTGCGCCGGGTGCTGCTGTCCTCCCTGCAGGGCGCGGCCGTCAGCGGCATCCGCATCGACGGCGTGCTGCACGAATTCAGCTCGATCCAGGGCGTCCGGGAGGACGTGACCGACATCGTGCTGAACGTGAAGCAGCTGGCCATCCGCTACAACGGCGACGGCGCCAAGCGCCTGCAGCTGACCGCGACCGGCCCCGGCGAGGTGACCGCCGGCCAGATCCAGACCACCGGCGACATCGAGATCGCCAACCCGGACCTGGTGATCTGCACGCTGGACGACGGCGCGCGGTTTTCCATGGAACTGACGGTGGAAACCGGCAAGGGCTACGTCCCCGCCTCGGAAAACCGGCCGGAGGATGCGCCGATCGGCCTCATCCCGGTGGACGCGATCTATTCGCCGGTCCGCCGCGTGGCCTACCAGGTGCAGCCCACCCGCGTTGGCCAGAAGACCGACTACGACAAGCTGGTCCTGACGGTCGAGACCGACGGCACGGTGACGCCCGAGGATGCGGTGGGCATTGCCGCCCGCATCCTGCAGGAGCAGCTGCAGCTCTTCGTCAACTTCGAGGAGCCGCGCGCGCGGGTGATCGAGGAGGTCCGCGACGACCTGCCCTTCAACCGCAACCTGCTCCGCAAGGTGGACGAGCTCGAACTCTCCGTCCGCAGCGCCAACTGCCTGAAGAACGACAACATCGTCTACATCGGCGACCTGGTGCAGAAGACCGAGCAGGAGATGCTCCGCACCCCGAACTTCGGCCGCAAGTCGCTGAACGAGATCAAGGAGGTCCTGGCCTCCATGGGCCTCGGCCTCGGCATGACCGTCTCCGGCTGGCCGCCGGAGAACATCGAGGACCTCGCCAAGAAGCTCGAGGAGCCCTTCTGAGGGGCGCCGGCGGGGCCGCGGCGGGCGCAAGCCGCCACCGGCCCCGTGACCACCTTCGGGGCCGCGCGGCCCTTGTGAATTAGGATCGGAACCATGCGTCACGGCGTTGCCGGCCGGAAGCTCGGCGTCACCTCCACCCATCGCATCGCCATGCTGCGCAGCATGGCGACGAGCCTGATCAAGCACGAGCAGATCACCACGACGCTGCCCAAGGCGAAGGAGCTGCGCCCCTATGTCGAGCGCATCATCACGCTCGGCAAGCGCGGCGGCCTGCACGCCCGCCGCCAGGCCTATGCGCAGATCCGCGACGAGCGCGTGGTGGACAAGCTCTTCACCACCATCGCCGAGCGATACAAGGCCCGGAACGGCGGCTACACCCGCGTCCTGAAGGCCGGCATCCGCTTCGGCGACGCGGCCTCGATGGCGGTGATCGAACTGGTCGAGCGCGACGTGGCCGCCAAGGGCCTCGACAGCGGCCCGCGCCCGGACATGCCGGAGAGCGAGGCGGACGCGGCGTAAGCCGCGCGCCACCGCGGAGGGTTTCGGAAGGGCGCCGCAAGGCGCCCTTCGCCGTTTCACCCCTCCGGGTTCGCCCGCAGCCAGCCCATCACATCCGCCGCGCTGCGGTCCGGTGGGAAGACCGGGTAGAAGACCTTCGCCACCCGCCCGCCGCGCAGCACCAGCGCCAGCCGCTTCAGCAGCACCATCCCCGCCACCTCGAAGCGCGGCAGCCGCAGCGCGTCCGCCAGCGCCAGCCCGGCATCGGACAGCAGCGGGAAAGGCAGGTGCAGCCGCGCCGCCGCCTCGGCCTGGTAGGCGGTGTCCTGCGTGGCCAGCCCGAAGACGGCGGCCACCCCCAGCGCCCGCAACTCGGCGAAATGGTCGCGGAACGCGCAGGATTGCGGCGTGCAGCCGCGCGCGCCGGGGATCAGGTCCCAGCCCTCCGGCACGCCGCCATCCGGCCCCGCCGTGCGCGGATAGGCGTAGACCACCACCGTGCCCGCCAGCGCCGAGAGGTCCACCACCGCCCCATCCGTGGCCGGCAGCGCCACCTTGGGCACCGCCATCCCCGGCAGGTGGGCGGCGCCGCCGTCATCCTCCGGCACCGGCAGCCGCGACCAGTCCACCGCGCTCATCCCCGCCTGCCCCCCCGCATCTCGATCCGCGTCAGCCACAGCCCCGCCACCACGATGACCGCGACGCCCGCCAGCATCATCGGCTCCGGCACGTCGCCGAAGAACAGCCAGCCGAACAGGATCCCCCACAGGATCATCGCATATTGCCAGGGCACCACCACCGCCGCCGGGGCCAGCGCCAGCGACTTCGTCACCGCCAAGTGCGCGAAGGTCGCCACCACGCCGAGCAGCGCCATCAACCCCAGGTCCGGCCAGCTCGGCGTGGTCCAGCCGAAGGGCAGCAGCACCAGCCCCGCCAGGCAGGCCGCCACCATCTGGTAGGCCGCCAGCACCGGCGCCGGCGTGGCGCGCAACTCCCGCGTCACCAGCAGGTAGGCGCTGTAGAGCAGCATCCCCGCCACCGCGACCAGGGATGGCAGCCAGCCATGATCCAGGCTCGCCCCCAGCGCCAGCACCACGCCCACGAACCCCGCCACCACCGCGGCCAGCCGCGCCGGCTCCAGCCGCTCCCGCAGGATCAGCGCGGAGGCGACGGCGACGAAGATCGGCATGGCCATCCAGAAGGCCAGCGTGTCGGCCAGCGGCATCATCGAGACGGCCCAGTAGAAGGCCGCCACCTCCGCCGTGCCGCAGACCACGCGCAGCAGCTGCAGCCCGGGCCGGCGCGGCCGCAGCAGCTGTTCCGGCCCTTCGCGCGCCACCAGCGGCGCCAGCACCGCGAGTGCCGAGACGCTGCGCAGCACGATGACCTGCGCGACCGAATAGGTGGCGACCAGCCACTTCCCCAGCACGTCGTTCAGCGTGAACATCAGCACCGCGACCGACATCAGCAGGATGCCGGCCGCGTGGCGGTTGGGGTGTTGCGTCACGCGGCGCGCGGCCGCCCGGACCCCATGCAGAGGCGCCGCCGCGGGCGGGCGCCTGCGTCACTCGGCACGGATGTTCGCCTCCCGCACCAGGGTCGCCATGGCGGCACGGCCCTCGGTGACGAAGCGCGCGAACTCGGCGGGGCGGGACGCCACCGGCACGCAGCCGATCTGCACCAGGCGCTGGCGGATCGCCGGCACCGCGATCGCCTCGGCCAGCGCGTCGTACATGGCCGAGACCACCGGCGCCGGCGTCCCCGCCGGGCCGAACAGCCCGGCCCATTCGTTGCTCTCGAAACCCGCGAAGCCGCTCTCGGCGATGGTCGGCACGTCCGGCCGGCTTTCCACCCGCCCGAGCGTGCCGACGCCCAGGAACCGCGCCCGCCCGCCATCCACCACCGGCCCCGCCGAGACCAGCGTGGTGAAGACCGCGTCGATCGCACCGCCCGCCAGATCCTGCGCCGCCGCCGCGCCGCCGCGATAGGGCACGTGGATCACCTCGATCCCCGCCGCGCGGCTGAAGGCCGCGAGCCCCAGATGCCCCGCCGTCGCGTTGCCCTGCGTGCCGACGGTGATGGCCCCCGGCCGCGCCTTCGCCGCCGCCACGAACTCCGCCAGGGTGCGCGCCGGGAAGTCGTTCTTCACCGCGACCGCGGAGGGGAAGGTGACCACCAGCGAGATCGGCGTGAAGGCGGTGGCGTAGTCGAAGGGCAGCCCGCGCAGCAGGGACGGGTTCACGATGTGGCTCGACGCGTCCCACAGGAAGCTGTGGCCGTCCGTCGCCCGCGCCACCTCGTTCCCGCCGAGCGAGCCGGACGCGCCGGTCCGGTTCTCCACCACGAAACCCTGGCCGAGCCGCTCGCCCATGCGCGGCGTCAGCACCCGCGCCGCGCTGTCCGCCGCGCCGCCGGCGGCGAAGGGCACCACCAGCCGGATCGAGCGCTGCGGCCAGGCGCCTTGCGCGCGCGCCAGCCCCGGCAGGGTGAGCACGGGAATTGCGCCGAGCGCGGCGCGGCGGGTGAGGGTCATGGCGGGCGTCTCCTGGTCTTGGTTGGTTGTGCCCGGAATCGGCCGAAGCGCCGCCCCGGTCAAGCGCCCGCGCGCGCCGGGTTCCCCGATCCGCCCGCCGGCGCCAGGATGGCGCCATGGCGCGCGCCCCCGACCTCTTCGGCGACCCCGACCCCGAGCCGACGCGGAAGCCCGGCCCCCGGCCGCTGGCCGACCGCCTGCGGCCGGAGGCGCTGGACCAGGTGATCGGCCAGGACCAGCTGCTCGGCCCCGCCGGCGCGCTGTCCGGCATGCTGGCGCGCGGCAGCCTGCCCTCCCTCATCCTCTGGGGCCCGCCGGGGGTGGGCAAGACCACCATCGCCCGGCTGCTGGCGCGGGCGGCCGATCTCTCCTTCCAGCCGCTCTCGGCGGTGTTCTCCGGGGTGGCCGACCTCAAGCGCGCCTTCGACGAGGCGCGGGCCAGGCGCACGGCGGGCCGCTTCACGCTGCTCTTCGTGGACGAGATCCACCGCTTCAACCGCGCCCAGCAGGACGGCTTCCTGCAGGTGGTCGAGGACGGCACCGTGACGCTGGTCGGCGCCACCACCGAAAACCCCTCCTTCGCGCTGAACGGCGCGCTGCTGTCGCGCTGCCAGGTGCTGGTGCTGAAGCGGCTGGACGATGCCGCCCTCGAAGCCCTGCTCGCCCGCGCCGAGGCGACGGAAGCGCGCGCCCTGCCGCTCGACCCCGCCGCCCGCGCCGCGCTGCGCGCCATGGCCGATGGCGATGGCCGCTACCTGCTGAACCTGGCGGAACAGCTGCTCGCCCTGCCGGAAGCCACGCCGCCGCTCGACCCCGCCGGCCTCGCGGCCCTGCTCGCGAAGCGTGCCGCGCTCTACGACAAGGACCGCGAGGAGCACTTCAACCTGATCTCCGCGCTGCACAAATCGCTGCGCGGATCGGACCCGGATGCCGCGCTCTACTGGTTCGCGCGCATGCTGACGGGCGGGGAGGACCCGCGCTACATCGCCCGCCGCCTCGCGCGCTTCGCCGCCGAGGATGTCGGCATGGCCGACCCCCGCGCCCTGCCGCTCGCGATCGCGGCGTGGGAGACCTACGAGCGCCTGGGCAGCCCGGAAGGCGAGCTGGCGCTGGCCCAGCTCGTCGTGCACCTCGCCACCGCGCCCAAGTCCAACGCCGTCTACGTCGCCTTCAAGGAAGCCATGGCGGCGGCGAAGCAGACCGGCAGCCTGATGCCGCCCGCGCATATCCTGAACGCGCCGACGAAGCTGATGCAGGAGATCGGGCGCGGCGCCGGCTACGCCTACGACCATGACGAGGCGGAGGGCTTCTCCGGCGCCGACTACTGGCCGGACGGCATGGCGCGCAGCACCTTCTACCGCCCGACCGACCGCGGCGCCGAAGCCGCCGTGGCGGCACGGCTGGACGAACTGCAGAAGCTGCGCCGCGCGAAGCGGGGCCGGCGATGAGCCTCTCCGCCCTGCTGCTGGTGGCGGCGGGCGGCGCCGCGGGGTCGGTGGCGCGATACCTGGTCTCGCTGCTGGCGCTGTCGCAGCTCGGCGCCGGCTTTCCCTGGGGGACGCTGGCGGTGAACGTCGCGGGCAGCGCGCTGATCGGGCTCGCCGCCGGCGCCGGGCTGCAGGGCGAGGCGCGGCTGCTGCTGGTCACCGGCTTCCTCGGCGGCTTCACCACCTTCTCCGCCTTCAGCCTGGAGACGGCGGCGCTGGCCGAGCGCGCGCCGCCGCTCGCCGCCCTCTACGTCCTGGCCTCGGTCGGGCTCGGCGCGCTGGCCTTCTGGGGCGCGCAGGCGCTGCTGCGGCGGTAGCGCCGGCGCTTCGCCTTTTGTCGCCCGCGCGCCCGCGCGCCCGCTCCAGCCACCCCCTGCGCAACCGCGCGCCGCCCGCCCGCCTGCCGTCCCGCAAGGGCGCCGCGCGCCCCGCCGCGCCTTGTGATCGGCGCGCCCTGCAACCACCACGCGAAGCCCCGCGCCGGCTCTTTGAACCCTGCGCCCCGGCCGGCTTGGGTGGACGGCGCGACCGGCAGCCGATTAGAAGCGACCCAGCCTCCGGAGGTCCCGAACCACAAGACAGGGACCGGCTGAATGTCTGATTTCAAGACCGTCTTCTTCGACGACTTCAACGGCAACGCGCTCGACCGGGGCACCTGGAAGGCGCTCTATTCCGGCCAGCACGGCAACGGCATGTTCCGCTGGGATCCCTCCCAGCTGGAGGTTGCCGACGGCAAGCTGACCATCGCGACCGAACGCGAGGGCGGCGGCTGGGCCTCGGGCGGCCTGTCCACCATCCCCGACGGCCAGACCTATGGCCGCTACGAATTCCGTGCCCGCGTGGACGAGGCGCAGGGAACCTCGGGCGTCGTGCTGCTCTGGCCGTCGAACAACCAATGGACCGACGAGGTGAACATCCTCGAGACGCATGACCCGCGGCGCGACAGCTTCGCCTTCGTCAACCACGGCAACCCCTGGGTGACCGAGTACATCCCGCTGAACGTCGATGGCTGGCACGACTACCGGCTCGACTGGACGCCGGGGCAGCTGGTGCTGTCGGTGGACGGGCGGGAACGCGCGCGCATCACCCATGACGTGCCGGACCAGAAGATGTCCTTCGGCATGCAGGCGCAGGTGCACGCCCCGTGGGAGGGCTGGTTCGGCGGCGGCCCGAACGGCGGCACGCCCAGCCGTGCGGAGATGGAGATCGACTGGGTCCGCGTCTCCGCCTGGACCCCGGGCCAGGGCGACGCGGCGCCGACCGGCTTCGCCGCCGCCGCGGCGGGCGGCACCGACTGGATGGCCGCCGCGCAGCGCTACGTGGCGCGCGACGGCGCCTGGGACGGCTCCTGGCGCAACCAGGTCGCCTCCGGCCAGATCACCATCGAGGACGTCGCCTCCCGCCTCGCCGCCGGGCAGGGGCAGTGGGAGCTGTGGCAATGATGCAGGCCGACGCCGCGCCGCGGCCCCGCCGCGGCGTGGCGGGGCCCCGCCGGGGCGCCATGCCCCGGCTGCTGCCGGCCGACCTGCATGCCGGCCGCCGCCTGCGGGAGGCGAGGGTGCAGCGCGGCCTGTCGCTGGCCGAGCTCGCCGCCGCGCTCGGCATCTCCACCCAGCAGGCGCACAAATACGAATCGGGGCAGAACGCGCTGCCGGCCACGCGGCTGCCGGCGGTGGCGGTGCTGCTCGGCGTGCCGCCCGCCTGGTTCTTCGACGGCGCGCCGGCGGGGGAGGGGACGTATCGCCCGGTCCTGCCGACGCGGCCGCGCATGCTGCTCGACCTGGTGCGCGCGACGGATGCGCTCGGGCTGGATGGGCTGGCCGCGCTCTGCGTCGCCGCCCGGGCCTTCTGCGGGATGGCGCCGGCCGCGGCGGAGCCGGCCGCCACCGCCCCAGCGCCGGGCCTGCCGGTGCCGCCCGCGGCCTGCCTCGGCCTGCCCGCGTCGGCGGCCATCGCGGTGCCGGGGGCGCCTGGCGGCGACGCGCCGGCGGCGGCCTGCCTCGACGGCCTCTCGGGGGAGCCGATCGAGATTCCGCCGCTGCCCGGGATCCGCGCCGCCGCGACCGAGGACCTGCCCCTGCCCCCGGCGCACGTCCTGCCTCCGGCGTCGATCCCCCACGCGCCTCCGGCGCCGCGCCCCCACGCGCCTCCGGCGCCGCGCCCCCACGCGCCTCCGGCGCGATCCTCCGGCGACAACCCGCCCCCATCGGCGCTAGACGGGCCGGACGATGACCGTGCAGCTCCGCAAGGTCGGCCCCGACGAGGCCGACACCCGTCTCGACCGCTGGCTCCGCCGCCACCACCCGGCGCTGACCCAGGGGGCGCTCCAGAAGATGCTGCGCACCGGGCAGATCCGCGTGGACGGCAAGCGGGCGGAGGCGAACACCCGCCTCGCCGCCGGGCAGGAAGTGCGCATCCCGCCCCTGCCCGAAGGCCCCGCGCCCGACGCGCCGCGCGCCCCGCGGCCGGTGGATGAACGCCAGGCCCAGGCGCTGCTGGCGATGGTCCTCCACCAGGACCCGCATGTCCTGGTGATCGACAAGCCGCACGGCCTGCCCGTGCAGGGCGGGCCGGGCATCGCGAAGCACCTGGACGGCATGCTCGACGCGCTGCGCCTGGACGCCGAGGACCGCCCGCGCCTGGTGCACCGGCTGGACCGCGACACCTCCGGCGTGCTGGTGCTGGGCCGCAGCGCCGCCGCCGCCGCGAAGCTCGCCGCCGCCTTCCGCGGCCGCGACGTGCAGAAGACCTACTGGGCCGTGGTGGTGGGCGAGCCCGAGCCGCCCGAGGGCCGCATCGACCTCGCACTCGCCAAGCAGGGCGGCCCGCGCGGCGAGCGCACCCGGGCGCTCGACCCCGAGGAAGCCGGGGAGGGCGCGCGCGCCATCACCGATTTCCGCACGCTCGACGCCGCGCGCCGCCGCGCCGCCTGGCTGGAACTGCGCCCGCTGACCGGCCGCACCCACCAGCTGCGCGTCCATTGCGCGGAAGGCCTCGGCACGCCGATCCTGGGCGACGGCAAGTATGGCGGTGCCGACGCCCACATGGACGGCCTGCCGGGCGCGCTGCACCTGCACGCCCGCGCGCTGCGCCTGCCCCACCCGGCCGGCGGCTGGCTGGAGGTGGCGGCGCCGCTGCCCGCGCACATGAAGGAGACCTTCGGCTTCTTCGGCTTCGAGGCGCCGCGCACGGGCAAGCCGCAGCGCGGG
>JAIYDD010000110.1 GCA_027487675.1 Acetobacteraceae bacterium | reverse complement strand
TACTGCTCGCGCAGCTTGGTCTTCAGGATCTTGCCCGTCGCGGTGTGCGGGATCTCCGGCACCACCACCACGTCGTCGGGCAGCCACCACTTCGCGATCTTCGGCGCCAGGAAATCCAGCAGCGCCTGCTTCTCCAGGCTGCGGCCGGGCTTCGGCACCACGATCAGCAGCGGGCGCTCATCCCATTTCGCGTGCCGCGCCGCCACGACCGCCGCCTCCGCCACGTCCGGGTGGCCGACGGCCAGGTTCTCCAGCTCGATCGAGCTGATCCATTCGCCGCCGGACTTGATCACGTCCTTGGTGCGGTCGGTGATGCGCATGTAGCCCGCGGCGTCGATGGTCGCGACGTCGCCCGTCTCGAACCAGCCATCCTCGGTCAGCGCGTCGCGGCCGGCGCGGAAATAGCCGCGCGTCACGGTCGGGCCCTTGACCTGCAGGTTGCCGAAGGTCGTGCCGTCCCAAGGCTTCTCCACGCCGTCGTCGCCGACGATGCGCATGTCCACCGTGAAGGGCGGATAGCCCTGGTTGTCCTGCAGCGCGATCATCGCCTCGGCATCGCCATCGGCGACCTCGGGCTTGATGCCGCAGACCGTGCCGATGGGCGAGGTCTCGGTCATGCCCCAGGCATGCACCACCTGCACGCCGCGCTGCGCGAAGGCCGCGGTGGTGGCGCGCGGCACGGCGCTGCCGCCGATCACCACGCGCCTGAGGCTCGCCGTGCCCGCGCCCGTCGCTTCCAGGTGCTGCAGCAGGCCGAGCCAGACGGTCGGCACGGCCGCCGAGAAGGTCACGCCCTCGCGCTCGATCAGTTCCAGCACCGAGGGGCCATCCAGCTTCGGCCCCGGCATCACCAGCCCCGCGCCGACCAGCGCCGAGGCATAGGGCAGGCACCAGCCATTGGCGTGGAACATCGGCACCACCGGCATCACGCGGTCGGAGGCCGAAAGCCCCAGCATGTCGGGCGCCACCACCGTCATCGCGTGCAGCACGTTGGAGCGATGCGAATACAGCACGCCCTTCGGATCGCCCGTGGTGCCGGAGGTGTAGCAGAGGCCCGCCGCCGCATTCTCCTCGACCGCCGCCCAGGCGAAATCGCCATCCGCCTCGGCCAGCCAGGATTCGTAGTCCACCGCGCCGGGCAGCGAGGTTTCGGGCATATGCGCGGCATCCGTCAGGATCACGTAGCGCGCGATGTGCGGCAGCCTGGGCGCCAGCTTCTCCAGCAGCGGCACGAAGGTCAGGTCGGCCAGCATCAGCCGGCTTTCCGCGTGGTTCAGGATCCAGGCGATCTGGTCGGGGAAAAGCCGCGGGTTCAGCGTGTGGTAGACGGCGCCGACGCCGGTGATGCCGTACCAGGCCTCGAGGTGCCGCCAGGTGTTCCAGGCCATGGTGGCGACGCGGTCGCCCCCCTGCACGCCTTCGCGCGCCAGCCGTTGCGCGACGCGCAGCGACCTGGCGCGCAGCGTGCCCCAATCGGTCGCGTGGAACGGTCCCTCGACGCTGCGGCTGGCCACGCGGCGGGCGCCGTGGTGGCGCGCCGCATGGTCGATCAGCCGGTGGATGCGCAGCGGCCAGTCCTGCATCAGCCCGAGCATGGTCGTCCGTCTCCCCCTGGTGCTTGGCCGCGAATGTCGGGCGGGACGGGCCGGCGCGCAACCGGGCGATGGCCGCCTGGCCTGGCCCGCGCTAGGCTCCACAGCCTGGCCCCCGATCGCCCTGAATGTGCACGCCGGATGCGGGCACGACGAAGGGCATGAACCGCCGGGCCGGACCGGGGAGCCCCATGCCCGACGCCAGCGGCGCGCCAGCCTTGCAGACCAGGACCGAGCCCGGCCGGCGCCGCTGGCTCTCGCCCCTGCTGCGCCGCATCCTGCTGATGAACGCGCTGCCGCCGGCGCTGCTGGCCGCCGCCCTGCTCTACCTGGACCAGTACCAGAACGGGCTGCTGGCCGCCGAGGTCAACGCGCTGCGCACCCAGGCGCGCATCTACGCCGCCGGCATCGCGGAAGCCGCGACGCGCAACCGCGACGACCGCGTGGTGCTGGTCCCCGAAGCCGCGCGCCCGCTGCTGCGCCGGCTGGTCGAGCCCTCTCCCAACACCCAGGCGCGGCTGTTCGACACATCGGGCCTGCTGGTCGCCGACAGCCGCGTGCGCGAAGGCCCGGGCGGCGCGATCGTGACCGAGCCGCTGCCGCCGCCCGAGCCGCGCGGCGCCTTCGCCGGCACGGTGGCGGGCCTCTATGACCGGCTGCTGGCGGTGCTGCCGCGACGCGACGAGGTGGTGGTGGACCTCGGCCCCGACGCGGCGTCCTTCGACTGGCAGCCGGAACTCGGCGGCGAGGCCGCGGTGGCGCGGCCCTACATCCGCCGCACCGCCGAAGGCCGGTTGCTGGTCTCGGTGACCGAGATCGCCCGCCGCGGCGCAACCCCCGTCGGCACCGTGCTGCTGACGCGCGAGGCGCGGGAGGTGGATGCGCGTCTGCTGGAGATCCGCGTCTCCGTCCTCGCGCTGTTCGGCCTGGCGCTGCTGCTGACGGTGCTGCTGAGCATCTACCTCTCCCGCACGCTGGCCGCGCCGATCCTGCGGCTCGCGATCTCGGCGGCCGCGATGCGCGAAGGCGAGGGCCGCGCGGGCAGCGTGCCGCCCGGGCTGCTGGCGCGGCAGGACGAGATCGGCGTGCTGGCGCGCGACCTGCAGGCCGCGGCGCGCGCGCTGTGGGCGCGCATCGACGCCAACGAACGCTTCGCGGCCGACGTGGCGCATGAGCTGCGCAACCCGCTGACCTCCGTCCGCAGCGCGATCGAGACGCTGCGCCGCATCGAGGACCCGGTGAAGCAGCGGCGGCTGCTGGCCATCATCTCGGAAGACGCGGTCCGCATGGACCGGCTGATCAACGACATCGCCGACAGCTCCCGCGTCGATGCCGAGCTGTCGCGCACCATCGCGCAGCCCGTCGATGTCGCGCCCATCCTCTCGGCGCTGGCCGAGCTGCACGCGGCGACGCGCGACGACGGCGACCCGGTGGTGGAGATCGAGGCGCCGCCGGGCCCGCTCAACGTCCGCGGCGTGGAAGGGCGCATCGTGCAGGTCTTCCGCAACCTGATCGGCAATGCCGTGTCCTTCAGCCCGAAGGACGGCAAGGTGACGATGCGCGTGCGCCCGGCCGCCAACGCCATCGAATTCGTCGTGGAGGATGAAGGCCCCGGCATCCCGGAAGGGAAGCTGGAGAGCATCTTCGACCGCTTCTATTCGGAACGCCCGCGCGGCGAACGCTTCGGCCAGCATTCGGGGCTGGGGCTGTCGATCAGCCGGCAGATCGTGGAAGGGCTGCGCGGGCGGATCAGCGCGGAGAACCGGCGCGACGCGGATGGGCGCGTGCTGGGAGCGCGGTTCGCCGTGCGGTTGCCGGCGGCATAGGGCGGGCAGAGGAAAAGATCGTGGGGCGCCGCCCCTCGAGAACCCCGGCAGGAAGCTGAGCTTCCTGCACCTCCCCGAAGTTGGCGGGCGTCTTGGAAGGTCCGGCAAGCGGGCCGGGTGCCTTCGGCAAACGACCCTGGCGGGCGGGAGCGGGATGCGCCGCGCGGGGCGGGGGTGGACCGGCAGGCGCTGCGGCACGGCGTGCACCGCGACAACGCCGAAGGGCTGGCGCGGCTGCGCGAGCCGATGGGCGAGATCGGACCGGAACGGCGGCTCTCGCCCGAGCGGGAGGCGGAGCTGGCCGGGCGGGTTCGCCGCGGCCCCGACCCGGCCACCGACGGCGTGGTGCGCTGGCGGCGGGCCGACCTCGCGCGCGCCATCACCGCGCGGTTCGGCGTTGTGCTGGCCGAGTTGCTGCGCCGCCTCGGCTTGCGCCGGCTGTGCGTGCGGCCGCGCCATCCCGGCCACGACGCTGCGGCACGGGCGTCTTTCAGGCGAACTTCGCCGCCGTCGCGACCGCCGCCCTGCCGCCGGAGGCGATCGGCAGGCCGATCGAGACCTGGTGGCAGGACGAGGCCCGCATCGGCCAGCAGGGCACGCTGACGCGCATCCGGGCCGAGCGCGGCTCGCGGCCTTCGGCGCCAAAGGATGGGCGCTGCACCTGGGCCTGCCGGTTCGGCGCGGTCTGCCCGGCACGAGGGGTCGGCGCAGGCCTGGTACTGCCGGCCGCCAACGCCGCCATCATGACGCTCCACCTCGCCGAGATCGGCAGCCAGGTCGCCGCCGGCGCGCATGCCGCCGTGGTCATGGACGGCGCCGGCTGGCACCAGACCGGCGGCGGGTCGCGCCTGCCCGCCAGCATCACCCCGTGCAGCCTTCCTCCCGCAGCAGGTCGCGCACGGTGGCTTCCGGGACGTCGCCGGTGGTGAAGCAGCCGCCGGCGTCGCGCAGCAGGACGAAGCGCATCCGGCCGTCGCGGGCCTTCTTGTCCTTGCGCATGCGCCCGATCAGCGCCTCGGTCGAGAAGCGGCGCGGCAGGTCCGCCAGGCGGGCGGGCAGGCCGACGCTGCGCAGATGTTCCATGACGCGGCCGGGTGTTTCCTGCGATCCGTGGCCGAGCCGCAGCGACAGCGCCGCGGCGAGGCCGAGGCCGATCGCCACGGCTTCCCCGTGCAGCAGCTCGCCGCCGTAGCCGGTCTCGGCTTCCAGGGCGTGGCCGAAGGTGTGGCCCAGGTTGAGCAGGGCGCGGCCGCCTTCCTCGCTTTCCTCGCGTTCGTCGGCCGCGACGACGCTGGCCTTCAGGCGGCAGCTTTCCAGCACGGCGGTGGCGAGCGCGGCGCGGTCGCCGGCCACCGCGCGCGGGCCTTCGGCCTCGCACCAGGCCCACAGGCGTTCGCCGGCGATCAGCCCGTGCTTGGCGACTTCCGCCCAGCCGGCGCGCAGCTCGCGCGGCGGCAGGGTGGCCAGCGTGTCGGTATCGGCCAGCACCAGGCGCGGCTGGTGGAAGGCACCGACCAGGTTCTTGCCGAGTGCGAGGTTCACGCCCGTCTTGCCGCCGACCGAGCTGTCCACCTGCGCCAGCAGGGTGGTCGGCACCTGGATGAAGGGCAGGCCACGCAGGGCGATCGCGGCGGCGAAGCCCGCCAGGTCGCCGACCACGCCACCGCCGAGGGCGACGACCGCGGTGCGGCGATCCGCGCCGGCGGCCAGGATCGCCTCCACCGCCGCCCCGGCGCGGGCGAAGGATTTGCTGGCCTCGCCGGGCGGGATCGCGTGGGTGGCGATGACGGCGATGCCCGCGGCGGCGAGCCCCGCCTGCAGGGCCGGCAGGTGCAGGGGTGCGACCGCGGCGTCGGTGACGATGGCGACGCGGCGGGCCGGCAGGATCGGCGCCAGCAGCGCCCCGGCGCGGGCCAGCAGCCCGGCGCCGACCAGGATGTCGTAGCCGCGGCCGCCGAGTTCCACGCCCAGGCGATCGGGTTCGCGGTGGCCGGCGATCGCCTCCATCACCCGGCGGGTGGTCACCTCGGGCGGTTCGTCGCTGCAATCCACGGCCAGGTCGGCCTCCGCGAAGTTGGGGTGGCGCGCCGCCATCAGCCGCTCGAGCACCTCGCGCGGGTCGGCGTCGCGGAACAGCGGGCGGTGCTCGCGCCCCGCCACGCGGCGCAGCAGGGTCGGCAGCGGCACGCGCAGCCAGACGGAGAGCGCGCCGGCGGCGCGGATGGCGGCACGCGTGCGCGGGTCCTGGAAGGCGCCGCCGCCGGTCGCCAGCACCACCGGCGGGCCGGCCAGCAGGCGCGCGATGACGCGGCGTTCGCCGTCGCGGAAATGCGGCTCCCCGTAGCGGGTGAAGATGTCGGAGATGGGCAGGCCGGCGGCGGCCTCGATCTCGGCATCCGCGTCGCGGAAGGGCAGGCCGAGTCGCAGCGCCAGCCGCCGCCCGATGGCGGACTTGCCGGCGCCCGGCATGCCCACCAGGACGATGGCGCGCAGGGCGGCGGGCGGCGCCTCCCGCTGGTCGGCGGCAGGGTCGGGCGTGGCGGACAGGGCGGAGTTGCGTGACACGGTGCCCGAGGCTAGCACAGGCGCGGCCGCGCGAGGATCCGCACGCTCCATGTTCCGACGCCCCCTGTTGCTGCTGGTGCTGATCCTCGCCGGGGTGGTTCTGGTCGGCGTGCTGGTGATCGGTGCCTTCCCGCCTTCCGTCACGCCGCAGCCGGTGGAGCGCGCCATCCCGGCCGAGCGCTTCAGCCCGCGCTAGGCCCGGCGCGGCGCGCATGGACCGCCACGTCGACGCCTTCCTGGAGATGCTGGCCGCCGAGCGCGGCGCGGCGCGCAACACCCGCGTGGCCTATGCCACCGACCTGGCGGATTTCGCCGCCCATTGCCGGCAGCGCGGCATCCCCACGGCCGAGGCCGCGCCGGCGCTGGTGCAATCCTATCTCGGCGGCCTGTCCATGGCCGGGCTGTCGGCGCGCACCGCGGCGCGGCGGCTGTCCGCGCTGCGGCAGTTCTACCGCTTCCTGGTGCGCGAGGGCGTGCGCGCCGACGACCCGACCGAGCTGTCGGAAAGCCCGCGCCTGCCCGCCAGCCTGCCCAAGGCGCTGACCGAGGCGGAGGTCGCGGCGCTGATGGACGCCGCCGCCGCCCTGCCCGGCGGCCGCGGCGCGCTGGCGCTGGCGGTGACCGAGCTTCTCTACGGCAGCGGGCTGCGCGTCAGCGAGCTGGTGGAGCTGCCCGCCGGCGCGCTTTCGGGCGAGGCGCCGATGGTGACGGTGCGCGGCAAGGGGTCGAAGGAACGGCTGGTGCCGGTCAGCCGCCGGGCGCGGGACGCGGTGGCGGCGGCGCGCGACGAGGCAGCCAAGCCGGCGCGGCGGGCGGCGCGGGCGGCGCGCTGGCTGTTCCCCTCCCGCGCCGCGTCGGGGCACCTGACGCGCCAGGCGGTCGGCGTGATGCTGAAGGATGCGGCGATCGCGGCGGGGCTCGATCCGGCGAAGGTCAGCCCGCATGTGCTGCGGCATTCCTTCGCGACGCATCTGCTGGGCCGCGGCGCCGACCTGCGCAGCCTGCAGATGCTGCTGGGCCATGCCGACATCGCGACGACGCAGATCTACACGCGGGTGATGGAAGACCATCTGGCGCGGGTGCTGGCCGAGCATCACCCGCTGGCGCCAGCAAACCAGGCGGACGGGAAGCAGGCGGCATGAGCGGCACGACGCGCATCCATCGCAGCGAGCTGGCGGTCCCGGCGATCCGTCCGGAGCTGTTCGCCAAGGCCGCCGCCGGCGCCGCGGACGCCGTCTTCCTGGACCTGGAGGACAGCGTGCCGGAGGCGCAGAAGGCCGAGGCTCGGCAGAACGCGGTGGCCGCGCTGCGCGGGGTGGAATGGGGCCGCAAGCTGCTGGCGGTGCGCGTCAACGGCATGGACACGCCGCATTTCCACCGCGACGTGATCGCGCTGCTGGAAGCCGGCGAGCGGCTGGACGTGATCATGATCCCGAAGGTCGGCGATGCGCGGGAGGTCTTCGCCGCCGACCTGCTGTGCAGCGGCGTGGAGGCCGGCGCCGGCCGCGCGCGGCGCGTCGGCCTCGGGCTGGTGATCGAGACGGCGAAGGGGCTGTCGCAGGTGGAGGCCATCGCCGGCGCGTCCCCGCGGGCGGAAAGCCTGCATCTCGGCGTCGCGGACCTCGCCGCCAGCCTCGGCATGCGGACGACCGCGATCGGCGGGCTGGTCGCGGACTATGCGGGGCCGGGCGGCCTGCTCGACCCCTGGCATTTCGCGCTGGCCCGCGTGGTGGCGGCCGCGCGCGCCGCCGGGCTGCGCCCGATCGACGGGCCCTATGGCGATTTCCGCGACGCGGCGGGGCTGGAGGCCGCCGCGCGCCGCAGCCGCGCGATGGGCGCGGAAGGCAAGATGGCGATCCACCCCGGCCAGGTCGCCGCCATCAACGCCGCCTTTACCCCGGCCGAGGCCGAGGTGGCGCAGGCGCGGCGCATCCTGGCCGCGATGGAGGACGCCCGGCGGCAGGGCCGCGCCGCGGTGGCGCTGGATGGCCGGATGCTCGACATCGCCTCCATCCGCCAGGCGGAAGCGGTGGTGGCGAAGGCCGCCGCCGCCGCCTGACCGCCCGGAAGCCCTCCCCCCCCGCAGGGGGGAGGGCGCCGGCGCAGTGCGCCGTCGTGGGTGAGGGGGGGCCCACGCGACCAGACGCGCGCCTAGAGCACGCTGTCTTTAGGTTGAATCGGGATTCCGGCGCGGGCTGATTTCTGATTCAAGCTTCGGGCTGGGCGTTGGAGGCCAGCCTGAATGCGGCCCTACTCCGAAGATCTTCGTGAACGCGCGGTGCAGCGCGCCGAGGCGGGCGAGACGATCCGCGAGATTGCGGCGGCCCTGCGGATCAGCCCGTCTTGCGTGTCGAAATGGCGCAAGCGACAGCGCGAGACGGGCTCGCTCGCGCCCGACAAGGTTGGCGGATACAAGCCGCGCACGCTGGCCGGCGAGCACGCCGACTGGCTGCGGGCGCGGGTTGCAGAAGGCCCGTTCACCACGCGCGGCCTGACGGCTGAGCTGGTGGCGCGCGGCATCAAGACCGACCGCCGTGCGGTGTGGGTGTTCCTGCACGCCGAAGGGCTGAGCTTCAAAAAAAACTGTGCTGCCCGCCGAGCAGTCACGCCCTGACGTCGCCTTCAAGCGCGCCCGCTGGCAGGCTCATCAGCGCAAGATCGACCCGCGCCGGCTGGTCTTCATCGATGAGACCTGGATCAAGACCAACATGGCGCCGCTGCGTGGCTGGGGGCTGCGCGGGAAGCGGCTGGATGCCCGTGTGCCGCATGGTCACTGGAAAACGCTGACCTTCATCGCCGCGCTGCGGCATGATCGCGTCGATGCACCCTGCGTCATCGACGGGCCGATCAACGGCGACCTGTTCACCGCCTATGTCGAGCAGGTGCTGGTGCCAACGCTGCGCCCGGGCGACGTCGTTATCCTCGACAACCTCGGCAGTCATAAGGGGCACCGCGCCCGTCATGTCATCCGGGAAGCTGGCGCGCATCTCCTCTTCCTGCCGCCCTACAGCCCAGACCTCAACCCAATCGAGCAGTTGTTCGCGAAGCTCAAACACCTCATGCGCGCCGCCGAGCCAAGGACAGTCGAGACAACCTGGCGCAAGGTCGGCGCACTCCTCGACCTCGTCAGTC
>JAIYDD010000125.1 GCA_027487675.1 Acetobacteraceae bacterium | reverse complement strand
AGGGGAGCGGGCGGCCGCGCGGTCGCCGGCGGCGCGGGCTGGCGTGGCGGCGCGGCGGGCTGTGGTGAAGGCGCGGCCGCGGCAGGCGGCCGGCTGGGCTGCGCCGGCACGGTCGCGGCGGGCGGGGCCTGGACCGGCCGGGGCGGCGGCAGGCTGCCGCCTTGCGGCGCGACCACCGACTGGCCCAGCGCGACGCCGCCCGTCGCCGCCAGCAGCAGCGCGGCAGGAACCACGGATGTGAGGAAGCGCATGGCCGATCCCTCGCCCATCCGCCGGTGCGCGGTCAAGCGGCCACCGACGACGGCGCCGCCGGTCAGAGCGTCACGATCTGTCCGGCACCAACCGCCGAGAGCAGGGTGACCACGCCCGCCACCTCCACGCCCGGTTGAAGGTCCGTGGCGTCGAGCGACTCGGCGCGCAGGCCGGCCTCGCAGGCGATGCGGCGGATGCCGAGGTCCTCGGCCGCGGCGAGAAGCGCACCGATGCCGGCGACCCCGCGCCCGGCCAGCAGCGCTTCCCGCGCTTCGGCCTCCAAGGGGCGGCGGGCGGCAAACAGCCGGCACCCGGCGTTGGTGGCGAACAGCACCACGTCGCGTCCGATCGCCGCGGCGCCGGTCGCCAGCACCAGGGCGTAATGGGCACGCTCATGCCCCGGCGACAGCAGCAGGATCCCCAGCGGCAGGCTCATGACCGCCGAGCGTCCCGAGCCTCGGTCACAGCGCGCAGGCCGTAGGCGCGGGTTCCGCATGCGCGGAGAGGTCGCGGATGGTGGCTGCCTCCCCGCAAAGGGCGCAGGCAGGGTCGCGCTTCAGCCGCACCGTCCTGAAGCGGGCATCCAGCGCATCCCAGAGCAGCAGCCGGCCCGACAGGCTCTCCCCGATGCCCAGCAGCAGCTTCAGCACCTCCGTCGCCTGCAGCGTGCCCATCACGCCGGTGACGGCGCCCAGGACCCCGGCCTCGGAGCAGGTGGGCACCAGCCCCTCCGGCGGCCGCTCGGGGTGCAGGCAGCGATGGCAGGGGTGCGGCGCGCCCTCATGCCCCCGGAAGACCGAGAGCTGCCCCTCGAAGCGCAGCACGGCGGCGGAGACCAGCGGGCGGCCGAACAGGTGGCAGGCGTCGCCCAGCAGGAAGCGGGTGGCGAAATTGTCGGTGCCGTCGCAGACCACGTCGTAGCGCGGGATCAACTCCCGCGCCGCCGCGGCGTCCATGCGCCGTGCATGCACCTCGACCCGGACATCGGGGTTGAGGGCGGCCAGTGTCTCCGCCGCGCTCTCGGCCTTGTTGCGGCCGATTCGGGCGGTGACGTGGGCAACCTGTCGCTGCAGGTTCGACAGTTCGAGCCGATCGTCGTCGACGATGCCGAGCCTGCCGACCCCCGCGGCCGCCAGGTAGAGCGCGAGCGGCGAGCCAAGGCCGCCGGCGCCGACCACCAGCACCCGCGCGGCGCGCAGCCTGGCCTGGCCGGTCGCACCGACCTCGGCCAGCAGAATGTGGCGCGAATAGCGGCTGATCTCGTCATCGGTGAAGTCGAGGTCCATGCCGGGCATATGGGCGCGCGCGGGGGCCGGCGGCAAGCGAGGCGCGCGGGCACCCTAACGCTCGCAGCGCAGCAGCAGCGTCGAGGGATGGGCGATATCGCCCACATCGGCCGCGCTGCGGTCCGCGCCGCGGCTCTCCGCGGTGCGGAAGGGCACGCCGGCGCGCCGCAGGAAGGCCTGCGCGGCCTCCCCCTTCACCGCGAAGTTCACATTGTCCACGTTCTGCACCCGCCGCTGGTCGAGCTTCGCCACCACCACGCCGACCACGCTCCCCTGCATGTCCAGCAGCGGGCCGCCCGAATTGCCGGGCTGTACCTCGGCGCTGATCTGGAAGGTGTTGGGGTCGTTGCGCAGCCCCGCCAGGGCGTTCACCTCGCCCCGCGTCAGCTTGGGATCGGCCGAGAGCAGCCCTGCCAGGGGGAAGCCATAGGCGACCACGCTCTCGCCGCGGCGCACCGGCGGCGCCGTGCGGAAGCCGAGCACCGGGCCCGGATTGCCCGGGATGTTCAGCACCGCCAGATCGAGGTCGGCGTCCACCCGCGCCGGCGGCACGGCGGCCAGCCAGCGGCCATCGGCGGTGCGCGCGATCAGCCGGTCGCAGCCATCCACCACATGCTGGTTGGTCAGCACCCGGTCCGGGGCCACGACGAAGCCGGTGCCGGAGGAGACGCGCCGGGCATTCGGGTTCGGCCGGGCCTGTGCGACCGGCGGCGGCGGCACCACCGCGTTGGCCAATTCCAATCGGGTCTCGGCGCAGATGTCGCGGTTGCGCTCCACCGCCTCCCGCCCATCGGCCAGGACCAGGCGGATGTCGAAGCGGCACCCGGCCTCCGGGTTCACCCGCAGCGCGAAAGCGCTGCCGCTCGGCAGGGGGCCCCGGTTCAGCAGGTTGCTGCCCCAGTCCGGGCGGCCGGCGCGCACGGCATGCAGCGCCGTCGCCTCCGCCCCCGTGCGGTTGACGATCCGCACCGGCTCAGGGCCGGGCGCGGGAGCCTGGGCGGCGGCCGGCAGCGCGGCCAGGGCGAGCAGGAGCGGCAGCATCTTTCGCATGGACCGCGATGTCGGCGGCGCTCGCGCCCGCGTCAACGGTTTGCGGGCCGGGCCTGCGCCAGATCAAGGCGCGGGGCCTCCGAAGCGGGCAGGCTCACTGGAAATCGCCCGGGTTCGGCCTTGACCCTCCCATGGTGGGAGACCCGATCTGGGCGGCATGGACAAGACACGCACGCCGATGCCCGAGGCCCCGCTCGCCTCCCCGATCCGCCTCTCGCTGCCGGTGCAGGGCATGACCTGTGCAGCCTGCGCGGGGCGGGTGGAACGCGCGCTGCGCAAGGTGCCGGGCGTGACGGAGGCCTGGGTGAACCTCGCCTCCGAACGTGCGGAGGTGGCCGGCAGCGCCGCGCCCGCTTGCCTGGCGGCCGCGATCCGGGGCGCCGGCTACGAAGTGCCGGAGACGGAGCGCGAGATCGGCATCGAGGGCATGACCTGCGCTGCCTGCGCCAGCCGGGTGGAGCGGGCGCTGGCGCGGGTGCCCGGCGTGCTCTCCGTCAGCGTGAGCCCGGCGACGGAACGGGCGAGTCTGCGGCTGCTTGGCTGCATTCCCGACGCGCCGCTGGCGGCGGCGCTGGCGCAGGCGGGGTATCGGCTGGCGGCGGCGCCGCAGGACGACGCCGGGCAGGCGGCGGCGGCCGCGCGGCGCAGGATGCAGACGGCGGAACTGGTGCTGGCAGGCGTGCTGGCCGCGCCGTTCCTGCTCGGCATGCTCGGGATGGCCCTCGGGCAGGATTGGATGCCCGGGGCGCTGGCGCAGCTCGGCCTGACGGCGTTGATGTTCCTCTGGTTCGGGCCGCGCTTCCTGCGCGCCGCATGGGGCGCCCTGCGCGACGGCACCGGCAACATGGACCTGCTGGTGTCGCTCGGCACCGGCTCGGCGGTGTTGCTCTCGCTCTGGGTGCTGTGGCGGGACGGGCCGGCGCATGCGCACGGCCTCTACTTCGAGGCTGCGGTGACCGTCCTGTTCTTCGTCATTCTCGGCAAGTGGCTGGAGGCGCGGGCGAAGCGGGCGACGGGCGCGGCGATCGGCGCCCTGCTCGACATGCGCCCGCGCATCGCGCGCCGCCTGGAGGCGGACGGAACGGAGCGCGACGTGGCGGCGGACGCGATCCTGCCCGGGGAGCGGATCGTGGTCCGCCCTGGCGAGCGCATCCCCGCGGACGGGCTGGTCGAGCAGGGCGAAGCCGGCATCGACGAGAGCGCCCTGACCGGCGAATCGCGGCCGGTGGAGCGCGGTCCGGGCGCGGTGGTCTCGACCGGCACCGTGGTGCTCGACGGGCGGCTGGTGCTTCGCGTGACGGCGGTCGGCGCCGACACCACGCTCGCACGTGTCGCGGCCCTGGTGGCGGCGGCGCAGGCGTCCCGCGCGCCGGTGCAGAAGCTGGTCGACCGGGTGAGCGCGATCTTCGTCCCTGTCGTCGTCTGCATCGCGGCGCTGACGCTCGCGGGCTGGCTGCTGGCCGGCGCGGGTCTCGAGGAGGCGGTGCTGCACGCGGTCGCCGTGCTGGTCATCGCCTGTCCCTGCGCGCTGGGGCTGGCGACGCCGGCCGCCATCATGGCCGGTACCGGCGCGGCCGCCCGCGCCGGCATCCTGGTGCGCGACGCCGAGGCGATCGAGCGGGCGCGCGCGGTGACGCTCGTCGCCTTCGACAAGACCGGCACGCTGACCGAGGGCAAGCCGCGCCTGGCGGCGCTGCACGCGGCGGAGGGCCTGGCGCCGCAGGCGACGCTGGCGCTGGCCGCGGCGCTGCAGGCCGGCAGCGAGCATCCGCTGGCGCGCGCCGTGCTGGCCGCGCACGGCGCCGCCGCAGCGCCGGCCGAGGCCTTCCGCGCCCTGTCCGGCCGCGGGGTGGAAGGCGTGGTCGGCGGCCGCCGGCTCGCCCTCGGCAGCCCGCGGCTGCTGGCGGAGAGCGGCGCGGCGCCCGGCCGCCTCGCCGCCTTCGCCGAGGCGGAGGCCGTGCAGGGGCGCAGCCTGGCCTGGCTGGTGGACGTTGAGGCGCATGCCGCGCTGGCGCTGCTCGCCTTCGAGGATGCGCCGAAGCCGCGTGCCGCGGAGGCCGTGGCGGCATTGCGACGGATGGGCGTGCAGGTCGCGATGCTGTCGGGCGATGTCGCGACTGCGGCGGCGGCGGCGGCGCGCCAGCTCGGCATCGACCGCGTCGCGGCGGAGGTGCTGCCGGCCGACAAGGCCGCTGAGGTGCAGGCCTGGCAGGCGGGCGGGGCGCGGGTCGCGATGGTGGGCGACGGCGTCAACGACGCGCCGGCGCTGGCGGCGGCCGACCTCGGCATCGCGATGGGCACGGGCACGGATGTCGCCATGGCGGCGGCAGGGATCACGTTGATGCGGGGGGACCCGGGCCTGGTGCCCGCCGCCCTCGACATCACGCGACGGACCTACGGCAAGGTGAAGGGAAATCTCGGATGGGCGTTCGCGTACAACCTGCTGGGCCTGCCGCTGGCGGCGGCGGGCTTTCTCTCGCCTCCGGTGGCCGGGGCGGCGATGGCGCTCTCCTCGGT
>JAIYDD010000217.1 GCA_027487675.1 Acetobacteraceae bacterium | reverse complement strand
CCTCATTTAAGGAGATCTCTGCCGCATTCACTTTGGACGTCCCTGGTGCTAGGCTGCATTACAATTCATCGGCATGAAGCGGTGCCCACTGTCACGGCGAACGTAGCAAGGAAGGTAGTCGCGTTTTCGTGCTGACTTAGTCGACCGAAACATCATCGTTTTTGGGTCCGGCGAATAAGGGACGAGATTTCGCATGAAGGCAGATAGTCAAAGACCAGATGTAGAAGACGTCCGAGCGTTTTTTCATTATGTTTACGGCAGAACTCCAGAGAATGAAGCTGTCGTCCGAGAAATTTATAGAAATCACAAGACAATGCTGTCTTTGAGAAATTTCTTTTTTCAGTCTGCGGAGTTTTCCCGAATTTTTGGCTCGTCGGTGAGTTCGCGTGGTTTGGCAATGCCTTCGACGGCGCCGCCAATCACTGTCGAGGTGTCGGCCTCGGCTGAGCAAATCCATCGAATGATCACAGTCGTGCGGAGATTTTGGTTGCGGGAGGGGGGCGAGGCGCCCTCCTGGCCTGGGGTTCCTAGAGAAAAGATTGATAAAGCTGATGGCGACACGGTTTGGCAGAAGTTAGATTCTGTTGCTCGCGATGATAGTTTTCTTGTCGCTGGTACCCTAAAGCGAGTTGGTGTTGATATAGATTACCTGCGGACGGCTGTTGAGTTCGGTTGCGGCGGTGGGCGGACAACATTGCAACTCGCACGCCTCTTCCCGCAGGTACTTGGTGTGGATTTCTCGACGCCTCACTTGGCGTATGCCCGAAGCGAGGCAGTGAGGCGCGGGATGCCGCACATTAAATGGCTCAAAGCTCATCCAGAGAATGCTATGCCAGCGTCAAGTTTTGATTTTTGGTTCAGTCGCCGAACGCTCCAGCACAACCCGCCACCCGTGATAAAGATCATCCTCCAAGAGTGTTTCAACCGCCTCAGTAGAAACGGCGTTGCAATTTTTCAAGTTCCTACATATTTCCACTCTTACGCGTTTGATGTCGAATCGTATCTGAGCCGTGCTGCTGGCAAATCTATCGAATATCATCTTCTTGCGCAAGATATAGTATTTAAAATTGCCAAAGATGCAAATGTTGATGTGCTTGAGGTTCGTGAAGACCAAGTGGGTGGTGCAGAGCTTGGTCCAGGTTGGCGGTCGAACATATTTTGCCTGCAGAAGTGTGGCTAGCGTCTGCACCCAAGTAATGTGGGTGGGGCGCGATGATTCACCCTGCCAAACGGCGGGGGATGGACCGTGTCCCGCTTGTTCTGGCTGAGCGATGTGAAGTGGGCGGCGATCGGGCTGTGTCTGCCGATGGTGCACACGGGACCGCGGCGGGTGGACGACCGGCGGGTGATCAGCGGCATCGTGCAGCGCTTGCGCGACGGCTGCCGGTGACGCGCCCTGCCGCCGGAATACGGGCCATACACGACCGTCTTCAACCGCTGGAACGGCTGGAGCCAGCGCGACCTCTGGCCTCGCATCTTTGCCGCCCTCGGCGCCTGCGCCGACCCGCCGCAGGTCACGCCCCAGGCAGCGTTACCATTGAAACAATTTACTACACCAAAGCGGCGGGTGTTGGGTGGCGCATCGAGCGACGACATGCCGCCTTCGCCGCGCCGGCAAATTGCGCGCGCCTGATGCTCGGAAGCTGGAAGCCGACTACCTCCTCTCCTGCCCCATCAGCACTGTTCGGCATAAGCCGATGCGTGTCCCCGCATCCCTCTCGATTTCCTACACAAGCGCCCCGGACACAAAGCCGGGGCGCTCGCCGTTTCGGGCGCCTTCCGCCAGACGCAGGATTGCGTCCCCTCGGGCGAGCTCCGGCGCCGGACCGCCCGACTGCCAGCAGCCACCTCCGCCAAGCTCGAACGGCGCGGCCTTCCCCCACCGGCCAGCACGTCGCCGAAGAGGTGTTGCAACTGCCCATGCGGGCCGCCGCGAAGCGCCGCTCCGCACCCCGCGGCATCCAACGCCCGCGCCGGGTCACCCGACGCCTGAAACCCAGGCGTCGGGATCGAACCACTAGCCCGCCGCCGCAGCCGTCAGCACCGCCGCGACCGCCTCGCCCTCGGCACGCCCAGCCGCGAGGCGCGCCAGGTCGATCTCGGAGATGGCCAGCGCCGCATCGAGCGTGGCCGAGAGGTCTGCCAGGCCGGCCCGATAGGCCGCCTCCGCCCGCTGCCCGGCCCGGCGTGCGGCGTCCTGGGCGCGGCCGAGCGCCGCATCCTCGGCCCGCACCGCAGCGACCGCTGCCAGCCCCCGCCGGATCTCGGCAGCCCCCTCCGTCACGCGGCCCGCATGTCGCGCAAGCGCCGCCTCGACCACCGCATCGGCGGCGGCAACGCGCGCAAGCCGGATGTCGCGGTCGAGCACCGGCAGCGTCACGGACGGCCCGAGCGCCGCCAGCGCCGTCGTCAGCCCGCCCGCCATCAGCCCGGCCCCCACGGCCAGGTTCCCCGCCAGCGTGACCCGCGGCACCAAATCCGCCGCAGCGAGATCCCGCGCCGCGCCGGCACGCGCCAACGCCGCCTCCGCCGCCTGGACATCCGGCCGGCGGCGCAGGACTTCCGCCGGCACCTCGGCGAAGCGAAAGGCGCGCAGGTCGAGGGCTGGCGCGTCGTGCGGCATGCCGTCCAGCACGGCGCGCCCGGTCAGCGCAGCCAGCGTCGCGCGCGCCCGCGCGGCCTCGGCCGCGGCCTCCGGCAGCCGCGCCTCGGCACGTCGCAACGCCGTCTCCGCGCGCGCGGCGTCCAGCTCGGGTGCGAGGCCGAGCCGCACGCGGTCCTCGGCCAGCGCGAGCAGGCGCCGGTGCAGCGTCACGGCACGCTCGGCGACGCGGCCCCGCTGCCCCGCCTCGCCCAGCGCGACGCGCGCGCGGAACAGCTCCACCGCGAGCAGGCGCCGCGCCGCCTCGGCATCGGCCGTCGCGAGCGCGGTCTCCGCGGCGGCGAGGCGCGCCTCCATCGCCGCGCGGCCGGCAATGTCGAGTTCCACCGCCCCCTCGGCCCGACCGGTCGCGACGGTGCTGCGCTGGTTGCGCTCGCGTCGCGCGGCGTTCCAGCTCTGGCTCTCGCGACCGAGACTGCCGCCGATCCCGGGTTGCGGCCTGAACGCCTGGCCGACCCCACCTTCCAGCGCGCGCGCCTCGGCGAGACGCGCGGTCGCCTCGGCAAGCCCCGGGTTGCCGGCCTCCGCGGCGACGACGAGCTCATCGAGCATGGGGCAGCCGGCGAGCCGCCACCAGCCCGGCGCCATCTCGGGCGGCAGAGCGCCGCCGCGCCCGGCGAAGGCCTCCGGCAGCGCGACCGCGCGGGGTTCCGCCACCGGGCCGCGCGGGGCGGCGCAGGCGGGCAGCAGCGCGGCGCCGGCCAGCGCCGCGAACAGGCCACGGCGCTTCATCGGCCGGCTCCCTCGGGCAGGATGCGGGCGACGAGACGCGTGCCGAGCGGCATCGCGGGCGCCTCTCCCTCGAAGGCCAGCACCGCTTCGAGCACGCGCACATCGCCGCGCTCCCGCGGTTCGTAGACCTGCACGCGGCGCGGCGCGAAGGCCGCACCCACCTGCTGCACCCGGCCCTGCCAGCGCGCGCCCCCGGCCTCGGCCAGTTCCAGCGTCACCTCGGCCGGCAGGCCGGGGCGCAGCCGCGCCGCATGCGCCTCGTCCACCTCGATGCGGGCGATGCGCGGCGTCTCGGGCGCGAACCAGAACAGCGTGCTGACCTGCAGCGTGGAGACGCCATCGCCCGGCCGCGCGCTGCGGCGGATGATGGTGCCGTCGGCCGGCGCGCGCACCTCCCGCGCCTCGACCTCCTCGGCGGCGGCGCGCAGCCGGGCGGCGGCGCTGTCGCGCTCGGCCTGGCGGGCGGCGATCTCGGCGCGCAGCACCGCGACCTCGGTGGTCGCCTGGTCCAGCAGCTGGCGCGCGGCGGCATTGGCGCGCACGGCATCGGCGGCGCGGGCCTGCTCGCGCAGCGCGCCGGCGAGCCGCGCCTCGAGCACGCCGATCGCGGCCGCGCGTTCCGCGAGTTCGGCCACGGCGACGGCGTGCTGGGCGCGGACGAGCCGGTCGTCCAGCCGGGCGAGGAGCTGCCCGGCGCTGACGCGCGCGCCCTCCTCCACCAGCACCTCCGCGACGATGCCGTCGCGCGCCGCGGCGATCTGCGTCAGGCCGCCGCGGATGTCGAGCACGCCGCGGCCGGCGGCAAGCGGCGCGCTGATCGGTGCGGCCGGGACAGGCTGTGCCGGCGCGCCGGTGTCGAGCAGCGGCAGCGCCACGCCGACCACGGCCAGGCCGAGCGCCCCGGCCATCAGGATTCGACGGAATGACATCTTCGTTGGCTCCTCAGTGAAGGATGGGCTTGGCGGGATCGGGGCGCTCGTCGCTGGTGACGAGGCCGTCCTCGATGCGCAGCACGCGGTCGGCATGCGCGATCAGGCGCGGGTCGTGGCTGACGCAGAGCACGGTGGTGCCGCGGCCATGCGCGGCCTCCTTCAGCAGCGCCACCACCGCCTCCCCATTGGTCTTGTCGAGCGCGGAGGTGGGCTCGTCCGCGAACAGCAGGCGCGGCCGCTTGGCCAGCGCGCGGGCGATCGCCACGCGCTGCTTCTCGCCGCCCGAAAGTGCTGCGGGATAGAGATGGGCGCGCTTGGTGAGGCCGACCGCATCCAGCGCCTCGGCGGCCGCCGCGGCCGCCTCGCGCCCGGTGATGCCGGAGAAGCCGAGCGGGTAGACCACCTGCTCGAAGGCGGTCAGCGCCGCGAACAGGTTGAAGCCCTGGAAGACGAAGCCGCAATGCTCCAGGCGAAAGCGGTCGATCGCGCCCGCGTCCAGCGCCCAGAGCTCAGTGCCCAGCACCTCGACCCGGCCGGCACTCGGCCGCAGCAGGCCGGAAGCGGCGGCCAGCAGCGTGGACTTGCCCGAGCCGGAGGGCCCCATGATGAGCGTCAGCTCGCCCGGGCGCACCGCGAGGTCGATGCCCTTCAGCACGCGTGCGGTGACGCTGCCTTGCGTGAAGCTGCGCTCGATGGCGCTGAGGCGGATGGTGGGTTCGGCGTTCATCGCAGCAGCTCCGCGGGTTCGGTCTTGAGCAGCGGCCCGAGCGAGAGGAAGCCCGAGCCGAGGGCGACAATCAGGGTGAAGGCGGCGGTGGCGGCCGCCGCCCACCAGGGCACGGCGACGGCGACGACAGCGGCCGCGGCCCACAGCAGCAGCGCGGCGGCGACGGCGGTCAGCGCGAGGCCGGCGAGGCCGATCCAGAAGGACTGCTCCAGCACCACGCCGCGCAGCGCGCCGAGCGGCACGCCGAGGGCGCGCAGCGTCGCATATTCGCGCAAGGAGCCCAGCACGGCGGCGCGCAGCGTCTGGCTGGTGATGGCCACCCCGACCGCAAGGCCGAGCAGCGTCGAGAACAGGAAGCCGACGCCGGTGCCGCTCTCCATCAGCCAGTAGGATTGCGACAGCGCCGAGAGGTCCTCGGGCGTCATGACGCGCACGCCGGGGATGCGCGCCTCCAGCTCGGCGGCGACGCGCTGGCGGTCCGCGCCCGGCGCGAGCCGCAGCGTCAGGTAGCCGACGCGCTCCGGATCCTGCCCGCCCAGCAGCGCCTGCGCCGTGGCGCGGGAGGCGAGCAGCGTGGCGCCGCCGATGCTGCGGAAGCCTTCGACGACGCCGACCACCTCGACGCGCTGGCCGTTCACCTCCGCGATGCGCGCGCCGCCCTCGAGCCCGAGCTTGGCGAGGTCGGTCGCGTCGGCCAGCACCGCGCCAGGCTGCTGCAGCGCCTGGCGCAGCGCGGGCGAGAGGTCGGCGGGCAGCGCGATGCCCTCGGCGCGGGTGTCGAAGCCGGCCAGCGTCACGCTCACACGCCCGCCCTGCGGCGTGCGCCAGTCGCCCATGCCGAGCACCAGCGGCTCCACCCGCTCGACCTCGGGATGCGCACGCACCAGCGTCTCGACGCGGCGCGGCATGTCGCGCGCCAGGTCGAAGCTGCGGGTGCCGGCATCCACCACCCAGAGATCGGCGCGGCCGCGGTCGATCACCGTGGTGACGGTGCCGAACAGGCCGAGCAGCAGCGCCACCTGCACCAGCACGAGCAGGCCGGAGAAGGCGACGGCGATGACGGCCGCGAGGTAGCGGCGCCATTCCATCAGCAGGGACGCGCGGGCCAGCGAGGGGCGCGCCGGGGCGGGCGTGGTCACTTGGGTCTCCTTCGATGCCCAGATGGGGGCGGTGAGCGAGGCGGCGAGCGGCCGGGCGGCCAGCGCGGCGAGCGCGAGCGCGCCGAACAGCGCGGCCACGGTGAGCAGCAGCGCGCGCGGGTCCGCCACCTCGGCGGCGAGACCGAGCGCGATGGCGGCGACCGGCGCGCCGGCGATCATCGCCGCCTGGGCGAGGCCGAGCGCATGGGCGCGCAGCGCGCGTGGCGGGCGCGTCTGCACCAGCGTCATCACCAGCGGCGTCAGCGGCGCGACGGCGAGGCCGGCGAGCAGCCCGCCGCCGAGCAGCGCGGCCGGTGCGAGCGGCGCGAGCGCCACCGCCGCGGTGCCGAGGGCGAGGCCGGCGAGGCCCGCGGCAAAGAGCGGGCCGATCGGCGCCCGCTCCAGCCGCGCACCGAGCACCGCGAGACCGATGCCGCCCAGGATGGCGCCGGCGCCGAGGGCCGCGAGGAACAGCGTGGCGTCGTCCGGCCCGCCGCCCGCCGCGCGCAAGGCCGCCGGCAGCACAACGATCTCCAGCGCGAGGAAGAGCGCGAGGCCCACCGCGCTCAGCGCCAGCGTCCAGAGAATGGCGGGGTCCGCGCGCAGCGCGCCAGCGGCCTGGCGCAGCGCCGGCAGGGCCGGGGGCGGTGCCAGGCGTGGCGCGCGCAGCGCCGGCAGCGTGGCCAGCGTGGCAATCAGCGCCAGCGCCGCGAGGCCGGCCACGACCAATGCCGCCTGGCCCGCGCCCAGCGCCACGAGCGCCACGCCGCCCAGCGCCGGCCCGGCGACGGTGGCACCCTGCTCCAGCAGGTCATCCCAGGCGTTGAGGCGGAACAGCCGGACCCGGGCGAGGCGGGCGAGTTCCGGCCGGCGGCTCTCCGCGGCGACGATCGCGGGCAGGTCGAGCATAGCGGAGGCCGCGACGATGGCGGCGATCAGCCAGGGCGCCGGCGCACCGCCGAGCAGCAGCCAGGCGAGCAGCGCGGCCCCCACGGCATTGGCGATCCCGGCCGCGAGGAAGATCGCCGGCCCGCCGAGCCGCGCGACCAGCGGCCCGCCGAGCGCCGCGCCGAAGGCGGCCGGGGCGAAGGCGGCGGCGCCGACCACGCCGGCCCAGAAGGCGCCGCCGGTCTCGAGCGCCGCCCAGACATAGACCACCGTCCCCATCTGGTCGCCCAGGCGGGCGATGCCGGTGCGGGCGAGCAGGAGCGCGAGCAGCCGGCGCGCACCGGTGGAGCGGCCGGTCACGACGCGTCCCCGGGGCCGAGCAGCCCGCGCAACATGGCGGCGAGCGGGCGGGCGAGGTCGCCGAGGTCACGCCCGGGCTCCAGCGCGCGGCGCGAAATCAGCCCGTCGATCAGGGCGATGACAAGCACGGCGCGTGCGTCCGGGTCGGGCACCCCGGCGCGCTGCAGAAGTTCGGCGAGCTGGGTGCGGGCCGCGGCCTCGGCGTCGCGGACCAGGGGCGCCAGGGCCGGGTCGCGCAGGGCGGCGGCATAGACTTCGAGGATGAGGCGGACCTCCTCCTCGCTGGTCAGGGCCACGTCGCCCAGCACCTGCTCCGCCAGCGCGCCGCGCAGGTCCGTGGCTGCCGAGAGCACGGCGAAGCGCGCGGCGGTCTCGGCGCTATCGGCCTCGACGAAGGCGGCGATGATCGCCTGCTTGGAGGGGAACCAATGGTAGAGGTTGCCCGCGCTCATCCCGAGCGCGGCGCAGAGGTCGCGCATCGAAGTGGCGTGGAAGCCGCGCTCGGCGAAGAGGCGCCTGGCGGTGTCGAGGATCTCGGCGCGGCGGTCGGGGCCGCGGGCGGCGGAGCGGGGGTCGGTGCTGGACATGGGGTTCCTAGAACGGGCGTTCGATCTAGAGCCCAGATAAGACCGAACGTTCGATCTGGCAAGTGGAAAACCACTGCCCGCCGCCGAAAGCCGCGCCGCCTGCCCCCCCCCGATCCGGCCGCCGATGTCCAGACGGTCGCCCGCCTCGGCAGGCATGGCGAGCCGCGGGACGCCTGCGCCCGCCGCGGCATCCGGGCCGGCGGGCGGGCATCGGCAGCGACGGCGCGCTGCCCGGCAGGCGAGGCGCGGTCAGCCGCGCGGCGGCCGGGCGCGCAGCGCCGCCTCGTTCACCTCGCAGCCCCAGCCCGGGCGATCGGGCAGCACGAAGCAGCCATCCTCGATCACCGGCGGGTGGCTGACGAACTCGTCGCGCCAGGGCGTGCTGTCGAGGTCGATCTCCATGATCCGGAAGTTCGGGATCGCGGCGCAGAAATGCGCGCTGATGAAGCTGCACAGATGGCCGTAGAAATTGTGCGGCGCGCAGTTGATCTCCCACGCATCGGCCATCGCGGCGATCTTCACGCTCTCCCCGATGCCGTTCCAGGGCACGTCCACGATGGCCACGTCCATCGCGTAGTGCTCGAGGTAGGGCCGGAAGTCGCGCCGCCCGTGCAGCGTCTCGCAGGACGCGATGGGGCAGGGCGCCCGGCGGCGGATCACCGCCAGGCTCGCCGCGTCATGCGTGTCGATCTCAAGCCAGGTCAGGCCGAAGGGCGCGACCGCCTCCGCCACGCGCAGGAAGCCTTCGGTGCGGTAGTGGAAGTTGGTGTCGAGCATGATGCCGAAGCCGGGGCCCACGGCGTCGCGGATGGTGCGCAGCTGCAGCGCCATGTCGGCCAGCACCTGCGGATCCCAGTTCAGCTCCGGCCAGCCCGGCGTGCGGCCGAAGCCCGGGTTGAACCATTGCAGCCGCCCGTCGCGGACCGGCATGGTGTTGGTCTTCAAGCAGCGGAAGCCGGCCGCCTTCACCTCCGCCGCGTGGCGCGCCAAATCGTCATGCGTCAGCAGCTCGGGCAGGAAGCCCTTGCCGCGCTGGCTGACGCGGTAGGTGCCAAAATGGGACCAGTAGAGCGGGATCCGCTCGCGCACCGGCCCGCCGAGCAGCGCGGCCACCGGCTTGCCGGCTTCCTTGCCGCGGATGTCGAACAGCGCGTTCTCGATCGCGGCGATCGCCTGCTGGTTCAGCCCGCCGCGCGCCTGTCGCGTCGCGACATGCAGCCGCGCCACGATCGCCTCGCTGCGGCGCGGATCCTGCCCGATCAGGAGGGGGCTCAGCGCGCGGATGATGTCGGACAGGCCCTTCGAGCCGAAATCCTCGTTGTACTCGGACCAGCCGACGACGCCGCAGGCGGTGGCGAGCTTCAGGAAGGAGAAGGTCCGCCACCCGGCATCGGCGACGATCGGCTCGACATGGGTGATCCGCATCCTTGATCCTCCTGCGGCGCCGGTTCAGGCCTGCGGCCCTGCGGCCCTGCGGCCCTGCGGCCGTCGGGGCCGCTCAGTCCAGCGTCAGGCCGAGATCGGCGATGATCGGCCGCCAGCGCGCCAGCTCCTCCCGGATCAGGCGTGCCATGGTGCGGCGGTCCTGGAACTGGCCGATGGTGCCGCCGGCGGTGAAGATGCGCTGCACCTCCTCCGTCTCCACCGCGTGCTTCAGCGAGGCCTCCAGCCGGTCCAGCACGGCGGGCGGCGTGCGCGCCGGCGCCACGAAGCCCTGCCAGCCGCCGACCAGCACGGCGGGAAGCCCCTGCTCGGCCGCGGTCGGCAGTTCCGGCAGCAGCGGATGGCGCTGCGGCCCGAGGAAGGCCAGCGCCCGCACCCGCCCCGCATCCATCATCGCCTTGGAGACGTTCACGCCGTCCACCATCAGGTGGATCGTCCCGCCCAGCATGTCCTGCAGCGCCGGCGCGCTGCCGCGATAGGGCACGTGCACGATGTTCAGCCCGGCCGCGCGCACGAACAGCTCGAAGCCCAGATGCGTGATGCTGCCCTGCCCGCCGGAGCCGAAATTCAGCTGCCCCGGCCGCGCCTTCGCATATTCCACGAAGTCCGGCAGCGTGCGCACCGGCAGCGTGGCCGGCACGGTGATGATCAGCCCGCCCAGCGTCACCGTCCCCAGCGGCTCGAAATCCTCCAGCACGTTGAAGGGCAGGTTGCGATAGAGCAGCGGGTTGATCGCGATCACCGAGTTGTTGACGTGGCAGATCGTGTAGCCGTCGGCCGCGCTGCGCGCGGTGTGCTCCAGCGCCAGGTTGCCGTTGGCGCCGCCGCGGTTCTCGACGACGATCTGCTGGCCGAGCAGGTCCGGCATCCGCGCCGCCAGCGGTCGCCCGACCTGGTCCGACCCGCCGCCCGGCGGGAAGCCGATCACCATGCGCACCGGCCGCGTCGGGAAGGATTGCGCGCGCGCGGCCAGCGGCGCCAGGGGCAGCGCCGCGGCGGCGCCGAGGAACGTGCGGCGGCGGGTCATGACGTCACCTTCTGCTGCGCGGTGCGGATGGCGGTGGCGGTCTCGGCGATGGCGGCGTCCAGCGCATCGCCGGCCAGGCCGTCGGCGATGTAGCCGTCGTCATGCGACCGCGCCTGGTATTCGGGCGAAAGCACCGCCTCGCGCAGCAGCGAGAGCAGCCCCGCGCGCAGCTCGGCCGGCAGGCCGGCCGGCGCGTTGACGAAGGTCATCTGGGTCAGCAGCCCGAAGGGATGCGCGCGCAGGCCGAGCTCGACCACGGTCGGCACTTCCGGCAGCTGGCGCAGCCGCTCCTCCTCCACCACCGCCAGCACGCGCAGCGCGCCGCTGCGGATCTGGCCGAAGACGTCGTTCGGCTTGACGATCGCCAGGTCGAGATGGCCGCCGATCAGCTCGGTGGCGACGCGCGACGCGCCGGGATAGCCGACATAGGTGAACTGCCCGCCGACCTGCCCGGCGATGCCGGCGAGCCGCAGATGCCCGATGGTGCCGCGCGGCCCGGCGGCGCCCATGGACGGGCCGGGGCCCGCCCGCATCTCCGCCACCGCCTGGTCGAAGCGGGCGAAGCGGGATGCGCCGCCCGTCACGATCACCAGCGGGTCCATCGCCACGCGGACCAGCGGCGCGAACTGCTCGAAGCGCAGCGGGATCTCGTTGGCGACGATCTGCCCGATCAGGCCGGAGGACCCCATGCCGAGCGTGCGGCCGTCGGGGCGCGACTGCGCCACGCGGCTCATCCCCACCATGGACCCGCCGCCGGGCAGGTTCTCGACCACCAGCCGATGGCCGCGGGGTTCCAGCACCGGCTGCAGGCGCCGCGCCAGCAGGTCGGTGGCGCCGCCGGCGGCGAAGGGCACGATCATCCGGATCTCGGCCGGCACGCCCTGCGCGGGCGCGGGGCGCGCGAAGCCGGCCGTCGCGATCGCGGCGACCAGCGCACGTCGTTGCATGCCTCGTCTCCTCCCCCGTTCCGGCGCGGCACGCGGCCGCGCCCGCTTCACGTCGCGTCGTCGGCCTCCGCCATCGCCGCGACGATGTCGTCCCGCGCGCCGCGGATGTGCCGGTCGTGGATCGCGCCCGCGGCCGCGGCGTCGCCGGCGGCCAGCGCCTCGACCAGCGCGTCGTGCTCCGCCAGCACCGTCTCCACCCGGCCCGGGCGGTAGCCCACGCGGGTGCGCAGCGCGCCGATCAGGTCGCTGTGCAGGTCGAGCAGCCGGATCGCCTCGTCATTGCCGGACGCGGCCTCGATCGTGCGGTGGAAGGCGCGGTTGAGGCGCACCACGGCCTGGATGTCGCGGGTGGCGTGCGCGGCGCGCAGCTCCGCCTGGATCCCGCGCAGCCGCGCGATGTCCTCCCCCGCCAGCGCGCCGGCGGCCAGGCGCGTCAGGTAGCCCTCCAGCGCCTCGCGGATGCCGAACAGGTTGCGGACGAACCGCGCATCCATCCGGCGGACGGTGGCGCCGCGGTTCGGCGCCATCACCACCAGCCCCTCGCCCTGCAGCTGCTGCAGCGCCTCGCGCACCGGCATGTGCGACAGGCCGTAGCGGGTCGCGAGGTCCTGGATCTTCAGGCGCGTGCCGGAGGCGAGCCGGCCGGCGATGATCTCGGCCCGCAGGTGCTCGTGCACGCGCTGGTAGACCGTGCTGCCGAAGGGCAGGGCGGTGGTGCCGGCGTCGGGCGCGGGGCGGATGAGGGACATCTCGGCTTCCTGGCGGGCAGGATGGACAGGGTCCGGCGGGCGCGTCAACATGCGTCTGTCGCCTTGATCAAATCGAGGACCGCGCCATGAAGGTCGCCGCCGTCCGCGTCCACCGCACGCGCTTCGGCGCCATGCGCGAAGGCGCCGCCCATGCCGTCCTGCCCGTCGAGGTGATCACCGACGACGGCCTGCGCGGCGCCGGCGAGATCGGGCTCGCCTATGGCGCCGGCGGGCGCGGCGCGGCGGAGATCCTGCTGGAACTCGCCCGCACCCGCCTTCTCGGCCGCGATCCCTTCCGCACCGGGCAGATCCAGGACGAGCTGCGCCGCGACACCTTCTGGGGCCACGTCCCCGGCCCCATCCTGGGCGCCGCGATCAGCGCGATCGACGAGGCGCTGTGGGACATCAAGGGCAAGGCGCTCGGCCAGCCCGTGCACGTCCTGCTCGGCGGCGCCTGCCGCGACCGGCTGCGCCTCTACTGCAATGGCTGGTACCGCGGCCTCGGCCCGCCGGACGCCTATGCGCGCGCCGCGCGGGCGGTGCAGGCGCGCGGCTTCACCGCGCTGAAGTTTGATCCCATGAAGCTCGATGCCGAAGGCCGGTCCCACCACGTGAGCCGCCACATCGAGCGCTGGCACGAGGACCTGGCGGTGGCGCGCGTCGACGCGGTGCGCGAGGCCGTCGGGCCGGCCATGGACATCATCCTGGAGCTGCACGGCAACATGTGGCCGATGGATTCGATCCGCTTCGGCCGCCGCGTCGCGCACGCCCGCCCCTTCTGCATGGAGGAGGTCGCCGATGCCGAGGACGCGACCGCGGCGCGCGAGGTCGGGCTGCAGACCGGCATCGCCATCGCGGGCGGCGAGCGGCTGTCCACGCTCGGCGACTTCCGCCGGCATTTCGAGGCGCGGGCCTTCGCCCTCGCGCAGCCCGACATGGGCATCGCCGGCGGCTTCACCGGGGTCGGGCAGATCGCCGCGCTGGCGGCGGCGCATGGCGTCTACCTCCAGCCGCACAATTGCGGCGGGCCGGTCGCCACCGCGGCCTGCGTGAACCTCGCCTTCGCGACGCCCAACCTCCTCATCCAGGAGATCTTCCCGGCCTGGCCGGAGGACGACCGCCTCGACATGGTGGACGCGCCGTTCGAGCACGCCATCGTGGACGGCCACCTGCCGCTGCCGACGCGCCCGGGCCTCGGCGTGGAGCTGCGGCCGGACTACCTGGCGCGCTGCGAGCTGCTCGGCGCGGCCGGCGCCTGATGCCCGCCCGCGGCGGCGTCGCCGCGCCGCCGGCCGGCGCGCCTCATGCCGGGATCCGCGCCGCGATCGCCTCCGCCACCGCGCGCGTGCCGACGCCGCCGAACTCCGCGCTGCGCAGGCCCGCGGCGAAGGCGCCGTCCACCGCGGCCTCGAGCTCCGTCGCGGCATCCGTCCAGGCCTGCCCCGCGCCGCGGCTGCCGAGCCAGTCCAGCATCATCGCCGCCGAGAGGATCATCGCCGTCGGGTTGGCGACGCCCTTGCCGGCGATGTCCGGGCCCGTGCCGTGGCTCGGCTGGAACACCGCATGCGTGTCGCCGATGTCGGCCGAGGGCGCGTAGCCCATCCCGCCGATCAGCCCGGCGCCCAGGTCCGACAGGATGTCGCCGAACATGTTCTCCATCGGCAGCACGTCGAAGTCCCAGGGCCGGCGCACCAGGTCGAGCGCCATCGCGTCGATGTAGTGCTCCCCGGCCGGGACGTCGGGGAAGTCCTGCGCCACCTCGCGGAACACCTTCCGCATGAAGGCCATGGAGGTGAAGACGTTGGACTTGTCGACCAGCGTGACCTTCTGCGGCCGGCCGAGCCGCGCCGCGCGGCGCCCGGCCAGGCGGAAGGCGAAGCGCGACAGGCGCTCCGTCGTCGCGCGGGTGATCACCATCGTGTCGCGCGCCTCGCGGTCCTCGATCACCTCGCCGCGGCCGCGCGCGTGGAACAGGCCCTCGGTGCTCTCGCGCAGGATGACCAGGTCGATCCCCCGCGCGCGCGGATCGGCCAGCGCCAGCGGCACGCCGGGGATGGCGCGGATCGGCCGGACGCCGGCGTAGAGCCCGAGCCGGAAGCGCAGCTCGAGCTGCGGCGCGACCTCCGTCCCGTCCGGGTGGCGGATGCCGGGCCAGCCCATGGCGCCCAGCAGGATGGCGTCCGCGGCCCTGGCGCGGGCGAAGACCTCCTCGCTCATCGCCGTGCCGGTCTCCCGGTAGACGAAGGCGCCGGCCTGCAGCGTCTCGGTCGAGAGGCCGAGCCCGTGCCGGCGCGCGAGCCGGCCGAGCACCTCCAGCGTCGCCCCGGTCACCTCCGCGCCGATGCCGTCGCCCGGCATCGCCGCGACATGGACGCTGTTGCTGCCTAGAGCCATGCGAGGCCACTCCGTTCCACCAGGGAGATCAGCTCCACCCCGCCGCGGCGGCGATGGATGCGGTAGAGCTCGCGCGCCCCGTCGCCGTCGCCGGCGGCGATCGCGGTCATGATGGCGCGGTGCTCGGCGGTGCTCGCCTCCGGCAGGGGGCGGAGGTTGAGCGTCACCATGCGCACGCGGTGCGACTGGTCCCAGACCTGCATGACCATCCCCGCGAGGCGCCGGTTGCCGCACAGCGCCACCAGGCCGCGGTGGAACGCCTCGTCGGCGCGGGCCCAGGCGGCGCGGTCGCCCGCGGCGACGGCCGCCGCCATGTCGTCGCAGGCGCGATGCAGGGGGCGGAGCTGCCCGTCGGGCAGGCGGCGGCGCGCCAGCGCCTCGGCGGCGGCGGGCTCCAGGCTCGTCAGCACCTCGTAGATGTCGCGGATGTCGGCCAGCGACAGCGGCAGCACGCGCATCCCGTGGCGCGGCGTGACGGCCACCAGCCCGTCCTGCGCCAGGCGCAGCATCGCCTCCCGCACCGGGGTGCGGGACATGCCGAGTTCCAGCGCCAGCTCCGCCTCCAGGCGCTGGGCGCCGGGGGGGAGGAGGTTGTCGAGGATCATCGCCTTCAGCCGGGCATGGGCGGCTTCGGCCGCGGTGGCCGGTCGCGCGCGGCCGGTCTGGGGCGCGGCCGACATCAGCGTCGGGGTCGGCCGGGGATGCGCGGGCGGGGCCATGGCGGCGCGCGCTCCTGTCGCGCTGGGGGGCGGACCGGGCATGGTCTGCGCATGCATTGTCGGATGCGGAAGCAGGCCGCGCAAGCCCCGCGCGCCGCCGGGATTCGACGGGACGCAGCCGACGCGGCCGCGATCCGCCCGATTTCCCATGCCTTGACGCATGCGTCGCCAGTGCCGCGGCGCGCTTCGCCCATCGCGCGGCTCGACCATGATCGGCGCGGAGTGGATCGCCGATCATGGTCGAGCCCATTGTTTTGCCGCGTGACTCACGCCTTCGGGCGTTCCGCCCTTCGGCGATCACGCGGCTAGGCCCGGCCGGAGCCCTGGCCGGCCAGCACCGGCTCCTGCCGGCCGGCGGAAGCCGGGCGCGGCGCGAGCCCTGCCTCCGCCGGCGCCGTCGGGGGGCGCCGGCCGACCACCTCGCCCACCAGCACCAGCGCCGGCACCCCGGCGCGCACGCCCTTCGCCACCAGGCCGAGCGAGCCCAGCGTGCCGTCCAGCCGCCGCGCCTCTCCGGTGCCGCCATTCTCCACGATCGCGGCCGGCGTCGCGGGATCGCGCCCCGCCGCGACCAGCCCGTCGCGCAGCGCGCCGATCGTGGCGACGCCCATGTAGACCGCCAGCGTCTGCCCCGGCCGCGCCAGCGCCGCGAAATCAAGGTCGAGCCGCCCGTCCCGCGTGTGCCCGGTCGCGAAGGTCACGCTGCGCGCCACCTCGCGATGCGTCAGCGGGATGCCGGTTTCCGCCGCGCAGGCCAGCGCCGCGGTCACGCCGGGCACCACCTCGTGCGGGATGCCGGCCTCGGCCAGCGCCTGCGCCTCCTCCCCGCCGCGGCCGAAGACGAAGGGATCGCCGCCCTTCAGCCGCACCACCCGCCGCCCCTCCCGCGCCAGGCGCACCAGCAGCGCGTTGATCTCCGCCTGCGGCAGGCAATGGTTCGCGCGTTCCTTGCCGACGAAGATCCGCGCCGCGTCGCGCCGCGCCATGTCCAGCACGGCACCCGAGACCAGGCGGTCATGCACGATCACATCCGCCTCGCCCAGCAGCCGCAGCGCGCGCAGCGTCAGCAGGTCCGCGGCACCCGGCCCCGCGCCCACCAGGAACACCGTGCCGACCGGCGCCGCCGGCGCGCCTTCCAGCGCCTGCGCGAAGGCCGCTTCGGCCTCCGCCGCCCGCCCGGCCAGCGCCAGCTCCGCCGGCCGCCCGGCCAGCACGCCGTCCAGGAAGCGCCGCCGCGCCGCGACATCGGGCAGCGCCGCGCGCAGCCGCGCCTGGAACCGCCCGGCCAGCGCCGCCAGCGCGCCGAGCCGCGGCGGCAGCGCCGCCTCGATCTTCTGGCGCACCATGCGCGCCAGCGTCGGCGCCGCCCCGCCGGTGGAGATCGCGACGGTGATCGGGTCGCGGTCCACGATCGCCGGCATGATGAAGGAACACAGCTCCGCGCGGTCCACGATGTTCACCGGGATGCCGCGCGCCTGCGCCGCGGCCGACAGCGCGCGCAATTCGTCCTCGGCCGCATCCGCGCCGATCGCCAGCGCGACGCCGTCCAGCAGCGCCGGATCGAAGCGCGTCGCGCGGCGCAGCGCCGCGCCGGCGCGCGCCAGCGGCTGCGCCTTGCGCTCGATCGCCTCGCCCTCGCCCAGCAGCAGCGCGGTGCGCCCCGCCAGGTCCAGGAAGGCCGGGAAATGCCTCATGCCGCCGGCGCCGCCGCCAGCAGCGCCGCGATCTCCGGCCGGCAGGACCCGCAGCCCGTCCCCGCCGCCGTCGCCGCGCCCACCGCCGCCACGTCGCGCCCGCCGCAGCCCAGGATGGCGGAGGCCGTCACGCCATGGCAGGCGCAGACCAGCGGCGAGGGCGCCGGCCCGTCCGCGCGCCGCCCCGCCAGCAGCGCCGCGCGGTCCGCCGCCGCCAGCTTCGCGTCGCCCGCCATCAGCGCCGAGAGCCAGCCGCGCGGCGGTAGCGCCGCATCCGGCCCCAGCAGCACCGCCCCCGCCAGGCGCCCGCCGCGCAGCGCCGCGGCGCGGTGCAGCCCGGCGCCCGGATCCTCGAGCACCGCCCAGGCCGTGCCCGGCGCGTCGAGCAGCCCGCGCAGCCGCGCGAAGGCCTCGGCCGGGTCGCCGCCGCCGGCCAGCTCGTGCCGCCAGGCGCCGCCCTCCAGCGGGATCGCCGCGCAGTATTCAGCGATCCCCGCCGCCTGCCGCGACGGCGCCAGCAGGAAGGCGTGCCAGGAAGCCGCGAAGGGCGCGAGGCGGATCGCGGCGTTCTTCAGTTCCGGCTGGAAGCTGACGGGATCGGCATGCGGCGCGACCAGCGTGTTGACCCGCGCTTCCGGCGCCAGCTGCGCCGTCCAGTGCATCGGCGCGAAGGCGGTGCCGCGCCGCTGCCCGGCATCCAGCGCGAGCCGGAACACCGCGCGGCCGCGCGCCGACCGCGCCTCCACCAGCCCGCCCGCCGCCAGCCCCGCCGCGTCCGCGGGGTGCAGCGTCAGCGTGGGCTCCGGGCCGTGCGCCATCAGCCGCGGCACCGCGCCGGTGCGCGTCATGGTGTGCCACTGGTCGCGCAGCCGCCCGGTCAGCAGCCGCAGCGGGAAATCGGCCGAGACATCCTCGGCCGGCGCGCGGAAGGGCGTCGGCACCAGCCGCGCGCGCGGCGCCAGCGTGCCGCCCTCGGCGAAGAAGCGCGACGGCGCCGGCCCCGCCGCCGGCACCGGCCAGCGCGTCGGCGCCAGCGCGTCGTAGGCGGCATCGTCGATACCGGCGAGGCCCGAGATGTCGAAGGCGCGCTGCGCCGGCCGCGCCAGCCCCGTCACCGCCGCATGCTCGCGGAAGATCGCCGCCGGCCCGTCCCAGCCGAAGCCTGCCCCGGCGCCCAGCCGTGCGGCGACCTGCGCCACGATCCACCATTCGGGCCGCGCCTCGCCCGGCCAGGGCAGGAAGCCGCGCTGGCGGCTGATGACGCGCTCGCTGTTCGTCACCGTCCCCGACTTCTCGCCCCAGGCCAGCGCGGGCAGCCGCACATGCGCGAAGCCCGCCGTGTCGGACCGCCGCGTCACCTCGGACACCACCAGGAAGGGCGCGCGCGCCAGCGCCTCGCGCACCGCCGCGCCGTCCGGCAGCGACACGGCGGGGTTGGTCGCCATCACCCAGAGCGCGCCGATCCGCCGCTGGCCGAGCGCCGCGAAGATCTGCGTCGCCTTCAGCCCCGGCGCGCGGGCCAGGTGCGGCGCATCCCAGAATGCCGCCAGCGCCGCGTGCTCGGCCGGCACGTCGAAGCGCAGATGCCCGGCCAGCATGGTGGCGAGCGATCCCGTCTCGCGCCCGCCCATCGCGTTGGGCTGGCCGGTCACGCTGAACGGCCCGGCGCCCGGCCGGCCGATGCGGCCGGTCAGCAGGTGGCAGTTGATGATCGCATTCGCCTTGTCGGTGCCGGCGCTGGATTGGTTGACGCCCTGGCTCCACAGCGTCGTGGTGCGCGGGCTGGCCGCCCAGGCTTCGCAGAATGCCCCGATCAGCGCGGGATCGAGCCCGGTCAGCGCGGCGGCCTGGGGTGCCACCTGCCGCGCCGCGGCCAGCGCCGCCGCCGCCCCTTCGGCATGCGCGTCGAGCCACGCGGCATCCGCCAGCCCCGCATCCGCCAGGTGCACCAGCAGCGCCGCGAACAGCGCGACGTCGGACCCCGGCGCCAGCGGCAGGTGCAGGTCGGCACCTTCGCAGGTCGCGGTGCGGCGCGGATCGACGACGATGATGCGCATCCCCGGTCGCGCCGCCTTCGCCGCCATCACGCGCTGGAACAGCACCGGATGGCACCAGGCGAGGTTCGAGCCGACCAGCACCAGCGTGTCCGCCAGCTCCAGGTCCTCGTAGAGGCCCGGCACCACGTCCTCGCCGAAGGCGCGGGTATGCGCGGCCACCGCGCTCGCCATGCAGAGGCGGGAGTTGCTGTCGATGTTCGCCGTGCCCAGCACCGCCTTGGCGAGCTTGTTGGCGGCGAAGTAATCCTCCGTCAGCAGCTGGCCCGAGACATAGAGCGCGACACCCTCCGGCCCGTGCCGCGCCAGCGCGCGCGAAAACCCCTCCGCCACCGCATCCAGCGCGGCGTCCCAGCCGGCGCGCCTGCCGCCCACTTCCGGATGCAGCAGCCGGTCCTCGAGCGACAGCGTCTCGCCGAGCGCCGTGCCCTTGCTGCACAGCCGGCCGAGATTGGCGGGGTGGTCGGGATCGCCCGCGATCGCCGCGCCGCCGCGCCCGTCCGGCGTCGCCAGCACGCCGCAGCCGACGCCGCAATAGGGGCAGGCGGTGCGCGTCGCGCGCGCGGGGGCGAAGGCGCCGTCCATCTCAGCCGCGCTCCCGGCGTGGCGCGGCGCGGCCGCGGGCGGCGGACCGGCCCGGCATCAATAGACGTCCCGCTGGTAGCGGCCCTGGCGCGCCAGGGCGACGATCCAGTCGCGCGCCTGGTCCGCGCCCAGGCCGCCTTCGGATTGCGCCACCGCGCGCAGCGCCGCATCGACGTCCCTGGCCATGCGCGACGCATCGCCGCAGACATAGAGATGCGCGCCATCCTGCAGCCAGCGCCAGAGATCGGGCGCGGCTTCCGCCATCCGGTGCTGGACATAGGTCTTGCGCGCGCCGTCGCGGCTCCAGGCCAGCGAGAGGCGCGCGAGGACCCCCTTCGCCTGCCAGGCCTCGATCTCGTCGCGGAACAGGAAATCGGTCGCGCTGCGCTGGTCGCCGAAGAACAGCCAGGCGCGGCCCCTGGCGCCGAGGCGTTCGCGATGCTGGAGGAAGGCGCGGAAGGGCGCGATGCCGGTGCCCGGCCCGATCATGACGACCGGCGTCGCCGGATCGGCCGGCAGGCGGAAATGGCTGGCCTGCACCTGCGCCAGCAGCGGCACCGCCGCCTCCGCGCGGAAGCCCAGATGGCAGGATGCGACGCCGTCGCGCACCCGCCCGCGGCGTTCCGCCCGCACCACGCCGACGCAGAGCTCGACCCGCCCCGGGCAGGCGAGCGGCGAGGAGGCGATGGAATAGAGCCGCGGCTTCAGCGCGGGCAGCGAGGCAACCAGGTCCGCGACCGGCGGCCGCGCGGAGGGAAAGGCCTGAAGCAGGTCCAGCAGGTCGGCCCCGGCCGGTTCCGCGCCGTCCTCGGCATCGGCCAGTGCGCGCAGCGCCGCGGCATGCGGCGCGTGGCGCGCGGCACCCGCCAGCAGGTCGAGCGTGCGGTCCAGCGGCCGCGCGATGTCGCGCCGATGCGCCAGCTCCTCGCGCAGCGCCGCATCGCCGGCAGCGCCGAGCGCGCCGAGCACCGCCTCGACCAGCGCCGGGTCGTTCGGCGCGGCCACGGCCAGGCTGTCGCCGGGCTCATAGGCCAGCCCGCTGTCGCCGAGGTCGAGCACCACGTGGCGCACATCCTTGGCCGAGCCGTCGCCGGTCAGCCGATGCGCGGCCAGGAAGCGCACCGGCCGGCCCGCCGGCGCGGCCGGCTTCGGCGCGGCGGGCGCCGCCGCGGCGGGGGCTTCCGCCAGCAGCGCCTTGATCGCCTTCTGCGTCGCCTTGGCACCTGGCACGCAGAGCGCGGCGGAGGCTTCGGCGCCGCTCGCCAGCGCCTCGGCATAGCTGCGGCAGAGATAGCCGCACTGGCCGCAATCCAGCTGCGCCATCGCCGCCATCAGCCGGCGCGACAGCGGGCGGCCCTCGGCGAGCCGCAGCCGTTCCTCCAGCTCCAGCGCCGGGTCGTGCCAGGGGAACTCCTCGGCAGGCTCCGCGGGCGGCGGCGGCGCGGCGGAGGCATTGGCGGCCGCCCCGCCATAGAGCCCGGCAAGGAAGCCGTTCAGCCAGGCGCGCTGCGCGGCGGTGAAGGGCGCGCTGTCCGGGATCAGCGGCACCGGCGCGGGCGGCAGGCCGGGGGGAAGGCCAGGGGGCAGGATCACGTTCATGCCGGCCCGGCCTCCGCCAGCGCGCGCAGCGCGGCGTCGTCGTGGCGCGCGGTGAAGGACTGGAAGCTCTCGCCCGGCGCGCGGTCGCGCATCCAGCCCCGCAGCAGCGCCAGCACCGCGGGGCCCAGCAGGTCCTGCGCGACCTTGGGCAGCACCAGCCGGCCGATCTTCTGCTCCGGCCCGGCGCCGCCGCCGACATGCAGGTCGTAGCCTTCGACGAGGTCCTCGCCGCGCTCGACCTTCGCGCCGAGCAGCCCGATATCGGCCACGTAATGCTGCGCGCAGGAATGGTGGCAGCCGGTGAGGTGGATGTTCACCGGCGCATCCACCGCGATCCGCGCATCGAGGAACTCTGCCAGCGCCGCCGCATGCCGCTTGGTGTCGCTGGCGGCGAACTTGCAGCCCGCATTGCCGGTGCAGGCCACCAGCCCGCCGCGGAGGTTGGATGCCTGCCACCCCAGCCCGAGGGCCGCGATCGCCGCGCAGGCCTCCTCGAGCCGCGCATCCGGGATGTCGCTGACCAGCAGGTTCTGCCAGACCGTCAGCCGGATGGTGCCGCTGCCGAAGCGCCGCGCCAGCTCGGCGATGCCGCGCAGCTGCCCGAGCCCCAGCCGCCCGACCGGCGTGACCAGCCCGATGTAGTGCAGCCCGTCCTGCTTCTGGCGATGGATGCCGAGATGCCCGTGCTTGGCGGCCGGCGGCGCGTGGCGCAGCGCCGCTTCCTCCACCCGTTCCAGCTGCTGTCCCAGGCGCTGCTCGACGAGGCCCAGGAAGGCGTCCAGCCCCAGCCGGTCGAGCACGTATTTCAGCCGCGCCGCCTTGCGGTCGGTGCGGTCGCCCTCCGCGATGAAGACGCGCAGGACGGCGTCGCAGACGCGCACCGCATCCTCCGGCCGCACCACCACGCCGGCCGGCCGCGCGAAGTCGCGATGGCCGGTGATGCCGCCGAGCGCGAGGCGGTAGCGCAGCCCGCCGGGCGCCATCACCGCGCGCAGGCTGATGTCGTTCGTCTCCTCCAGCACCTCCACCGCGCCGCCGCCGGCGACCGAGATGTTGAACTTGCGCGGCAGCGCGAAGAGGTCGCGGGTGTTCAGGACGTGGTGGTGCAGCGCGCGCACCAGCGGGCGGGTGTCCGCCAGCTCCTGCGGGTCGATCCCGGCGGTCGGGCTCGCGGTGATGTTGCGGATGTTGTCCGCGCCGGTGCCGCGCGGGATGATGCCGAGCTCGGCCAGGCGCTGCACCACCTCCACGCCGCGCGCCGCCGGGATCTCCCGCAGCTGCAGGTTGGCGCGCGTCGTGATGTCGGCATGCGGCGCCGCGCAGTCGCGCGCGATGTCGGCGATGCCCTCCAGCTGCGCGGCCGTCAGGATGCCGCCCGGGATGCGCAGGCGGCACATGAAGGCGTCCTGCGCGGGGCCCACGAAGAACAGGCCGTGGTAGCGGCCGATGAAGTCGTCGATCGGCTTCGGGAAGGCGCCGGCCTCGGCGCGCGCCGTCATCTCGTCCCAGCGGTCGAGCGGGTGGCGCGCGCGCTTCGCCTCCTCCTGCGGCACCAGCCGGCCGCCGCGCGCGATGGTCGCGTCCTGCGCCGCGCGCAGCGCGTCCGGCGGCGCGCCGCCTGCCGCTGCGCCGGCGGGCATCCCAGCGGGCATCCCAGCGGGCAACAGCGTGCCGCGCCGCGCCTCGACGCCGGCCATGAAGCCCTTGAGGTATTCCTGCTGCTCGCCGGTGAAGCCCGCTTCCGTCATCACGCGGCCTCCGCGCGGGCGAAGGCCAGCCCCGCGCGGAACGGCGCGACGGGCCGGCCGCTCGCCAGCAGGTCCAGGTAGAAGGGCGCATCCGCGGTGTCGCCGTAGAGCACCGCGCCCACCAGCCGCCCCTCGCGCAGCCAGAGCCGCCGGTGCAGCCCCGCCTCCTCGTCGGACAGCGTCACGGCCTCCGCCGCCGCCGGCGCGATCTCGCCCGCCGACCAGACCGCGACGCCCGCGACCTTGAGCGCGGCGGCATCCGGCCGCTTCGCATAGCCCGCCGCCGCGCCGCGCAGCGTCGCCGCCGCGGCCTCCGCCATCGCCAGCGCCGGCGCCACCAGGCCGCACACCTCGCCCTCGTGCTCGGCGCATTCGCCGATCGCCAGGATCGCGGGGTCGCTGCTGCGCATCGCCGCGTCCACCGCGATGCCGCGCCGCACCACCAGCCCCGCCTCGCGCGCCAGCGCCACCGAAGGCCGCACGCCGACCGCCATCACCACCAGGTCGCATGGGATGCGCCGGCCATCGGCCAGCACCACCGCCTCCGCCTGCGCAGCGCCTTCGATCGCCGCGGTGACCGCCGGCATCTCGAAGCGCAGCCGCCGCGTCGCGCCGAGTTCGCGCGCCAGCAGCGCGCCCGCCTCGGCGTCGAGCTGGCGTTCCATCGGGTGCCCGGCCGCATGCACCACCGTCACCCGCGCGCCGAGCCGCGACAGCGACGCCGCCGCTTCCAGCCCGAGCAGCCCGCCGCCCACCACCACCGCCCGCGCCCCGCCCGAGGCGGCGCGGCGCATCGCATGCACGTCGGCGATGCTGCGGTAGAGGAACACGCCCGGCAGCGCCGCGCCCGGCAGCGGCAGCCGCACCGCCTCCGACCCCGTGGCGATCACCGCGCGGTTGTAGGGCAGCGCCGCGCCGCGCGCATCCCGCGCGACGCGCGCCGCGCGATCGAGCGCCACGATGCGCGTCGCCGGCAGGAAGCGGATGCCGAGCGCGCGCAGCCGCGCCGGCCCATGGGTGATCAGCGCCGGCGCCTCCGCCTCGCCCGCCAGCACGCGGCCGAGCGAGACGCGGTCATAGGGCAGGGCGGGCTCCGCGCCCGCCAGCGTGACGCGCGCGCCGCCTTCCGCCAGCCGTTCCGCGCAGCGCGCGCCCGCCGGGCCCGCGCCGATCACCAGCACGCGCATGCTCAGGCCGCCGCCGGCAGCGCGTGGCGTTCGTGCAGGAAGCGCAGCACCGCTTCCCGCGCCGCCAGGAACCGCGGCTCGGACGCCAGCGCCAGCCGGTCGCGCGGGCGCGGCAGGTCCACCTCCAGCACCTCGCCGATCGTGGCGTTCGGCCCGTTGGTCATCATCACGATGCGGTCGGACAGCAGCACCGCCTCGTCCACGTCGTGCGTGATCATCATGACGGTGGTGCCGAGGCTGGCATGGATCGCCATCACCTGGTCCTGCAGGTGCGCGCGCGTCAGCGCGTCCAGCGCGCCGAAGGGCTCGTCCAGCAGCAGCACCTTGGGCCGCATCGCCAGCGCGCGGGCGATGCCGATGCGCTGCTTCATCCCGCCCGAGATCTCGTGCGGGCGCTTCGCCGCATGGCCCTCCATCCGCACCAGCGCCAGGTTCCGCATGGTCCAGTCGTGGCGCTCCGCCTTCCGCATGGAACGGCCGACGGTGCGGTCCACGGCCAGCTTCACGTTCTCGTAGCAGGTCAGCCAGGGCAGCAGGCTGTGGTTCTGGAAGACCACCGCGCGGTCGGGCCCGGGGTCGGCGACCTCGGTCCCTTCCAGGATCACGCCGCCCTGCGTCGCCGGCAGCAGGCCCGCGACGACGTTGAGCAGCGTGGACTTGCCGCAACCGGAATGCCCGATCACCGCGACGTATTCGCCCTGGCGGACCTTGAGGTCGATGCCGTTCAGCACCAGCGGCGCCGCCGCGCCGAAGCGGACGCAGACGCGGCTGATCTCGAGGAAGGGACGTTCCATGGCCGCGTGCCTCACTGCTCTGTGGTGCCGCGCGTCACGGCGCGGCCGGCGAAGGCCATCAGCCGGTCCAGCACGAAGCCGACCAGGCCGATATAGACCAGCGCCACGACGATGTCGGAGAGGTTGGAGCTGTTCCACGCATCCCAGACGAAGAAGCCGATGCCGACGCCGCCGATCAGCATCTCGGCCGCGATGATCGCCAGCCACGAAAGCCCGACGCCGATGCGCAGTCCCGTGAAGATGTAGGGCGCGGCCGCCGGCACCACGATGCGCAGGAACCAGTCGGCCGGCGACAGGCGGATCACGCGCGCCACGTTGCGGTAGTCGGCCGGCACGTTGCGCACGCCGACCGCGGTGTTGATGATGATCGGCCAGACCGCGGTGATGAAGATCACGAAGATCGCCGAAGGCTGCGCCTCGCGGAAGGCGGCCAGCGACAGCGGCAGCCAGGCCAGCGGCGGGACGGTGCGCAGCACCTGGAACAGCGGGTCGAGCGCGCGCATCGCGATGCGCGAGGAGCCGACCAGCATGCCGAGCGCGACGCCGATCACCGCCGAGAGCGCGAAGCCGACCGCGACGCGCTCGAGGCTCGCGGCGAGATGCAGGCCGAGCCCCTTGTCGAGGCCGCCGCGGTCGTAGAAGGGCCGGGTGATCAGCTCGAAGGAGGTGGCCCACACCACCGACGGCGCCGGCAGCGACGCGGCGGGGCCGGAGGACGCCCATTCCCAGACCAGCAGCAGCGCCGCGACGAGGCCGAGCGGCGGCAGCGTCACCGCCGCGGCGTGGCGCAGCCGCGGCAGCAGGCGCGCCGCGGCGGATGGCGCGGCAGGCGGCACCGGCGCGGTCGCGGCCACGGTCGCCGGGGCGGGCGGGGGCGAGATGGCGTTCATCGTCTCAGGCCGCCGTCAGCTTCTTGATGGCGAGTGAGTTCAGGTAGGCGGCCGGGTTCTCCGGGTCGAAGACCTTGCCGTCGAAGAAGGTCTCCCGCCCGCGGGAGGTGCCGGCGGGCGTCTCGGCGTTCGGCACGCCGGCGCGCGCGGCGGCGGCGCGCCAGATGTCCTCCCGGTTCACCTGGGCGAGCAGCGGCGCGGTGTCGAGGCCCTCGGGCAGGATGCCCCAGCGCATGTTCTCGACCAGGAACCACAGATCGTGGCTGCGGAACGGATAGCTGGCATGGTCGCGCCAGAACTTCATGGTGATGTCGGTGTTGGTGACGCGCCGGCCGTCGCCGTAATCGACTTCCCCGCGCATCCGGCCGATGATGTCGGCGACGGGCACGTTGAACCAGGCGCGGCGGCCCAGGATCTCGCACATCTCCTGCTTGTTCGCGGGCTCGTCGCACCAGCGCGCGGCCTCGATCACCGCGGCCGTCAGCGCCTCGGTCGCGCGCGGGTTCTGCGCCACGAAGTCGCCGCGCAGCGCGAACACCTTCTCCGGGTGGTCCTTCCACAGCTCCCCGGTGACCAGCGCGGTGTAGCCCAGGCGCTGCGCGACCAGCTGCGCGTTCCACGGCTCGCCCACGCAGAAGGCGTCCATCGTGCCGACGCGCATGTTGGCGACCATCTGCGGCGGCGGCACGACGATGGTGGAGACGTCGCGTTCCGGGTCGATGCCGCCGGCGGCCAGCCAGTAGCGGATCCACATGTCGTGCGTGCCGCCGCGGAAGGTCATCGCGACCTTGCTGTCGGCATTCACCGCGCGCCGCAGCGGCGCCGCATCCAGCCGGGTGCCGACTGCGGCGTGCTTCGCCGCCACGCTGATGCCCTGGCCGTTGGTGTTCAGCCGCGCCAGGATCGCCATCGGCACCGGCTGGTTGTTCTGCACCACGCGGCCCATGTGGATCAGGTAGGCCATCGGCGTCAGCAGGTGGCAGCCATCGATGCCGCCGCGGCCGCCGCCCAGCACCAGGTTGTCGCGCGTGGCGCCCCAGCTCGCCTGGCGCGCCACCTCCACCTCCGTCATGCCGTGCTTCGCGAAGAAGCCCTTCTCGCGCGCGATGATCAGCGGCGCGCTGTCGGTCAGCGCGATGAAGCCCAGCGTCGCCTTGCGCAGCTCCGGCGTCGTCGTGCCCTGCGCGAAGGCGCCGCGCGGGGTGGCGGCGCGGGCGGCGGCCAGCAGGACCGCGGTGGCGGCGATCGCCTGGCGGCGGGTGGGCGTGAAGTCCGTCATGCGCGGGGCTCCTTCGGGGCGGCGGTGGAGGCATGCGGCAGCGGCGCGAGGCGTCCGGCCGCGCGCTGCCAGAGGTCGGGGCGCCAGGGGGCGCGGGCATCGGCTTCGGAAGCGCCGGCCGGCAGGTGGCCCCAGCGCCGCATCGCCGCGTACCAGCGCGCCGCCCATTCGGCGGATGGCGGCGCGCCGGGATCGAAGCGCGTCGGATGCGGCAGCTGGTGCGGCAGCCCGCCGGGCGGCGCCGCCACCTGGCCGGCCAGCACGGCGCCGATGGTGGCGGATGCCAGCGTCGGGAAGGCGCGCTGCGCCAGCAGGGCGGTCGCGGCCGCGCGGTTGTCGGGATCGACCAGCCAGCGCTGCGCCTCGATCACCGCGGCGGTGGCGGCCACCACCGCGTCGGGCTCGCGCGCCGCCAGGTCTTCCGCGAAGGCCAGCACCTTCTCGGGATGGTCGGGCCAGATGTCGCCGGTGGTGAAGGCGAAGCGCCCGACGCCGAGCGCCACCGCATGGCTGCCCCAGGGCTCGCCCGCGCAGAATCCCTCGATCGCGCCGTCGCCCAGCGCGCGCGCCATCTGCGGCGGCGGCACCACCACCATGCGGCAGTCATGGTCCGGATCGAGCCCGCCGGAGGCGAGCCATTCGCGCACCAGGTAGTTGTGCGAGGAATGCGGGAAGACGATGCCGAGGGTGGGCGGCGGCATCCCGTCCTCGGCGCGCGCATGCAGCGCGGCGGCGAAGGCCTTGGCGCCCAGCGGCGCGGCATAGCCCTGCACCGCATTGGCCAGCGCATGCGACAGCACGAAGGTGTTGCCGTTGCGCGACATCCGCAGCGTGACGTCGAGCCGCCGCTTCAGCCCGCCCGCGCCGATCGCCAGCGCGACCGCCATCGGCGCCAGCATGTGCGCCGCCTCCAGCGCGCCGAAGGCGACCTTGTCGCGCAGCCCCGCCCAGGACCGCTCGGGCGAGAGATGCACGCGCACCCCGGCGGCGGCGAACAGGCCGAGCGCATCGGCCACGATCAGCGGCGCGGCATCCGTCAGCGTGACGTAGCCGATGCGGAGCTGGGCCTGGGTGCCGAGATGGAGGGCGGGCGCCATGGCGATCGGGATCCGCGGGCGCATCGCTGCGCCGTGATCCGCGGGCCGCCGTTGGACCGCGAGGGTGGGGAGGAGGAAGGCCCCGGGCGCCCGCCACGCCGTTGCGGCGGGCCCCGGCCGCATCGCTGCGGCGACCCTTCGTATGCACGGCCTTCCCGATCAACGGAAGCGGAAAAACTGCCCCTTTGGGTGGCGATCCGGGGTTCGGAGGCCGAAGGTCGCGCAAGTAATGACCATCGCGCCTAGATTTCGTGCAGGATGCGCTCCGCGACCTGCGCCAGCCTTTCCCCGCGATCCATCGCGGCACGCCGCATCGCCCGGTAGGCTTCTTCCTCCGACAGCCGCCGGCGCTGCATCAGCATGCCCTTGGCACGTTCGATGATCACGCGGTCGGCCAATGTCGCCTGCGCCTCCTCCAGCCGGGCGCGCAGCGCCTGGTGGGCGCGGAAGCGGCGGATCGCCACCTCGATCACCGGCCGCACCCGCGTCGGCGCCAGGCCTTCCACGACATAGGCCGCGACGCCGGCCTCGATCGCCGCCTCGATCTGGTCGGGCTCGCCGCGCGCGGCGAAGACGACGACAGGGCGCGGTTCGTCGCGATGGAGGGCGCGCATGCTCTCCAGCGCGTCGCGGCCGGGGTCGTCCAGGTCGCAGACGATCACGTCGGCCGCCGCTTCCCGCACCATGCGCGTCAGGTCGGCGATGTCGGGCGCAACGGCGACCACGGCGACGCCCGCCGCCTCCAGCCCGGCTTTCACGGCCGCGGCCCTGTCGGGCTCGCCGTCGATCAGCAGAACGCGCAACCTCACCCCTTCCAGGCCGGATCGCGTGGCGGAGGGTTCCAGGGTCCGGCGCGGTCTGCGGCGTGGGCGTGGGCAAGCAAGCGGCAGGCCAGCGAGCGGCAGGCCAGCAAGCGGCAGGCCAGCAAGCGGCGGGCCAGCAGGGGCGCGCGGCGCCCGGGCCGCGCCTTCGCATCTGCCCTGGACTTGCCGCCGGGTTTGGGAACATAATGCGAACAGGCGGCCCCGGGCCGCCGAGGCTCCTTGAACCCGTGAATCCGTCCTCCATCCCGCAAAAGCCCGCGAATCGGCGCAAAGTGCCAAAAAGCCAAAGCGCCACAGTCGCGGCATGCCGACATCCGCGGCAAGTCACTGTCCGGCAAGCAGAATCCGCGGTGGCCGCTGCCCGGGCCTGGCGCGCGGGGGCCGAGACGGCCCGAATTCGGCCTCGGATGCCCGATTCCAAAGTGACAAATGACGTAAATCGCCAAAGTGGTCATCTGGCCAAAGCGCCGGCGCCCTACACAACCGCCCGCATCCGCCCTAGCCTCCCGCGCCATAGCGGGAGGAACCGGGCCAGATGCATGTCCTCGTCATCGGCGCGGCCGGCATGGTCGGCCGCAAGCTCGTCGCGCGGCTGGCCGCGGACGGCGCCATCGGCGGCACCCCCATCACCCGCTTCTCCCTGGTGGACGTGATCGCCCCCGAGGCCCCCGCCGGCACCGAGACCCGCGCCTGGGCCGCCGACCTCTCCTCGCCGGGCGAGGCCGCCTGCATGGTCGGCACCCGCCCCGACCTCATCTTCCACCTCGCCGCCATCGTCTCCGGCGAGGCCGAGGCCGATTTCGACAAGGGCTACCGCATCAACCTCGACGGCACCCGCCTGCTGTTCGAGGCGATCCGCGCCGAAGGCATCCGCCAGGCGCCCTACGCCCCGCGCGTGGTCTTCACCTCCTCCATCGCCACCTTCGGCGCCCCCTTCCCGGACCCGATCCCGGACGCGTTCCACCTCACCCCGCTGACCAGCTACGGCACCCAGAAGGCGATCGGCGAGCTGCTGCTGGCCGACTATTCGCGCCGCGGCATCTTCGACGGCATCGGCATCCGCCTGCCCACCATCTGCATTCGCCCCGGCGCGCCCAACAAGGCCGCCAGCGGCTTCTTCTCCTCCATCCTGCGCGAGCCGCTGGCGGGGAAGGAGGCGGTGCTGCCCGTCCCCGACACCGTCATGCATTGGCACGCCTCCCCCCGCGCCGCGGTGGGCTTCCTGCTGCACGCCGCGACGCTCGACACGGCGCCGCTCGGCGCGCGCCGCAACCTGACCATGCCGGGCCTGGCCGCGACGGTTGCCGAGCAGATCGAGGCGCTGCGCCGCGTCGCCGGCGACAAGGCCGTGGCGCTGATCAGGCCCGCCCCGGACGAGACCATCGCCCGCATCGTCGCCGGCTGGCCCCGCCGCTTCGACGCCGGCCGCGCCGAATCGCTCGGCTTCGTCGCGGAGAAAACCTTCGACGAGATCATCCAGGTCCACATCCAGGACGAGCTCGGCGGGCGCGTGCCGTGACCGACAAGCCCGGCCTCCTCGTCGTCGGCCCGCTGCCCGACTGGGACCTCGACGCGCTCGCGCAGCGCTTCACCATCCATCGCTACTTCGACGCGCCCGACCGCGCCGCGATGCTGGCCGCGCACGGCCCGACCATCCGCGCCATCTCGACGCGCGGCGAGATCGGCGCCGACGCCGCGCTGATGGACGTGCTGCCCAAGCTCGAGATCATCTCGGTCTACGGCGTCGGCTACGACCTGGTGGACATCCCGGCCGCCCGCGCCCGCGGCGTGCGCGTCACCAACACGCCCGACGTCCTCACCGAGGATGTCGCCGACATGGCCTTCGGCCTGCTGCTCGCCGCCGCCCGCCGCATCCCCGCCGGCGATGCCTGGGTGCGCGACGGCTCCTGGGCCGCGAAGGGCGCGATGCCGCTCGCGACCCGCGTCTGGGGCAAGCGGCTCGGCATCGTCGGCCTCGGCCGCATCGGCCTGGCCATCGCCCGCCGCGCCGAGGCCTTCCGCATGCCCATCGCCTACAGCGCCCGTGCCAGGAAGGACGTGCCCTACGACTGGCACCCCACCCCCGCCGCGCTCGCCCCGCATGTCGACGTGCTGGTCGTCTCCGCCGCAGGCGGTGCCACCACCCGCAACCTGGTGGACCGCGCCGCCATCGCCGCCCTGCGTCCGCACGCCGTCCTGGTCAACGTCTCCCGCGGCTCCGTCATCGAGGAAGCCGCCCTGATCGAGGCGCTGCGCGAGCGCCGCATCGCCGCCGCCGGCCTCGACGTCTTCCTGGACGAGCCCACCATCGACCCCGCCTTCGCCACCCTGCCCAACACCGTGCTGCAACCCCACGCCGCCTCCGCCACGCTGGAGACGCGCCAGGCCATCGGCCGCCTGATGCGCGAGAACCTGGAAGCCCAGATGGACGGCCGCCCCCTGCCGAGCCCTGTCGCATGACCGCCATCGTCATCCACGCCGCCCACGACCTCCGCGTCGAGCCGCACGAGGCCCCCGATCCCGGCCCCGGCCAGGTGCGCATCCGCATCGGCCGCGGCGGCATCTGCGGCTCCGATTTGCACTACTTCCACGCCGGCGGCTTCGGCACCGTGCGTGTCCGCCACCCGATGGTGCTCGGGCATGAGGCTGCCGGCGTGGTGGACGCCGTCGGCCCCGGCATCACCCATGTCGCGCCCGGCGATGCTGTCGCGGTCAATCCCAGCCTGCCCTGCGGCGCCTGCGCGCAATGCCTGGCGGGCCGTGCCCTGCATTGCGAGGAGATGCGCTTTCTCGGCAGCGCCATGCGCAACCCGCATGTCCACGGGGCCTTCCGCCGCCTGATGACGACGGAAGCCGTCCGCGCCGTGCCCCTCCCGCCCGGCCTCGGCGTGGAACGCGCCGCCTTCGCCGAACCTCTCTCCGTCTGCCTGCACGCCGCCTCCCAGGCCGGCGCGCTGCTCGGCGCCCGCGTGCTGGTGACGGGCGCGGGCCCGATCGGCGTGCTCTGCGCCGCCGTCGCCAGGCTCGGCGGTGCGCGCCAGGTCGTGGCGACCGACCTGCACGCCGCCCCCCTCGCCATCGCCCGCGCCATGGGCGCCGACACCACCCATGCGCTGTCCGACACGCCCGATGCGCTGACGCCCTACGCCGCCGGCAAGGGCCATTTCGACGTCGCCTTCGAATGCAGCGGCAGCGGAAGCGCGCTGCTCGGCGCGCTCGCCGCGATGCGCCCCGGCGGCACCATCGTACAGGTCGGCATCGGCGGCGACGCCGCGATTCCCCTCGGCGCCCTGGTGGCGCGGGAGGTCCGGCTGGTCGGCACCTTCCGCTTCCACGCCGAATTCGCCCACGCCATCGAGGTCCTGTCCTCCGGCCGCCTCGACCCCGCGCCGATGCTCACCGAAGTGGTCCCGGCCGAGGAAGCACCGCGCGCCTTCGCGCTCGCCTCCGACCGCAGCCGGGCGATGAAGGTGCAACTCGCCTTCTGAAGGCAATCCCTGCCCGCAAAACCCGCATCTGCCCGGTTTCGCGGCGCCCTTCTTTCCTGCTACCACGGGCGCCGCACCGGCCATCCCTGGCATGGGCCTTGCTGCCGCGGCCTCCGGAACAACCTCCGGGCAGGCCGCCACCGGGAAGGCGGCGCCGGGACGGGATGGGAGAAAGGACGGCACCATGCGCACACGCTACCGCATCGAGCGGCGAGCCCTGCTGACCGGCGGCGCCGCCTTCGCGCTGGCCGCCGTGCCGGGCGCCCGCGTGCCCCTGGCCCAGAGCCTCGACCGCGTCTCCTTCCAGACCAATTGGCGCGCCCAGGCCGAGCATGGCGGCTACTACCAGGCCGTCGCCGCCGGCATCTATCGCCGCCACGGCCTCGAAGTGGACCTGCGCATGGGCGGCCCGCAGCAGAACCCCGCCCAGCTGCTGCTCGCCGGCCGCGTGGACATGATCATGTCCAACGGCTTCCAGGCGCTGAACTATGTGCGCGAGAACCTGCCCTTCGTGACGATCGGCGCGATCATGCAGAAGGATCCGCAGATCCTGATGACGCATGAGGGCAACGGCATCAATTCCTTCGAGGACATGCGCGGCCGCCCGATCCTCGTCGGCGCTTCCGGCCGCGTGACCTACTGGCCCTTCCTGCGCGCCCGCTTCGGCTTCACGGACGACCAGATCCGCCCCTACACCTTCAACGTGCAGCCCTTCCTGGCCGACCGCATGTCGATACAGCAGGGCTTCCTCTCCTCCGAGCCCTTCTCGGCCATCCAGGGCGGCGCGCGCCCGCGCGTCTTCCTGATCGCGGATGCCGGCTACAACAACTACAACACGACGATCGACATCTCGCATCGCATGGTGGCCGAACGCCGCGACGTGGTGCAGCGCTTCGTCAACGCCACCATCGAAGGCTGGACGCAGTACATGACCGGCCAGGGCATCGAGGCGGCGAACGCGCTCATCATGCGCGACAACCCGGACATGACGCTGGAGCGCATCAACTACGCCATCCCGAAGATGAACGAATACGGCATCGTCCGCTCCGGCGATGCGCTCACGCTCGGCATCGGCGCAATGACGGCGGAGCGCTGGCAGTCCTTCTACGAGACGATGCGCGATGCCGGCCTGTATCCGCCTGGCATGGATTTCCGCCGCGCCTTCAACCTCGACTTCGTCAACAAGCGCGTCGGCCTTGCCTGACATCGGGGTGCAGGACACGGGCGTCCAGGCGGTGACGGCGGGGCCTCCCGTCGTCACCCTTTCCGGCGTCGGCAAGCGCTACGCCAACGGCACGCTCGCCGTGCAGGGCGTGGAGATGGCCATCGGGCAGGGGGATTTCGTCTCCCTGCTCGGCCCCTCGGGCTGCGGCAAGTCCACGGTGCTGCGCATGGTGGCCGGGTTGATCGCGCCCACCACCGGGCGAATCGAGATGGCGGCCGGCGGCGATGCGGGCTCTTCGATTTCGCCGCTCCGCGGCGGGGGCGATGTCGGCTTCGTCTTCCAGGAGCCGACGCTGATGCCCTGGGGCAACGCGCTGAAGAACGTGATGCTGCCGCTGCGGCTGGCCGGCGTCGCGAAGTCCGAGGCCGCCGACCGCGCCGCCGCGGCCCTGGCCAGCGTGGGCCTTGCGGGCTTCGAGAAATCCTACCCCCGCGCGCTGTCGGGCGGGATGAAGATGCGCGTCTCCATCGCGCGAGCGCTGGTGACCAAGCCGCGCCTGCTGCTGATGGACGAGCCCTTCGCGGCGCTCGACGAGATCACGCGCCACAAGCTGAACAACGACCTGCTGACGCTGTGGCAGGCCGAGCGCTTCACCGCGATCTTCGTGACGCATTCGGTGTTCGAGAGCGTCTATCTCTCCCGCCGCATCGTCGTCATGGCCGCGCGCCCCGGCCGCGTGGTGGAAGACCTGACCGTGGACGCGCCCTATCCCCGCGGCGAAGTGTTCCGCACCTCGTCCGACTACGCCGCGCATTGCCGCCACATCTCCGCGGCGCTGCACCGCGCGATGGGCGAGTGACCTGTCAGGACCGCACCAGGCCATGTCCGTGACGACCCCGAACGACGCCCGCATCACCGTCTCCGCCGAGGAGGTGGCGACCGCGCCCGTCGAGAACCGCGAACGCACCATCCTCGGCCTCACGGCCGAATCCTGGGCGCGCATCCTGTTCCCGGCCATCATCGGCCTGCTCGCGCTCGGCGCCTGGGAATGGGCGGTGCGCGCGAACGACGTGCCGAGCTTCATCCTGCCCGGCCCCATCGAGATCGGCCGCACGCTGATCCGGGACTGGCACACGCTGCAGATCTCGCTGTGGATCACGCTGCAGATCACCTTCGCGGCGCTGTTCGTCGCGGCCGTGCTGGGCCTCGCGCTCGCCGTGCTGTTCGCGCAGTCGCGCATCATCGAGTTGTCGCTGTTCCCCTACGCGGTGATCCTGCAGGTCACGCCGATCGTCGCCATCGCGCCGCTGATCATCATCTGGGTGGACGACATCCGGCTTGCGCTGCTGATCTGCGCCTGGATCGTCGCCTTCTTCCCGATCCTGTCGAACACGACGCTCGGGCTGAACAGCGCGGACCACAACCTGACGGACCTGTTCCGTCTCTACAAGGCCAGCCGCTGGCAGGTGCTGATGCGCCTGCGCCTGCCGACCGCGATGCCGTATTTCCTGGCCGGCTTGAAGATCTCGGGCGGCCTCGCGCTGATCGGCGCCATCGTCGCGGAATTCGTTGCCGGCACGGGCGGCCGCGCCTCCGGCCTCGCCTACCGCATCCTGGAAGCGGGCTACCAGTTGCAGATCCCGCGCATGTTCGCCTCCCTCGTGCTCGTCTCGCTCACCGGCATCGCGATCTTCCTGGCGATGTCGCTCGTCTCCCACCTGGCGCTGCGTCACTGGCACGAGAGCGCGATGAAGGAACGTCGATGAGGTCTGCGTTGCAGGACGCCGGTGCGCGCTTCTGGCTGAAGGACGCGCGCGCCCCGGCGGTGCTGGTGCCGGGCCTCGACGCGCCCACCGACGCGGACGGGCTTGCGCGGCTCGACATCCGCATCGAGGATGGCCGCATCGCCGCGACCGCGCCCGCCGGCACCGCGCCCGATGGCGTTGATTGCCGCGGCGGCCAGATCTGGCCGGCGCCCGTGGATGCACACACGCATCTCGACAAGGGCCATATCTGGCCGCGCGCCCGCAACCCGCGCGGCGACTTCGCCGGCGCGATCGAGGCCGTGATGGCCGACCGCGCCCGCGCCTGGTCCGCCGAGGACATCGAGGCGCGCGCCGACTTCTCGCTCCGCGCCGCCTACGCCCACGGCACGGCGGCGATCCGCACCCACCTCGACACCTACATGCCGCATGGCCGCACCACCTGGGGCGTGTTCCGCAAGCTGCGCGACGCCTGGGCGGGCCGGATCGAGCTGCAGATGTCCTCCATCGCGCCGCTCGACCGCTTCATCGGCGATGCCGGCGCGGAGCTCGCCGACATGGTGGCCGATGCGGGTGGCGTGCTCGGCATGGTCACGCGCCATTCCGGCCACATCCATGACGATTTGCCGACCGGCTTCCAGGAGGAGCTGGACCATTTCTTCTCTCTGGCCGAATCGCGCGGCCTCGACATCGACCTGCATGTGGACGAAAGCGGCGAAAGCGGCGCGCGCGCGCTCCGCGAGATCGCGCTGACCGCGCTCCGCCGCGGCTTCAAGGGCCGCATCCAGTGCGGTCATTGCTGCAGCCTCTCCATCCAGCCCGAGGACTTCGCGCGCGAGACCATCGCCCGCGTCGCGGAAGCCGGCATCTCCATCGTCGTGCTGCCGATGTGCAACATGTACCTGCAGGACCGCACGCCCGGCCGCACCCCCCGCTGGCGAGGCGTGACGCTGGTGCACGAACTCCGCGCGGCTGGCGTGCGCGTCTCCGTCGCCTCCGACAACACGCGCGACCCGTTCTACGCCTATGGCGACCTCGACATGGTCGAGGTGTTCCGCGAAGCCACCCGCATCCTTCACCTCGACCACCCCTTCGGCGACTGGCACCGCGCCATGTCCGCCGCCCCGGCCGAGGCCATCGGCCTGCCCCACCGCGGCCTGATCTCACCCGGCGCGCCCGCCGACCTGGTGCTGTTCTCCGCGCGCGTGATGACCGAACTGCTGTCCCGCCCGCAATCCGACCGCATCGTCCTGCGCGCCGGCCGCGTGCAGGACGCGACGCCGCCGGATTGGCGGGAGCTCGATGCGCTGTTCGGCGTGGGTGGGTGAGGTGGTTGCCGGGAGGGGCGCCGCCCCTCCCGGACCCACCCCGCCAAGGGCCGCGGGCCCTTGGAATCCCATCAGTTCCTGTCGTCGTGCAGGGAGGGGGCGTGGCGCATCTGCGTCGCGGGTGCGCGTGCGACGCCCCCTCCCTGCACGACGACATGACTCACGGCGGGGTCCGGGGGCCGCCACGGCCCCCGGCGGGTGGGGTTTGGGGGGCGCGGCGCTGCTGCGCCCGGAGCCCTCCCCGCTACCACTTCGCCAGCCGCGCCCGGACACGTGCCACGAAGCTCTCGCATTCCGGTCGCGTGCGCTGGTCCATGCGGGTCAGGGTCAGCCATTCCACGGTGCAGTCTTTCGCGCAAAGCCTGCGCAGGCCGCGGCCGATCAGCTTGCGGTCGATGCGCCCGATGTACCAGAGCAGCCAGGTCGGCGAGCCGTAGGTGGTGACGATGCCGATGCGCCGGATGTTGGTCAGCGCAGGCTCGATCGCGCCGGCGCCGAGGGTGAACGCGACGCCTGGCGACCAGACGCGGTCGAACCAGCCTTTCAGCATCGCGGGCATTCCGTACCACCAGGTCGGGTGGACCAGCAGCAGCGCCTCCGCGCGGCGGAGCGATGCGACGTGGTCCTCGATGCCTTCGAGGTTCTGCGGCACGTCGTGGTAGCGCCCACGTTCCTCGGCGGTGAGAACCGGGTTGAAGCCCTCGGCGTAGAGGTCGCGCAACTCCACCTCATGCCCCGCTTCGCGCAGGCCCGCCGCGGCGGCGTCGCGCAGCGCGGCGCAGAGGCTGTCTTCCCGCGGATGGCAGTAGATCATCAGCACGCGCATCGTCGGGCTCCGGCTTCACCGGCCGCTGTCTTGCATGGCGCGTGCCGGCATCGCAACGGGAGACCCGCTTCATGATGACCGCGTCCGTGATCGGCAAGCGCGCGCAGGACCTGCGCGGCTTCCGCATTTCGCCCACCGACACGAACTACTTCGCCTGCCTGTTCGACCCGCTCGCCGACGGCGTGTCCTTCACCCTGGTCGTCGAGATCTTCGAGCCCGGCGGCCGCACGCCGCCCAACACGCACCAGGCGGCGGAGGAATGCTTCTTCGTGCTCGCCGGCCACGGCAAGGCCTATGCGGACGGGAAGGAGATGCCGATCGGGCCGGGCGATGCCTTCGTGCTGAAGCCCGGCGTGGAGCATGTCGTGGTCAACGACGGCTCGGAGAAGCTCTACTGCCTGACGCTGATGGCGCCGAACGAGGGCTTTGCCGAGCTCATCCGCGCCGGCACGCCGGTGGACCTCGCGCCGGAGGACATCGCGGTGATCACGGGCGCGGGCCGCGCCTGATGCGCGTGCTGTATCTCTACGCGCATCCGCTGGCCGAAAGCTTCCACGCCGCGATCCGCGACGAGATCCGCGAGGGCCTGCGCGAGGCGGGTCACCAGGTGGATCTCTGCGACCTCTACGCGGAGGGCTTCGACCCCGTGCTGAGCGCCGCGGAACGCCGCGGCTACCACGACCTGCCGTCGAACCGCATCCCATGCGAGGACTACATCCGCCGCGTGGAAGCCGCCGAGGCGCTGGTGCTGTCCTACCCCACCTGGTCCTTCGGCCTGCCCGCGATCCTGAAGGGCTTCTTCGATCGCGTCTTCGTTCCCGGGGTGTCCTTCGTGCTGCAGGACGGCGTGGCGCGGCCGAACCTGACGCGCATCCGCAGGATCGCCGGCATCAGCACCTATGGGCGGCCGTGGTGGAATGCCGTGTGGGTCTGCGATCCGCCACGCATGGCGGTGACGCGGTATCTCCGCGCGCTGACGGGCTGGCAGGCCAGCGTGCAGTACCACGCGCTCTACGACATGAACCGCGCCGACCTGAACCGGCGCATGGCGTTCCTCGCAAAAGTGCGGCGCGAAATGGCGCGGTTCTGACCCCGCTTCTCCCTCCCCCGCAATTGCGGGGGAGGGTCGGGGTGGGGGCATCAGGGTGTCAACCGGCCGCGCGATGCAGCAGCCACGCGAACAGCGCCCCGCGTGCCGTGGCGCGCGCCGGAAACAGCCGCGCGCTGTCGGCGGCCAGCGCATCCGCATCCACCAGCCCAGGCGCAGTGAACTTCGCGGCCCAATCCTGCAGGATCGCCGGCGTCGCCTCCGGGTGGAACTGCACGCCGACGGCGCGCGGCAGCGCAAAAGCCTGCACGGTGCCGGCATCCTCGGCCAGCAGCTCGGCCTGCGGCGGCAGCGCGATCGCGTCGCCATGCCAGCGCGGCCAGGGGCCGGCGAGCACGGGATCGGCAACGCGTTCCACCCCGAACCAGCCGCGGAAGAAGCGCCCATCCTGCATGCGCGCGCTGTCGCCGCCGGCCGCCGCCGCGATGATCTGCGCACCGAAGCAGATGCCGATCGTCGGCCGCCGCTCCGACAGCCGCCGCGCCAGCAGCGCCCGTTGGCGCGGAATCCAGGGGATGTGCGCGTCGTAGACGCCGTGCGGCGAGCCCAGCACCACGACGGCCTCCGCCTCGTCCATCGCCGCCTGGTCCAGCGCCTCCCCGCTGGTGACGGTCAGCGCGTGCCCCTGCGCCGCCAGCCATTCGCCGAAGGCACCGTCCGGCGCCGTCTCGCTGTTGCGGACGACCAGGATCTTCACGCGTCGGTCCCCGCATATTCGTGCCAGCCGCGCGCGCGCAATTCGCAGGCCGGGCAATGGCCGCAGCCCGCGCCCCAGTCGCGCGGCGTTCGGTCGCCGAGGTAGCAGGAATGCGTGCGCGCGCGCACCGCCTCGACCAGCGCGGCGCCACCCAACTCCTCCGCCAGCCGCCAGGTCGCCGCCTTGTCCCGCCACATCAGCGGCGTGTGCACGACGAAGCGCCGATCCATGCCGAGGTTCAACGCGACCTGCAGCGCCTTCAGCGTGTCGTCGCGGCAATCGGGGTAGCCGGAATAGTCGGTCTCGCAGACGCCGGTGACGATGTGGCGCAGCCCGCGGCGGAACGCCAGCGCGGCGGCGAAGGTGACGAAGAGCAGGTTGCGGCCGGGGACGAAGGTGTTGGGCAGGCCGCCAGTCTCCATCTGGATCGCGACGTCCCGCGTCAGCGAGGTCTCGCTGATCGCACCCAGCGCATCGAGCTTCAGCACATGGTCGGCGCCGAGCCGCGCGCCCCATGCGGCATGCGCGCCGATCCAGCCAAGAAAATCCTGCCGCACCTCCAGCTCCACCACATGCCGCTGGCCGTAGTCGAAGCCGATCGTCTCGACCTGCGCGAAGCGCTCCAGCGCCCAGGCCAGGCAGGTCGCGCTGTCCTGCCCGCCGGAGAACAGCACCAGCGCGCTGTCGTTCGTCATGCCGCCAGCCTCTCCGCCGCCCATCGCGCGCATTCCGCCACCACCGGGTCCGCATCCTCGCACAGCGCCTGCGCCACCGGCCGCAGGGCGGCGTCGCCGGAATTGCCGATGGCGACAAGCACGTTGCGCACGAAGCGATCCCGCCCGATGCGCTTGATCGGGCTGCCGGCGAACATTGCGCGGAAGCCGGCCTCATCCAGTGCCGCAAGCTCCGCCAGCAGCGGCGCCGTCAGCGCCGCGCGCGGCGCGAAGGCCGGCTCGCTGTGCGCGCGGGCGAACTTGTTCCAGGGGCAGACGGCCAGGCAATCGTCGCAGCCATAGATGCGGTTGCCCATCGCGGCGCGGAATTCGTGCGGGATCGCCCCGTGATGCTCGATGGTGAGGTAGGAGATGCAGCGCCGCGCATCCAGCACATAGGGCGCGGGGAAGGCATCGGTGGGGCAGGCGCGCAGGCAGCGGTCGCAGGACCCGCAACGGTCCACGCCCGCTTCGTCCGGCGCCAGGTCGAGCGTGCAGAACACCTCGCCGAGGAACAGCCAGGACCCGTGTGCGCGCGACACCAGGTTGGTGTGCTTGCCCTGCCAGCCGAGGCCGGCGGCCTGTGCCAGCGGCTTCTCCATCACGGGCGCGGTGTCCACGAACACCTTCAGCTCCGTCCCGCGGAAGTGCCGGACCATCCACTGGCCGAGCGCCTTCAGCTTCTTCTTGACCACGTCGTGGTAGTCGCGGCCCTGGGCATAGACGCTGATCGCGCCGCGGTCGCGCCGCGCCAGCACCGCCAGCGGGTCGTGGTCGGGCGCATAGGACAGGCCGAGCGAGATCACGCTGACCGCCTCCGGCCACAGCGCGCGCGGATGCGCGCGCTGCTCGGCGCGCGCTTCCATCCATCCCATGCCGCCGTGGAACCCATCCGCCAGGAAGCGCATCAGCCGCGCCCGCGCTTCCTCGGCCAAGTGCGCGCGGCAAAAACCGACCGCGTCGAAGCCGAGCGCAAGCGCCTGGGCGCGGATCGCGTCGCGGGACTCCGCGCGGACGGTGCCGCGGGCCTCAGCCCCGCCCACGATACCCCGGCACGTCCTGGGCCGGCACCCACACGCCCTCCGGCGCCACACCTGTCTGCCAGAAGACGTCGATCGGGATGCCGCCCCGCGGATACCAATAGCCGCCGATGCGCAGCCATTCGGGATCCAGCGTCTCGACCAGCCGCTTGCCGATGCCGACGGTGCAGGCCTCGTGGAAGGCGCCGTGGTTGCGGAAGCTCGTCAGGTACAGCTTCAGCGACTTGCTCTCCACCAGCCAGGCGCGCGGCACGTAGTCGATGACGAGATGCGCGAAGTCCGGCTGCGCCGTGATCGGGCAGAGCGACGTGAATTCGGGCGCGCTGAAGCGCACGCAGTAGCGCGCATCCGGGTGCGGGTTCGGCACGCGTTCCAGCACCGCCTCCTCGGGCGATGGCGGTTGGCGCGTCTCCCGCCCCAGCATGGTCAGTGCGGAGACGTCGGTGGTGATGCTCATGCGGCCTTCCTCTCGGCCTCGCCCTGTTCCCAGCCGGCGATGATCGCGGCGGCCTCCGCGGCGAAGCGGCCGGCCAGGATCGCGGCGCGCAGGCGGGCCATCAGCGACTGGTAGTAGCGGATGTTGTGCCAGGTCAGCAGCATCGGCCCCAGCATCTCCTCCGACCGGATCAGGTGATGCAGGTAGGCCCGCGAATGCCGCGTGCAGGCGGGGCAGTCGCAATCGGGATCGAGCGCCGATCCGTCATCGGCATGCCGCGCATTGCGCAGGTTCAGCACGCCGCGACTGGTATAGGCGCGGCCGGTGCGACCCGATCGCGTCGGGATCACGCAGTCGAACATGTCCACGCCGCGGCGCACGGCTTCGACCAGGTCGTGCGGCGTGCCCACCCCCATCAGGTAGCGCGGCGCGGCCTGCGGCAGCAGCGGCACCGTCGCGTCCAGCACGCGCAGCATCTCCGCCTGGCCCTCGCCGACCGCGAGGCCGCCGATCGCATAGCCCTCGAAGCCGATCGCGGTGAGTGCGCCGACGCTCTCCGCGCGCAGATCGTCGTACACGCTGCCCTGCACGATGCCGAACAGCCCATAGCCCTCCCGCGGCACGAAGGCTTCGCGCGATCGCGCCGCCCAGCGCATCGAAAGCCGCATGCTGGACGCGGCCTGCTCATGCGTGGCGGGGAAGGGCGTGCATTCGTCGAAGCACATGGTGACGTCGGCGCCGAGCAGCCGCTGGATGTCCACGCTGCGCTCCGGCGTCAGCCGGTGGTAGCTGCCGTCGATGTGGCTGCGGAAGGTGACGCCGTCTGCATCCATCTTGCGCAGCCCCGCCAGGCTCATCACCTGGAAGCCGCCGGAATCGGTCAGGATGGGCCCGCGCCAATCCGCCATGCGGTGCAGCCCGCCGAGCCGCGCCACGCGTTCCGCCCCCGGGCGCAGCATCAGGTGATAGGTGTTGCCGAGGATCATGCGCGCGCCGGTCTGGCGCACCGCATCGGCCGTCATCGCCTTGACGGTGCCGGCCGTGCCGACGGGCATGAAGACCGGCGTCGGCACCTCGCCATGCGCGGTCATCAGCGTGCCCGCCCGCGCCGCGCCGTCGCGCGTGCTTTCCACCCAGTGCAGCGTCATTCCGGCACGTCCTGCTCGGCACGGAACAGCAGGCTGCCGTCGCCATAGGAGAAGAAGCGGTAGTCCTGCGCGATCGCGTGCGCATAGGCCGCGCGCATCCGCCTGGTGCCGGCAAAGGCCGAGACCAGCATCAGCAGCGTCGATTTCGGCAGGTGAAAATTGGTCAGCAGCGCATCCACCGCGCGGAAGCGGTAGCCGGGCAGGATGTAGAGCTCGGTCAGCCCACGAAAGGGCGCCACGCTGCCGTCTTCCCGCGCCGCCGTCTCCAGCACGCGCATCGCGGTGGTGCCGATCGCCACGATCCGCCTTCCCTCGGCGCGCGCTCGGTTCAGCGCGGCCGCAGCGTCCTCCGTCACCTCGCCCCATTCGGCGTGGATGCGGTGCGCGCGCGGGTCGCCGTCGCGCACCGGCAGGAAGGTGCCGGCGCCGACATGCAGCGTGACCGTCACGCGCCGCACGCCGCGCGCATCCAGCGCGGCCAGCAGCCGGTCGGTGAAGTGCAGGCTGGCGGTGGGTGCCGCGACGGCGCCAGGGCGCGCGGCGAAGATGGTCTGGTAGTCGGCCGCATCCTCGGCGCTCGGCCCGGCCTCGCGCCGGATATAGGGCGGCAGGGGCACCTCGCCGGCGCGGTCCAGCGCCGCGGCCAGCGCCGCCTGGTCGGGGCCGAAATCCAGCATGGCGCTGCCTTCGCGACATTCCAGCACGCGCGCCCCGCAGCCCGGCGCGCCCTCGATCTGCACGACATCGCCCGGGCGCAGGCGGCGGGCGTTGCGCACCAGCACGTGCCAGATGCCGCCGCCCTCGGCGCGGTTCAGCATGATCTCGACGCGCGCCTCCCCGCGGCGCCCGTGCAGGCGCGCCGGGATCACCCGCGTGTCGTTCACCACCATCACGTCGCCCGGTTCCAGCAGCCCCGGCAGATCCAGCACGCCGCGGTCGGCCAGCCCCTCCTTCCGCACCACCAGCAGGCGCGCGGAATCGCGCGGCCGGGCCGGCGCCTGGGCGATCAGGCGCTCGGGCAGCTCGTAGTCGAAGGCCTCGGTGCTGAGCGGCTCCGGGCCGGGCGGGGGGGAGGGGGCCTCCGGCATCGCCGCGGCATGTGACGCCGCCGCCGGGCCTTGTCCAGCGCAACCGCCACGCAACGGACATGCGCAGCCGCCCGGGCACGGCCTAGGCTGCGCCTGCCCGAGGAGAAGGCACGATGCGCCTGCCCGCCCTGCTGCTGCTCACCCTGGCCCTGGCCCTGGCCCTGGCCCTGCCCGCCGCGCGCGGCCATGCCCAGGCGTCGGCGCCCTTCAGCTTCGTCGCCTTCGGCGACATGCCCTATTGCCTGCCCACCGCCCCGCAGGATTGCGCCGCCGAGGAAGGCCGCGTCGCCCGCCTGGTCGGCGAGATCAATGCCGCGCGGCCGGCCTTCTCGATCTTCGTCGGCGACACCAAGGGCGGCAGCGATGTCTGCACCGATGCCAGGGTGCTCGGCCCCTTCGCCTGGATGTCGCTGTCCGAGGCGCCGCTGGTCTACACGCCCGGCGACAACGAATGGACCGATTGCTGGCAGGACCGCGGCGGCCGCCATGACCCGCTGGAGCGGCTGGCGCTGATCCGCGCGCGCTTCTTCCGTGACGCCAACAGCCTCGGCCGACGCCCGATGCCGCTGCTGCGCCAGGCCGATGCCGACCCGGCGCAGCGCCTCTATGTCGAGAACGCCCGCTGGAGCCATGCCGGCGTGGTCTTCGCCACGCTGCATGCCGTCGGCAGCAACAACAACCGCCCGACCGAACCTGGGGAGACGCCCGCCAGCCGCCCGCCCGAAGGCGCGATGGCCGAGTTCGCCGCCCGCGACGCCGCCAACCTCGCCTGGATCGAGGCAACCTTCGCCGAGGCGCAGCGCAGCGGTGCCCCGGCCGTGGTGCTGGCGATGCAGGTGGACCTTTTCCACGTCCAGCGCTGCGGCCGCGGCCAGGACAGCGGCACGCGGGCCTTCCGCGCGGCGATCGGCCGCGCCGCCGCCGCCTTCGGCCGGCCGGTGCTGCTGATCCATGGCGACAGCCATTTCTGGCTGCAGGACCGCCCGATGGCCGAGGCGCCGAACCTGACGCGCATCATGGTGCCGGGCGACCGGGAGACGCGGGCCGTCCGTGTCGCGGTGGACCCGGCGGCGGCCGATCCCTGGGGCTTTTCCTTCATCGGGCCGGAAGACCGGCTGATGCGGCCGCGCTGCTGAGGCGCGTCACGGCCGGGCCCGGCGCCTCAGCCGGCCGGCATCCAGCGGACCAGCGCGCCGAGTTCGCCCGTCCCGCCCGCCGTCGCGCCGATCACGGCCGAGAGGTCCACGCGGCCGCGGCCCGGGATCTCGAGCGTCGGCGGCTCGAAGGCGGAGATGGTGGTGCCATCCGGCGCCTCGACATGGCCGGCGGGCACCGACCGGCCGACATCCGCGTGCTCGTTGCCACGGGGATGCGCGTCCGAGGGTTCGTCGTTGCCGGCATAGCCGACGCCCTGCATGGGGGCGAGGGAGTAGCGGGTCTCGGGCGCCTCGCCGTCCCGCAAGATCCCGTAGCGATACACCGCGAACCGTTCCGCCACCCGGGCATCCTCCTGCCGTTCAGGGCGCAACGCCGGGCCGCCCGGGGCGGTTGCCCGGCCTGCCCCGCGCATCGGGCGGCACGCCGGCGCGGCGGGACGCTTGCAAAACCCGGCCTGAGAGGGCATCTCCCGCCGCACAGATGTGATTCGGGACCATCGGGCGGGCCCCGCAGGCGTTCGGCCTGTGGAGACGCCCGCTTTCTGCATGGAGGCCCATCGTGGCGCGTACCCCGCTCGATCGAATTCGCAACATCGGCATCACGGCGCATATCGACGCCGGCAAGACCACCACGACCGAGCGGATCCTGTATTACACCGGCAAGTCGCACCGGATCGGCGAGGTGCATGACGGCAACACTACGACCGACTACATGGAGCAGGAGCGCGAGCGGGGCATCACCATCACCTCCGCCGCGGTGACCGCCGTGTGGAAGGACCACCGGATCAACATCATCGACACGCCCGGCCATATCGACTTCAACATCGAGGTGAACCGCAGCTTGCGCGTGCTGGACGGCGCCATCTTCATCATTGAGGGCGTGGCCGGCGTGCAGCCGCAGTCCGAGACCAACTGGCGCCTGGCGGACCGCTACAACGTCCCGCGCATCATCTTCATCAACAAGCTCGACCGCACGGGCGCCGATTTCTACCGTGCCGCCGCGACGCTGACCGAGAAGCTCGGCATCAACTGGGTGACGCTGCAGCTGCCGATCGGCATCGAGGACACCTTCAAGGGCGTCGTCGACCTGATCGAGATGAAGGCCATCGTCTGGAAGGGCGACGAGCTGGGCGCGCTGTACGAGGACGCGCCGATCCCCGACGAGCTGAAGGACAAGGCCGTCGAGTACCGCGCCAAGCTGCTCGACGTCGTCGTCGGCGTCGACGAGGCGGCGATGGAGGAATACTTCGACAAGGGCGACGTCTCGGTCGAGACGCTGAAGCGCTGCATCAAGAAGGGCACGATCAGCGGCGAATTCCGCCCCGTGCTGTGCGGCACCGCCTTCAAGAACAAGGGCGTGCAGCCGCTGCTGGACGCGGTGCTCGACTACCTGCCGAGCCCGGTCGACATCCCCGGCATCAAGGTCGCGCCCGAGGAAGGCCAGGACGAGACCGCCGACCGCCGCAACATCCCGGCCGACGAGAACGCGCCCTTCGCGGGCCTGGCGTTCAAGATCATCAACGACAAGTACGGCAACCTGACCTTCGTGCGCGTCTATCGCGGCGTGCTGCGCCAAGGCGACATGGTGCAGAACACCACGAAGGGCCATCGCGAGCGGATCGGCCGCATCTTCCAGATGCACGCCGACAAGCGCGAGGAGATCAAGGAAGTCTTCGCCGGCGACATCGCGGCCTTCGTCGGCCTGAAGGACACCGGCACCGGCGACACGCTGGCGTCCAACGACGACGCGGTGGTGCTGGAGCGCATGGCCTTCCCGGTGCCGGTCATCGACATCTCCGTCGAGCCGAAGACCAAGGAAGGCGTCGAGAAGATGACGCTCGGCCTGCAGAAGCTGGCCGGCGAGGATCCCTCGCTGCGCCTGCGGACGGACCAGGAGAGCGGCCAGACCATCCTCTCCGGCATGGGCGAGCTGCACCTCGAGATCATCATCGACCGCCTGAAGCGCGAATACGGCGTGGACGCGAACATCGGCGCCCCGCAGGTCGCGTACCGGGAGACGATCACCAAGCCGCACACCGAGACCTACACCCACAAGAAGCAGTCGGGCGGCTCGGGCCAGTACGCCGAGGTGAAGATCGTCTTCGAGCCGAAGGAGCGGAACGAGGGCATCGAGTTCGTCAACGGCGTCGTCGGCGGCTCGGTCCCGCGCGAATACATCCCGGCGGTGGAGAAGGGCATCAAGGTGCAGGCCGACACCGGCGTGCTGGCCGGCTTCCCGACGGTGGACTTCAAGTACAGCCTGGTGGACGGCAAGTACCACGACGTCGACTCGTCCGCGCTCGCCTTCGAAATCGCCGCCAAGGCCTGCTTCCGCGAAGGCATGAAGAAGGCCGGCCCGGTGATCCTGGAGCCGATCATGGACGTGGAAGTGACCACGCCCTCCGACCATGTCGGCGACGTCGTCGGCGACCTGAACCGCCGCCGCGGCGTGATCCAGAGCCAGGACATGGCCGGCACCTCCGTCATCGTGCGCGCCCATGTGCCGCTGAAGGAGATGTTCGGCTACATCTCGAACCTCCGCGGCATGACCAAGGGCCGCGCGAGCTTCTCGATGCAGTTCCACCACTACGATCCGGTGCCGCGCAACGTGGCCGACGAGATCATGAAGAAGTCCGCCTGATCCCTTCGCGGATCGGCTGACGCGGGCGGCCCGGGGGGAGACCCCCGGGCCGTTCTGCGTTCCGGGCGCTGCGCGCTCAGCGGCGCATGAAGTGCGGCGCCTTGACCTCCAGCACCACCGTGCCGGTCGCCGCCGTCGCGACGCGGTAGCGCAGCGTGACCACCGCCATCTCCGGCTTGCTGCGGCTCGGGCGGTTCTCCTCCACCGTCACCTGCATGGCCACGGGGGTGTCGGGGTCGAGGGCGGCGGGCCATGTCAGCTCCGCCCCGCCGGCGCCGAGGTTCACCTCCGCCAGCAGCCCGCTGCGGATCAAATGGCCGACTGCGGCAGAGAAGGTGTGCAGCCCGCTCGCCACCAGCCGCCCGAACAGCGAACCACGCGCGGCCTCGTCGTCCAGGTGGAAGGGCTGCGGGTCGAAGCGGCGGGCGAAATCCAGCACATCCTCCCGCGTCAGGACGAAGCTGCCGAGGTCGAACGTCATGCCGGGACGCAGCTCGTCGGCGGAGCGGATCGGGGTGATGGCCATGGCCTGCCTTTCCGTCACGCCGCCGCGGCCCGGCGGGCGCCGAGCAGCCCGGTGCCGCGCGCGATCATCACCGCCCAGATCAGCAGCGTCGCGACACCCAGCGCGCCGGCGATCGGCCGGTCCACGAAGGCCAGCCAGTTGCCGTCGGCCTTGATCATGTTCTGCACGAAGGTCTGCTCCAGCATCTCGCCCAGCACCAGGCCCAGGATCAGCGGCGCGACGGGCACGCCGTGCTCCTCCAGGAACCAGCCGAAGATGCCCATCGCCAGCATGATGGCGACGCCATAAAGGCTGTTGGTCATCGCGAAGCTGCCGACGATGCAGAACATCAGGATCATCGGCAGCAGGATGTTGCGCGGCGTGCGCAGCATCTGCCTGGCACTCTTGATCGCGGCCCAGCCGAGCGGAAGCATGATCAGGTTGGCCAGGATGAAGATCAGGAAGACCGCGTAGATCAGCTGCGGGTTCTCGGTGAACACCGTCGGGCCGGGGTTCATCCCCTTCATGTAGAGCACGCCGATGACGATGGCGGTGATGGAATCACCCGGGATGCCGAAGACCAGCGCCGGGATCCAGGCGCCGCCCAGCGCCGAATTGTTGGCCGAGGTGGAATCGACGATGCCCTCGACATGCCCGGTGCCGAATTTCTCGGGCTCCTTCGAGAAGCGCTTCGACACGGCGTAGCTGATCCAGGCGGCGATGTCGGCGCCCGCGCCGGGCAGCGCGCCGATCACCGTGCCGATCGCGCTGCCGCGGAGGAAGTTGAACCAGTAGCGCCGGAACACCGCGCCCAGGCCGCGGAACATGTCGCCCACCTGCTGCACCACCACATGGCCGGCATCGCGCACCGTGGACGCACCGCGCAGCAGCTCGCTGACCGCGAAGACGCCGATCATGGTGGCGACGAAGTTCACGCCCTGCATCAGCTCCACCTCGCCGAAGGTGAAGCGCGGCGCGCCGGCGGAAGGATCGATGCCGACGGTGGCCAGCAGCAGCCCGATGAACAGCGACAGGAAGCCCTTCACCGCATCGGCGTTCGTCAGGAACACCGCGCAGGTCAGGCCGAGGCAGGCCAGCCAGAAATACTCGAAGGAGGAGAAGTTGATCGCGACCTCGGCCAGCAGCGGCGCGGCGGCGATCAGCACCGCCACGCCGACCAGCCCGCCGGCGACGGAAAAGACCAGGTTCACCCCCATGTTGAGGTTCAGCTGGCCCTTCTTCGTCATCGCATAGGATTCGTCGGCGTAGGCGGCCGAGGCCGGCGTGCCCGGCATGCGCAGCATCGCCGCCGGGATGTCGCCGGCGAAGATCGCCATGGCGGTCGCGGTGACGATGGCGCCCAGCGCCGGCACCGGCGGCATGAAGAAGGTGACAGGCACCAGCAGCGCGGTGGCCATGGTGGCCGTCAGCCCCGGCATCGCGCCGACGAACATGCCGAACACCGCCGAGACGGCGATGACGCCGAGCACGAAGGGGTCGAAGACCAGCCCGAAGGCCTGGATCAGCGCGTCCATCGTCGTGTGCCCTCAGACCTCGGCCGGCGCGGTCACAGCACGCTGTCCAGCAGCCCGCGCGGCAGCGGCACGCGCATCATGCCCGCGAAGAACCAGTGGATGGTCAGCGTCACGCCGGCCGCCACCGGCAGCGCCACGACGGGCCGCGCGCGGAACCACAGGAACAGCACCAGAAGGATGGCGAAGGCCGTCGGGATGAAGCCCAGCGTGTCGACGACGAAGATGTAGGCCAGCACCGCCCCCGGCATCAGCAGCACGGAGACCAGCCGCGCCGGGTCGCGCACCCACTCGTCCAGCGTCAGCAGGCGCTGGCGCGCGCGCAGGCCCCGCAGCGCCAGCAGCAGCCCGCAGCCGGCGATGCCGGCGGCCAGGATGCGCGGGAACAGGCTCGGGCCGTAATCCTGGCCGGGGAAGGCGGGGAAGAAGCTGGTCAGCCACCACACCCACCCCGCGAAGCCCAGCAGCAGCACGCCGAGCACGGCATCGTTCACGCGCATGGCGCGGCACCGCCCTTCCTGGGTGACGGGCGCGGGTGCGGCCCGCGCCCGCAGGCTTCAGCCCCGCGCCAGCCCCGCCGCGCGCATCGCATCCCCCATGGCGCGGTCGCCCTCCGCCATGAAGGAGGCGAACTGCGCCGCATCGCCCCACACCGTGCCGAAGCCGCGGGACGACATGAACTCCTGGAACTCCCGGTTGTCGTAGGCGCGCTTCAGCGCCGCCTGCAGCGCGCCCGCGATCTCGGCCGGCATGTTGCGCGGCCCGGCGATGCCGCGCCAGGCGCCGGTGGAGTAGTTGATGCCCAGCGTCTCGTTCAGCGTCGGCACCTGCGCGAACATCGGGTTGCGCGCGGGGGCCATGATCGCCAGCGCGCGGGCGCGGTTGGCGTCGATCATCGCCCGCGCCTCGGGGATCGAGCAGGTGACGATGTCGACGCCGCCGGCCGCCAGTTCCTGCATCGCCGGTGCGGCGCCGTTGGAGGGCACCCAGCGCACATGGTCGCCGCGCAGCCCCATCGCCTGCAGCCACCCCACCAGCGCCAGGTGCCAGATGCCGCCCTGGCCGGTGCCGCTGGCGCGGAAGGTGCCGGCCGGCCGCGTGCGGATCGCCTCGGCCAGCGCGCGGATGTCGGCAAACGGCGCGTTCTGCGCGACGGTGACGCCGGGCGGGTCGGAATTCATCAGCGCCAGCGGCGTGTAGCTGGTCGGGCGCAGGTCGGTCAGGCCCTGCCAGTGCATCATCGTGATCTCGACCGTGATCATCCCGATCGTGTAGCCGTCCGGCTGGGCAGTTGCGATCGCGGAATGGCCCACCACGCCCGACCCGCCGGTGCGGTTCACCACGTTGAAGGGCTGGCCGAGGTCGCGTTCCAGCAGGCTCGAGACGATGCGCGCGGTGGCATCCGTGCCGCCGCCGGCGCCCCAGGGCACGATCACCTGCACGGGGCGGTTCGGGTAGCGGCCCTGCGCCAGCGCGGGCGCGGCCAGCCCCGCGCCGGCGGTCGCCAGCGCCGTGCCGGAGGCCGCGAGCAGCGTGCGGCGGGTGAACGAGGCCATGGACGTCTCTCCTTCCCTTCGGTCGTTTCTGTCGCCGTCGCGCGGCGATTGCCGACAGGCTAGGACGAGGCCGCCCCCGCCAGCAAGCCGGGCCGGCTTGAGCCGGATCAAGGCGCGCCTTGCGACCCGGACCCTAGCCTTGGACCGAGCATCGGAGCGCAGCCGCGATGTCCACCACCACGCAGCACGGCACGACGCCCGCCGCGCTGAAGCGGCCGGCCGGGCCGCCCTGGGCGAGGCTCCTCGCGCCGCTGGCCGTGGGCGGCGCGCTGGCGCTGCTGCCGGCGCCGGCGGGGCTCGCGCCGCATGCCTGGCTCTACTTCGCGATCTTCGCGGCGGTGGTGGTGGCGCTGGTGCTCGAATCGGTGCCCGGCGCGGTGGCGGGGCTGGTCGGCGTGACATCCGTCGCGCTGCTCTCGCCCTTCGTGCTCTACGCGCCGGAACAGCTGGCGCGGCCGGGGTTCAACCCGGCCACCGCCTCGCTGAGCTGGGCGCTCTCGGGCTTCGCGAATTCCACCGTCTGGCTGATCTTCGCGGCCTTCATGTTCGCGCTCGGCTACGAGAAATCGGGCCTCGGCCGGCGCATCGCGCTGCTGCTGGTCCGCGCGATGGGGCGGCGGACGCTGACGCTCGGCTATGCGATCGCACTCGCCGACCTCGCCCTCGCGCCTTTCACGCCCTCCAACACCGCGCGGTCGGGCGGCACGATCTACCCGGTCGCGCGCAACCTGCCGCCGCTCTATGGCAGCCTGCCCAACGATCCCTCCGCGCGGCGGGTCGGCGGCTACGTGATGTGGACGGCGATCGCGGCGACCTGCGTCACCTCCTCGATGTTCCTCACCGCGCTCGCGCCCAATCTGCTGGCGGTGGAACTGGCGAACCGCACCGCACGGATCTCCGTCACCTGGGTCGAGTGGTTCCTGGCCTTCCTGCCGGTCGGCGTGCTGCTGCTGCTGGCCGTGCCGATGCTCGCCTACAAGCTCTACCCGCCGGAGGTGAAGGAAGGCGGCGAGGTGGTCGCCTGGGCGAGCGACGAGCTGCGCAAGATGGGCGGCCCGACGCGGAAGGAGATCACGCTCGGCGTGCTGGTCTTCGCCGCCCTCGGCCTCTGGGTGTTCGGCGACCCGGTGTTCAACAGCACGACGGTGGCACTCGCCGTGCTGTGCCTGATGGTGCTGACCGGCATCGTCGGCTGGGACGACGTGGCGGCCAACAAGCAGGCCTGGACCACGCTGGTCTGGTTCGCGACGCTGGTCGCGCTGGCGGGCGGGCTGGCGCAGGTGGGGTTCGTCGCCTGGTTCGCCGGCAAGCTCGGCGGCGCGGTGGCGGGCGTGTCGCCCACGGTGGCGCTGCTGGTGCTGGTCGCGGTGTTCTACCTGGCGCATTACGTCTTCGCCTCCGTCACCGCGCATGTCACGGCGCTGCTGCCGGTGATGCTGACGGTCGGCGCGGCGGTGCCGGGGATGGACATGAAGGCGCTGGTGCTGAGCCTCTGCGTGACGCTCGGCGTGATGGGCATCCTGACGCCGTATGCCACGGGCCCGAGCCCCGTCTATTTCGGCAGCGGCTACCTGCCCTCGGCCGACTACTGGAAGCTCGGCGCGATCTTCGGGCTGCTGTTCCTGGCCGCCGTGCTGGCGATCGGGGTGCCCTGGATCCTGTTCATCACGTGACCATCGCCCTCCCTCCCCCGCGAGCGGGGGAGGGGGAAGCGATCACCGCAGCTCGTTGTCGCGCACCGACCCACGCCCCTTGTGGTCGGTGCGCGGCGCCAGCGCGCCGTCCAGCACGCGCCGCGCCTTGTCGATCGCGCCATCGATCGCCTGCGGCAGCGTCGGCGCCTGGTGGCTGACGGCAAGCGGCGCGTGGTTCGTCGGCCGCGCCTCGATCATGCAGCGCTTGTCGTCGGCGCCGCCCTTGCCGGCATTCACATCCTCCAGGTGCACCTCGACCCGCGTCAGGTGCCGCGCGAAGCGGTCGAGCCCCTCGGCGATCCGGGCCTCGACGCGGGCGGTGTAGCCCTCATCGCCGGCGGTGTGGTGGGTGTTGATCTGGATCTGCATCGCGTGGCCTCCCTTGACTGGGATGGCAACGCGGGGGCGGCGCGCGGGTTGGCGCGGAAGGTCACCCGCGCACGGCGCGGGCGTATTCCTCCGGGAAGGTGCGGAGCGAGCTGGCCAGCACCGTCGCCGCCCCATCCACCAGCCCGCAGCGCCCGCTGCCCGGCAGCAGCGCGGCCAGGTTGCGCAGCGCGGCGAGGTCGCCGGGGCGGCCGGTGCCGGCCTCGATCCGTTCCAGCAGGCGGGCCACCTGGAAGGTGCCGATCTTGCAGGGCGGGCATTGCCCGCAGGAGGACGCCGCGAAGAACGCCACGTATTCCGCCGTCTTCCGCAGGATCGAGGTGCCTTCGCCGACCACGATCATCGCGCCTGTCCCGAGCCGCGATCCGCGCGCCCGCAGGCCGTCGAAATCCATCGGCGCATCCAGGTCGGCGGCCGTCAGCAGCGTGTTGGAGGGGCCCCCGGTGAACACCGCCTTGAAGGCGCGCCCGCCCAGGATGCCGCCGCCATGGTCGAAGACCAGCTCGCGCAGCGTGGTGCCCATCGGCAGCTCGTGCAGCCCGGGGCGCAGCACGTCGCCCGACAGCGAGAACAGCTTTGTCCCGGCCGCGCCGCCCCGGCCGAGCGCCCGATACCAATCCGCGCCATGCGCCAGGATGTGGCCGGCCTGGGCCAGCGTCTCGACATTGTTCACCAGCGTCGGGCGGCCATGCACGCCGGCCTCGGCGGGGAAGGGGGGCTTGAGGCTGGGGAAGGGGAAGCGCCCCTCCACGCTCGCCACCGCCGCCGTCTCCTCGCCGCCTATATAGAGGCCGGAGCTTTCGACGACGGCGATCGCGACGGGCTCGCCGACGGCGCGCGCGACCTCCGCCAGCAGCGGATGCCCGGACCAGCACGCGGCGGCGTCGCGCAGCGTCGCGACCGTCGCGGCCTCCCGCGGGTTCACGTAGAGCGCGACATGGGCGGCGCGCACGGCCAGCGCCGCGAGCAGGGCGCCCTCGATCACCTGGTGCGGCGTCTCGGCCAGCAGGAAGCGGTCCTTGAAGGTGCCGGGCTCGTCCTCGTTGCCGTTGCAGAGCACCCATTTGCCCGGGCCGGGCTGCGCGGCGACGGCGCCCCACTTCCGATGCGTCGGGAAGCCGGCGCCACCCAGGCCGCGCAGGCCGGCGGCCTCGATGACGGGGATGATGGCGGCGGGATCGCGCAACGCCGCGGCCAGCCCCGCGCCGCCGCCGGCCGCCAGATGCGCGCCGAGGTCGGCGCCGACGCGCAGGCCGGGGGCGGTCAGGATCATGCTGCGCCTCGTGGCCCGAGAGGGGCTCCGCCCCTCTCATACGTCGGCGGCAGTGCCGCCGACCGGCCAAAGGCCGAAAGGCCTTTGGAAACCGGGTGTCTGGCGCCCGACCTGGCGCGGGGGATCGCCGGGGCGGGGCGCCCTGCCGGCATGGCCGCCAGCCACCCGCGACGCCCCGCGTCGCCAGCCTCTCCCTCCCCCGCCCTGGCGGGGGAGGGTCGGGGTGGGGGCTTCGTCGGGCGCCACGCGTGAACCCGGCGCATGCGAAGCGTCACCTCACCCATCACGCCGCCACCCGCGCCCGCGGCAGCACCGCGCCCAGGTCCACATTGCCATAGCCCGGGAACAGCATCGGCGCGCGCCGATCCAGCGGCAGCCCCGCCGCCACCAGCCCGCGTTCCCACGCCGCCAGATGCGCGACGCCCACGCCGCGCGGCCGGTCCTGCCGCAGCGCCTCCGCCGCGGCCGCGCCGGCGCGGCGGCCGAAGGCCACGCATTCCAGCAGCGCATTGCCCATCAGCCGGTTCGCGCCATGCAGCCCGCCCGAAGCCTCCCCCGCGCAAAGCAGCCCTGGCACGCCCGTGCGCCCCGCCGCGTCGATGGCGATGCCGCCATTCTGGTAGTGCAGCGTCGGCCGGATCAGGAAGGGCTGTTGCGCCGGGTCGAAGCCCGCGCGATGCGCCAGATGCGTCAGCGTCACCAGCCGCTTGCCCAAAATCCCCGGCTGCGCTTCTTCCAGCCCCGGCGTGTCGAGCAGCACGCCTGCGCAGCCATCCCGCGCCACGCCGCGGCCTTCGGCGATCTCGCGCAGGATCGCGGCGGCGACGACATCGCGCGGGCCGAGCTCCTCCACAAAGCGCTGCCCGAGCCCGTTCAGCAGCACGCCGCCGGCGGCGCGCGCGGCTTCGCTGATCAGCGTGCCGGTCAGGTGCGGCGGCCAGGCGATGCCGGTCGGGTGGTACTGGAAGCTCTCGATCTCGCGCAGCGCCGCCCCCAGCCGATAGGCCAGCACCAACCCATCCGCCGTCGCGCCGTAGTGGTTCGAGGTCGGGAAGCCCGACAGGTGCAGCCGCCCCGCGCCGCCGGTGGCGATCAGCGTCGCGCCCGACCGCGCCAGCACCAGGCGCCGCGCCTCCAGGTCCAGCAGCACGGCGCCGGCGCAGCCGCCATGCGGGTCGGTCAGCAGCTCCACCGCCGGGTGGCGTTCCAGCACGGTGATGCCGGGCGTCAGCAGCACCGCCTCGCGCAGCACGCGCATCATCTCGAGCCCGGTGTAGTCGCGATGGCTCAGCAGCCGCGCCGCGGTGGCGCCGCCCGGCTTCTTGCGGAACAGGTGGCCGCCGATGCGCGCGGCGCCGTCCTCCAGGTCGAACTCCATGCCTTCGCGGATCAGCCAGCGGATCGCCTCCGGCCCGTCCGAGACCAGCGCCGCGACCAGCGCGCGGTCGGCGCGGAAATGGCCGGCGCGCAGCGTGTCGTCGAAATGGCGCTGCAGGCTGTCCTCCGCGCCGACGGCCGCCTGGATGCCGCCCTCGGCCATCACCGTGTTGCCGTCGCCCATGCGGAGCTTCGTCGCCAGCAGCACCCGAGCGCCGGCGCGCGCGGCGGTCAGCGCGGCGACGCAGCCCGCGCCGCCGGCGCCGATCACCAGCACCTCCGCGTCCAGCACCGGCGCGCCGGCGATGTCCAGATCCTCGACCAGCGCGTTGGCGTGCAGCAGCGCGGCGAGCGCGGCCGGGCAGTTCTGGCCGGCGGAGGCGCCGATCCGCAGCGGCTCCATCGCGCCCGGGGCGTGGTCGGGGTGGAAGCCGGCCAGCAGCGAATCCTTCGGCAGCGATGCGGCGGCCGGCGGCGCCGGCGCGCGGGCGGCGCGGTTGGCCAGCGCCTGGTCCCAGGGGATCACCGCGGCGGCTCAGCCGGCTGGCAGGCGTCGAGGTCGATGCGTTGCCTGCCCTGCGCGATCTCCCGCAGCCGCAGCACGAGGTCGCCGGGGCGCAGCGTCAGGCTCGCCGTCATGCGGCGCGCGAACTGGCCGAGATGCGCGGGTGCGATGTGCTCCGGGCAGGCGGCGACGCAGAGGTTGCACATCACGCAATGCTCGAACAGCGCGCCCGCCTCCAGCGCCTTGCCCTCGACGGCCAGGTTCACCGCCTTCTCCACCTCGATCCCCTTGGGGCAGGCGGCGTCGCAGCCGCCGCAATGGCGGCAATGCTTCGCCTCGGGGAAGACCGCATCCAGGCTGTCCAGCGCCGCCCAGGAATCGGCCATCGCGGACAGGTCGTAGGCATGGGCACGGCGCGCCGGGAAATGGTCCACGAAGGCCACCTGCATGCCGTCTTCCGCCCGCGTCTCGCAGGCCAGCAGCGATTGCGCGATGCGCTCGCCGGGCCGGCGCACCAGCACGCGGCAGGCGCCGCAGACGCCCTGGCCCATGCAGCCGACATTGGTCTCGAGCGGCAGGCCCGCGCCGATCCAGGCCTGGATCAGCGATGCGCCGGGCGCGGCCTCGATGGCGTGGCCGTCGATGGTCAGGTGCAGGGGCGCGGCGGACATGCGCGGATGGTGCCAAGGCCGCGCGGCGGGTGCCAGCGGCATCGCATCCCGCCCCCCGATGGGAAGGTCCCTACATCACCCCCATCGTCCGCGGCAGCCACAGCGCCAGCCCCGGGAAGGCAATCACCAGCGCCAGCGCCACCAGCATCGCCAGCACCATCCACACCACCCAGCGGATGGTGCTTTCCATGCTGACCTGCGCGATGCGGCAGGACACCATCAGGTTCACCGCCATCGGCGGCGTGAACTGCCCGATCGCGATCTTCATCGTCAGGATCACGCCGAACCAGGTCAGGTCCCAGTCGAAGGCGCGCGCAATGGGGATCAGCACCGGCAGCAGGATCAGGAAGATCGAGATCCCGTCGAGGAACATGCCGATGAAGACCAGCGCCACCGTCAGCAGCGCCAGCGTGCCGTATTCGCCGAGGCCCAAGGCCACGATCCAATTCGCCACCGGCTGCACCAGCCCGAGCGTCGAGGTTGACCAGGCGAAGACGCTGGCCAGCGCCACGACGATGAGGATCACCGCCGAGATCTCGCCCGCCTCCACCAGCATCTCGTAGACGTCGCGCAGCGTCAGCGACCGGTAGATCACGAAGCCGACGAACAGCCCGTAGAACACCGCCATCACCGCGGCCTCGGTCGGCGTGAAGGCGCCGATGCGCATGCCGCCCAGGATCACCACCGGCGCCATCAGGCCCCAGAAGGCCTCCTTGAAGGTCTGCCAGACCAGCAGCCGTTCCTCGCGCCGCGACTTGCCGCCAAAATCGTTGATCCAGGACAGGATCAGCACCGCCGCGATGATCGCGACGCCCGCCAGGATGCCGGGCACCATCCCCGCCATGAAGATCGCCGGCACGGACACGCCCGGCACCAGCACCGCATAGATGATGAAGGCGATGGAGGGCGGGATCAGGATGTCGGTCGCCGCCGCGGCGCCGACGGTCGCCGCGATGAAGGGCCGCGGATAGCCGTCCTTCTCCATGCTGCGCGTCACCACCTGCCCCACCGCGGCACTGGTCGCGGGCCCCGATCCGCTGATCCCGCCGATCACCATCGCCACCAGCACCGAGACCGAGGCCAGCGCGCCGCGCCCCGCGCCGACGATCGCGGAGGCGAAGCGCACCAGCCGCAGCGCGACGCCGGTGCGGTCGAAGACGGAGCCGACCAGCACGAACATCGGGATGGCGATCAGCGGATACTTGGCGATGCCGGCATAGACATTGGTGGGCATGGCCAGGATGGACTGGTCCGCCAGCAGGATGGCCAACGCGCCCGCCAGCCCGAGCGCGACCCCGATCGGCACGCCGCCGAACAGCAGCGCCAGGAAGGCGAGGAACAGGACGGAAGCGACCATCGTCACCCCGCCTTGCCGCGCGCCAGCCGCACGAAGCGACCCACCGCGCGCAGCACCACGACGGCGGACAGCAGCGGCAGCCAGCCCGTGTACCACCAGTTCGGGTTGCCGAGCCCGTTCGACAGCACCTCGAACCGGTACTCGTCATAGGCCAGCCGGTAGCCGTACCAGACCAGGATGCCGAAGCAGATGACGGTCAGCACCAGCCCCGCCATCTCCGCCACCCGCTGGCCGCGCGCCCCCAGCATCTCGACGAAGTAGCCGATGCGGATGTGCCGCCCCGACGCCGCCGCGACCGAACTGCCCAGCAGCGCCACGATCACCATCAGCACCACCGAGTATTCCTCGGTGAAGGCCAGGCTGATGTCGGAGAGATAGCGCGTGACGACGTTGGCCGCGGTGATCAGCGCGATCGCCGCCATCGCCGCGGCCAGCAGCACCTCCTCGACCTTCAGCGGGACGGCGGTCTTCGGGTTCTCGCGCCCCGCCGAAGGATCGAAATCGGCCATCCGGTTACGCGCGGGCGCCGCGGATCGCGGCCTCGGCGCGGCGCACCAGGTCGGTGCCCACGGTCTGCGCCCACTTGTCGTAGACCGGGCGCGTGATGCGCGCGAAGGCCGCCTTCTGCTCGGCGTCCAGCGTCGTCACCGTCACGTTGCGCCGCCCCAGCTCCTCAAGGCTGGCGCGGTTGCCGTCCACGCCGATCCCCGCACGGCTCGCCGCGATCTGCGCGCGGGCGGCATCGCGCGCCGCCTCGATCACCAGGGTGCGGTCGGCGGCCGAGAAGCTGTCCATCACCTGCTTCGCCACCACGAAGGCGCCGGCATCCGCCACGTAGTTCCACACCGTCAGGTGCCGCTGGGCGAGGGCATCCATGCGGAAGGCCAGGAACAGGTTGATCGGGTTCTCCTGCCCGTCCACCGCGCCGGTGGACAGCGCCGGCTGCAGGTCGGCGAAGGACATCTGCAGCGGGTTCGCGCCCATCGCGGTGAAGATCTCGTTGAAGATCGCACCCGCCGCGAAGCGGATCTTCAGGCCGCGCATGTCCTCCGGCGTGCGGATCGGGCGCCGGGAATTGCTGATCTCGCGGAAGCCGTTCTCGCCCCAGGCCACCGGCACCACCTCGCGCGCCGCGAGCGCCCGGAACAGCTCCTCGCCGACGGGGCCGTTGATGATGGCGTCGAAGCCGCGATGGTCCTGCAGCAGCCAGGGCAGGGAGAACAGGTTCATCTCCCGGATCTGCGGCGAGATGTTGATGGTGGAGAACACCGCGAAGTCCACCACGCCCTGGCGCATCGCGACGAGCTCGCGCGTCTGGTCGCCGCCGACCAGCTGGCTGCCCGGATAGACGCGCAGGTTGATCCGCCCGCCCGAGCGCTGCGTCACCATCTCCGCCCATTGGAAGGCGCCTTCCGAAAGCGGGATCGGCCGGTTGCCGACGACGGAAAGCTTGTATTCCGGCCGGTATTGCTGCTGCGCGCGCACGCGCTGCGGGATCGCGAGCGTCGCGGCGCCGGCGGCGGCAAGCAGCGCCGTGCGGCGCGTCATCGGTGCGGTCATGGCCATCCCTCCCAGGACAGGGCCGGTTGCCCCGGCCTGTTGCAGGGGCGGAGCATGGCTGCGCCGCCGCGCCCTCCGCAAGAGGGGGCGGCGCCGCGCCTATTCCGCCGCCGCCAGCCGCGCCCCCGGCGCCGGGCCGCGCCGCCCGTCCAGCGCGAAGGATCCCGCGCCGAGCCCCGCCTGCGCCAGCAGCGCCGCCGTCCAGAAGGCCGGGTATTCCCAGCCGCCATGGGTCGAGGTGTAGATCCAGCCATTCGGGAATTGCTGCCAGACGATGCCGGCCATCAGCCCGGCCAGCACCAGCGAGACCTCCCGCACCCTGAGCCCCAGGATCAGCAGGATTCCGCCCGCCGCTTCCAGCCCCGTCACCGCATAGGCGAACCAGGCCGGATAGCCCTGCGACACGAACCAGGGCACCACATGCACCATCCCGGCGGTGACCACCTTCCACCAGATGGCGTGCGCCAGGAACAGCACGCCCATGGTGACGCGCAGCAGCGCGGCGGCATGCGGGGCGGTGGCGGGCATCATCGGGCGGTCTCCGCGATCCGGGTCGGCGCCAGCCCGGCCCAGTCGGCCGGCGCCAGCAGGGCCAGCGTCTCGAACCCGCCATCGGCGCGCGGGCGCAGCACGGCGGCGGCGCCCTGCGGGTCGGGCCGCGGCCCGCCGGCGGCGATCAGGTGGTAGGAATGCCCGACCAGCACCGTCACGCCCGGCGCGCCATGCGCCGCCGCGACCAGGCCGCGCAGCGCCTGCCCCATCGCCGCATGCGCGGCCGGGTCCAGGTGGCGGGGCAGGGACAGCGCGGGTTCCGGCAGGGCGCGGCCGAAGGCGAGCGCCGCCGTCTCGACGGTGCGGCAGAAGGGGCTGGCCAGCACCGCGCCGACCGGCACGCCCAGCGCGCGGAAGGCCGCGCCGATCGCCTCGGCCTGGGCGCGGCCCTCGGCGTTCAGGTTGCGCTGGGTGGCGCAGTCGCCGGGCACGGCGGTGGCGCTGTCCGGGTGGGCGGGCCCGGTCTCGGTGTGCCGCAGGAAGACCACCAGCCCGCCCTGGCGCAGCGCCGCGGCCAAGGCTGGCTCGCCCGCCGCGGGCGCGGGCGCGGCCCGGCCGGGCAGGGCGGGGAGCAGCAGCAGCAGGAACAGCAGGGGCAGCAGGCGCATGGCCGCGCATGTGCGGCCTCGGCGGCACGGATCAACCGGTCGACATGAATTTCATGTCACGCCACGGCAATCCGGCGCAACGCCCCGGCGGGCGCCGGCCGGAGACGCGAAAGCCCTCCGCGCCACGTCGAAAAGAGCAAGCCCTTCCACATCGCCGTTGAACGGCGCCAAATCCTTCGGCATGCTGCGTGCCGGACAGCATGACCCCGCCCACCCCATGACCTACATCCGCCCCCGCGCCCCCCTCGACCGCATGCTGGCCGGCATCGCCGAGGCCGCCCGCGCCGCCGAGGCGGACCGCCCCGCCGCGATCGCCGCCGCCATCGCGGCCGAGGCCGCCCGCCCCGACCTGCTGGACGGCCGCGACTGCCCATGCTCCCCCGACCGCTACATCCGCCACCTGCTGGCCGAGAACCGCGACCAGGGCTATGCCGTCGTCGCCCTGGTCTGGCGCCCGGGGCAGATGTCGCCGGTGCATGCCCACCGCACCTGGTGCGCCTTCGGCGCGCATGCCGGCGTGCTGACCGAGACGTTCTACGCCCCTGGGGACGCCCCCGGCGACCCGCCGCGCCCCACCGCCACCCGCCTGCTGGCGCCCGGCGGCACCGGCCATGCCGCGGCGGGGCCGCAGGCCATCCACCGCATCGCCAATCTCGGCTGCGGCCGCGCCGTCTCCATCCATTGCTACGGCGTCACCTATGACCGCTTCGGCGATTCGGTGAACGAGGTGCTGTCGGCCTGAGCCGCGCACCGGCGCGCGGCGTGACAGCCGGCCGGCGCGGGGCAGCGCCGCGCGCTTGGCCATCGCCGGGGGCCGAGGCCGCGGCTACCCTGCCGCCGTGACCCCCGGCAGACGCAAGACCCTCATCGGCCTGGCCCTCGGCCTGGCGGCTTCGCTGACCTGGGGGCTCCAGGCCTCCGTCGCGCGCAGCGGCGCGCTGTCGGGGCTGACCCCGCTCGACGTCGTGACGCTGCGCTTCCTGGCGGCCGGGGCGGTGCTGGCGCCCTTCGCCTGGGCGGCGCGCGGCATGCTCGCCCGGCTCGGGCCGTGGAAGCTGCTGGTGCTGGTGGCGACGGGGGGCGGCGGCAATGCGCTGCTGTTCAACTGGGCGGTGCTCTACGCCCCCGCCAGCCATGCCGGCACCATCGCGCCGGTGATGTCGGCGGTGATGGGCGTGCTGCTGGCCATCCCCTTCCTGCGCGAATGGCCGACGCGCGGCCGCGTCGCGGCGCTGGCGGTGATCGTCTGCGGCGTGCTGATGATCGGCTGGGACGGCATCGGCGGCGAGCATCCGGGCGCCTGGCGCGGCGACCTGATCCTGCTGGTGGCCGGCAGTTCCTGGGGCGCCTTCACCGTGCTGCTGCGCCGCTGGGGCGTGCCGGCGCTGGGCGGCAATGCGGCGGTCTGCGTCGCCTCCGCCCTGCTGCTGCTGCCGCCCTGGCTGGCGACCGGCCTCGGCGCGGTGCCGGACGCGCCCTGGCAGGCCAGCGCCCTGCAGGCGGTGATGCAGGGCGTCCTCTCCTCCGCCGTCGCCACCACCATCTATGCGCGCGCGACGGAGCTGATGGGGGCGACGCGCGCCTCCTCGGTCAGCGCCATGGTGCCGGTCTTCGCGGTGCTCTTCGCCGCGCTGCTGCTGGCCGAGCCGCTGGGTGTCGCGAAGCTGCTGGGCGTGGCCCTGGCGGTCGGCGGCATGCTGGCCGCCGTGCTGTTCACCGGCCGGCGGGTGGAGGCGCGGTAGCGCGCCGCCCGGTCACGCCTTCGCGTGGCGCCATGCGCCTGCCACATTGCAGGCTTGCGGCAACCCATGGGCCTGCGGTCACGCAATCTTGATAGAAGGCGCCGCGGCGGGCGGGCTCAGCCCTCGCGTGCCCAGCGCGGCATGGCGCGCCCCGTCAGCGCGGCCATGCGATCGCGGGCCAGCAGGCGTTCGCGGGTCAGGCGGCGGATCAGCGCCTCGTCCGGGGCGGGGCGACCACGTTCCTGCGCGATGCGCAGCTCGAGTTCCGCCTGTCGCGCCGCCAGGCGGCCCATCAGGCCCTCACCCGGCAGCAAGCTCCCGTCCATGGCTCCCCATCTCCTGCCGCTTTGCGGCGGCTCTCGGCGAAGCGGATAGCCTGCACCGGCGTGGTGACCGTTTCAAGCCATTTTCATGACGCGGGCTCCATCTTTCGGCCCGCCCTGGCTTCACGCCCCGCGCAGGTGCCGCGTGACGACGGCCTTCAGCATGACGTCCGGCACCTGCTCGAAGCGCAGCGCCTGGGTGCCCAGGTAGCGCGCGGCGTTCAGCCGGATCCAGCCGTTGGAGGCCAGCGGCGCCGGCGCCGCGGGCAGCGCGTGGGCATAGGCGAAGTCGCCGATGCGTGCCTCCAGCGGCAGGTCGCCATCCTGGTTGGCGCGGGCGGCGATGGCCGCCAGCGCCGCCGCGTCCACCTCCGCCGCGCGGAACAGCGGGCCGTCGAAGCGGCAGAAGGCGTCGAAGGCGAAGCGCGTCACCGCGCCGCCGGGCAGGCCGGTGCCGAAGGAGGTATGGCCGATCAGCCCGGTCGCGCTGTCCGTCGCGGCCGCCATCGCGGCCGAGGCGGCGCGCGCCGCCTCCCCCAGCGGCAGCGGCCGGGGCAGGGTGAACAGGATCTCGCGCTCGGCGGCGGTCAGGTGGGCGGCCATCAGCTCCGCGACCAGCGCGGCCTGTCCGGCATCGGCCGGGCCGTCGGGGCGGATCTCCACCTCCCGCAGGTCGATCCGCGGCGCGCCGGCGCCGAGCGTCACCCCGGCCAGCGTCACGAAGCGGTTCCACGACCCGGTGTGCACGCAGCGCGTCCGCCCCTGCGCATGCATCAGCCGCAGATGCTCGTGCCCGCCCAGCAGCAGCGTGCCGTCGGCCAGCAGGGGCAGGATCTCGCGGTCGGCGGCGACGCCGGCATGGCTCATCACCACCGCGGCGTCGGCGCCGGCCAGCAGCCCCGGCAGGTTCTCCCGCGCCCAGGCGGCGGGGGCGGGGATGTCGAGCGCCGGGCGCACCACCGGGCGGTAGGTCATGATCTCGTCGGTCGCGATCCCCGCCACCACCAGCCGCCGCCCGCCCGGCAGCGGCAGTTCGGCCACCGCCGGCGCGTAGGCGCGCCCGCTGCGCCGGTCGCGGATGTTGCTGACGACCCGGATGCCGAGCGCCTCCGCCCGCCGCACCGTCTCCGCCAGGTCGTCGAGCAGCGCCGTCTCGTGGTTGCCGATGTTCAGCACCACCGGCGCGCGCCGCGCCAGCGCCGCCAAGAAGGCCCAGTCCGCCGCACCCTGGCCGCGCAGCGCCACCGCATTGCCGCGCTCGAACACGTCGCCATTCACCAGGATGGCGGCCGGCACGCCCCGGTTGGCCGCCAGCGCCGCATCCACCACGCCAAGCGCGGCCGCCGACCTCTCCATGGCGGAGTGCAGGTCGGACATGCCGATCAGCAGCAGGTCCGCCCCCGTGAAGGGCGCGTCGGCGCGGCCCGGGGGCACGAGGCAGAGCATGGGCAGGGCGAGCAGGGCGCGGCGTGTCAGGGTGGGCATGGCGGGCCTCGACCAGGTCGCGCCCCGGACACTCTTGCCCGGGGCACTCCCCGCGCCTAGCCCGCCGCGCCGGCCGGCCGCAAGCGCGACAGGATGATACCTTCGGCCGCCCGCACGGTCAGGGCGCGATCACCGGCAGGGGCGTCTTCTCGACCATCACCTCCACGCCCTTCACCCCGGGCACGCCTTCGGCGAGCACGCGCAGCGCCCGCTTCACCTCCTCGTTCCGGCACCAGCCGTGGAAGGACACGACGCCGTCCCGCACCTCGTGGAAGATGTAGTAGGCATCGACCCAGGGCTGGGTGCGCATGGCGCGCTGCACGTCGCGGCGGATGCGTTCGTCCGGCGCGTCGACCGAGACCTCCCCGGCCGGCTGTACCAGGGCGCGCAGCAGGTCGGCCCGCGAGACGATGCCGACCAGGCGGCCATCGCGCAGCACCGGCACGCGGCGGATGCTGCGCGCCTCCATCGTCTCCGCGATGCTGCCGAGCGGCGTCGTCTCCTCGGCCGTCGCGACATCGGACGTCATGACGTCCTGCGCGGTGCGGCCATGCTCGCGCGCGAAGCGCGCCGCCTGGCGGCCGGCGGGGGTGAAGAACTCGACCAGGCGGGAGCGCGGCGCCTCGGTCGTCGCGGCGATGCGCCGCACCAGGTCGCCTTCCGAGATGATGCCCAGCAGCCTTCCATCGGCATCCACCACCGGCGCGCCGGAAATGCCGCGGTCGGCGAACAGCCTCGCCACCGCGGAAACGGGCGCCGAGGGCGGCACCGTCACCGGATCCCGCGTCATCACGTCCTGGGCGAGCATGGCCTTTCCTCCCTTGTCGTTTCGCCTGTCAGGAGACATGGACGGTCCACCCCGCGATCTTCAAGGGGTGTCAGGCGCGGCGGACGGCGCTGGCCCAGCTGGTGGTGACATGCGCGCAGGGCGCGGCCTCGCCTTCCGAGCGCAGCAGCACTTCCCCATAGGACAAGGTGCGCCCCTTCTTGATGACGCGCGCCTCCGCGATCACCGCGCGCGGCGCCGGCGGGCGGAGGAAGGTGATGGCGAGGTTCGCCGTCAGGCTTTCGTCCTTGCCGCCGGTCAGCGACAGCAGCGCCGCCCACATCGCCACATCCGCAAGCCCCATCAGCGCCGGGCCGGAGACGGTGCCGCCCGGGCGCAGCAGGTCCTCGTGATGCGGCAGCCGCAGCGTCGCCGTGCCGCCGGCGGCTTGCAGCACCTCCACCCCCCAGGCGCGGGCCAGCGGCACGCCTTCGTGCACCAGGCGCTGCATCTCGGCCACGGGGATGCTCATCGGCCCGCCACCACGCGGCCGATGCAGGGATTGCGGCCGATCCAGTAGCAGAGCTCGGCGGGGCGCGTGATGGCGTGCAGCGACAGGTCGCAGCGCAGGCCCGGCGCCAGCGCGCCGCGGTCCGTCAGCCCCAGCGCCGCGGCGGCGTTCACCGTGACGCCGCGCAGCGCCTCCGCCACCGTCAGCCGGAAGAACGTGCAGCCCATGTTGAGCATCAGCAGCAGCGAGGGCGCGGGGCAGCTTCCGGGGTTGAGGTCGGTTGCCAGCGCGATCCTGACGCCGGCCGCGCGCATCGCCGCGATGTCGGGGCGCTGCGTCTCGCGGATGAAGTAGAAGGCGCCCGGCAGCAGCACCGCGACCGTGCCGGCGGCCGCCATGGCGGCGAGCCCTTCGACGTTCGCGTATTCGACATGGTCGGCCGACAGCGCGCCGTGGCGCGCTGCCAGCGCCGCGCCGGCATCGTCGCGCAGCTGGTCGGCATGCAGCTTCACCGGCAGGCCGAGGCGGGCGGCGGCGTCGAAGACCCAGGCCGTCTCCTCGGGCGTGAAGCCGATGGCGCTGTCGGTGAAGGCGTCCACCGCATCCGCCAGGCCCTCGGCCGCGATGGCGGGGATGATGGCGTCGGCGACGTGCCGCGCGAAATCGGCGCGGCGGCCGGCGTAGTCGGGCGGGACGGCATGCGCGGCGAGCAGCGAGGTCAGCACGGACACGTCGCGCGCCGTCCCGAGCCGGCGCGCGGCGCGCAGCATCCGCGCTTCCGTCGCGAGGTCCAGGCCGTAGCCCGACTTCACCTCGATGGTGGTGACGCCCTCGGCCAGCAGCAGGTCGAGGCGGGGCAGGGCGGAGGCGACCAGCGCATCCTCATCCGCCGCGCGCGTCGCGCGCACGGTGGAAAGGATGCCGCCGCCCGCCTTGGCGATCGCCTCGTAGCTCGCACCGTCCAGCCGCATCTCGAATTCGCGGGCGCGGTCGCCGCCGAAGACGATGTGGGTGTGGCAGTCGATCAGCCCGGGCAGGATGAAGGCGCCGCCGCAATCCGTGGCGGGCGCGTCGGTCGCGGGCAGATCCGCGCGCGGGCCGACCCAGGCGATGCGGCCGTCCTTCGCGGCGATCGCGCCATCCTCGATGACCCCGAGCGGATCCTCGCCGCGCGGGACCATGTTGCAGAGGCTGGCGTTCAGCCAGACGCGGTCGAATGCTTCGATCTGGCGCGGCCGATCCGCGCCTTCGGGCTGCCGCCCTTCCGCGATCGGAGGCGCGGTCATGCCGGCAGCTCCACCAGCGCGCAGAACCGGCCCTGTTCCACCATGCGCTTCGCCGCCTCGATGTCCGGGGCCATGGTGCGGTCGGCATCCCAGGGCGCGACCTGTTCGCGCAGCATCGCATGCGCCGCCTCGATCGGCGGGGAGGAGCGCAAGGGGCGGTGGAAGCCGATGCCCTGGGCGGCGGCCAGGATCTCGATGGCGAGGATCGTCGCCAGGTTCTCCGCCATCTCCGACAAGCGCAGCGCCGCGCCCGTCGCCATGCTGACATGGTCTTCCTGGTTCGCGCTGGTCGGCAGGCTGTCCACGCTGCGGGGCGCGGCCAGCGCGCGGTTTTCCGCGACCAGCGCGGCGGCCGTCACCTGCGCGATCATGAAGCCGGAATTGATCCCGCTGTCGGCGACCAGGAAGGCAGGCAGGCCGGAATTCAGCGCGGGATCGGTCAGCAGCGCCAGCCGCCTTTCGCTGATGGCGCCGAGCTCCGCCAAGGCGAGGGCAATGGTGTCGGCCGCGAAGGCCACGGGCTCGGCGTGGAAATTGCCGCCCGACAGCACCTCGAAGCCCGCGGGCCCCCCATCCACCACCAGCGGGTTGTCGGTGACGGCATTGGCCTCGCGCAGCAGCACGCCGGCGGCGTGGTCCAGCAGGTCGAGGCAGGCGCCGGCGACCTGCGGCTGGCAGCGCAGCGAATAGGGGTCCTGCACGCGCGGATCACCCTCGCGATGGCTGTCGCGGATCTCGCTGCCGGCGAGCAGCGCGCGCAGCGCGGCGGCGCAGCGGATCTGCCCGGGCTGGCCGCGCAGCGCATGGATGCGCGCATCGAAGGGCGTGTCGGAGCCGCGCGCGGCATCCACGCTCATCGCGCCCGCCAGCAGCGCGGTGCGCAGCAGATCCTGCGCGGCGAACAGGCCGGCCAGCGCGAGGGCGGTGGACACCTGCGTGCCGTTCAGCAGCGCCAGCCCCTCCTTCGGCGCGAGCGACAGCGGCGCCAGGCCGGCCGTTGCCAGCGCCTGCGTGCCGTCCAGCAGCCGGCCCTGATGCACCGCCTGGCCCTCCCCGATCAGCACCAGCGACAGATGCGCGAGCGGCGCGAGGTCGCCGGAGGCGCCGACCGAGCCCTTGGCGGGGATGGCCGGCAGCACGTCATGCGCCAGCAGCGCGAGCAGCGCCTCCACCACCTCCGGCCGCACGCCGGAGGCGCCGCGGGCGAGCGAGGCCGCCTTCAGGGCCAGCACCAGCCGCACCACCGGCGCGCGCAGCAGCGGGCCGGTGCCGGCGGCGTGGCTGCGGATCAGGTTGAGCTGCAGCTGCGCCAGCCCCTCCGGCGCGATGCGCGTCGAGGCCAGCTTGCCGAAGCCGGTGTTGACGCCATAGAGCGCCTCGCCGCCCGCCGGCCTGGCGGCCAGCGCCGCGGCGGATCGCGCCGTGGCCTCCCGCCAGGCGGGATCGAGCGTAAGCGGCGCGCCGGACATCACGGCGCGCAGCGTGCCGATGTCGGCGGCACCCGCGGCGATCACCGGAAGATCATGGGCAGGTCCAGCCCATGCTCCCGCGCGCATTCCACGGCGATGTCGTAGCCCGCATCCGCATGGCGCATCACGCCGGTGGCGGGGTCGTTCCACAGCACGCGGGCCAGCCGGCGCGATGCGGCTTCCGTCCCGTCGCAGACGATCACCATGCCGGAATGCTGGCTGAAGCCCATGCCGACGCCGCCGCCATGGTGCAGCGACACCCAGGTGGCGCCGGAGGCCGTGTTCAGCAGCGCGTTCAGCAGCGGCCAGTCCGACACCGCATCCGAGCCGTCCCGCATCGCCTCCGTCTCCCGGTTCGGCGAGGCCACCGACCCGGAATCGAGATGGTCGCGGCCGATGACCAGCGGCCCGATCTCGCCCTTCGCCACCATCTCGTTGAAGGCCAGCCCGAGGCGATGGCGCTGCCCGAGCCCCACCCAGCAGATGCGCGCCGGCAGGCCCTGAAAGGCGATGCGCTTCTCCGCCATGTCGAGCCACTGGTGCAGGTGCGGATCGTCCGGGATCAGCTCCCGGACCTTCGCATCCGTCTTGCGGATGTCGTCCGGGTTGCCGGACAGCGCGGCCCAGCGGAAAGGCCCGATGCCGCGGCAGAACAGCGGGCGGATATAGGCCGGCACGAAGCCCGGGAAGTCGAAGGCGTTGGCCAGGCCTTCCTCCTTCGCCATCTGCCGGATGTTGTTGCCGTAGTCGAGCACGGCGGACCCCATGCGCCGAAAATCCAGCATCGCCTGCACATGCGCGACCATGGATTTCTTCGCCGCGGCCGCGACGGCATCGGGGTTCGCTTCGCGCTTCGCCTCCCATTCGCCCAGCGTCCAGCCGGCGGGCAGGTAGCCGTTGGCCGGGTCATGCGCGCTGGTCTGGTCGGTGACGATGTCGGGCACCACGCCGCGGCGCACGAGCTCCGGAAACACCTCCGCCGCATTGCCCAGCAGGCCGACGCTGATCGCGCGCTTCTCCGCGGTTGCCGCACGGATCATCGCCAGCGCGGTGTCGAGGTCCTCCGCGCGGTGGTCGAGGTAGCGCGTCTCCAGCCGCTTCTCGATCCGCGAGGGCTGGCATTCCACCGCCAGCACGCAGGCGCCGGCAAACACGCCCGCCAGCGGCTGCGCGCCCCCCATGCCGCCGAGCCCCGCCGTCAGGATCCAGCGCCCCGCCAGCGACCCGCCGAAATGCTGCCGACCGGCTTCCGCAAACGTCTCGTAGGTGCCCTGCACGATGCCCTGCGACCCGATGTAGATCCAGGACCCGGCCGTCATCTGGCCGTACATCATCAGGCCCTTGCGATCGAGCTCGTTGAAGTGTTCCCAGCTCGCCCAGCGCGGGACGAGGTTGGAATTGGCGATCAGCACGCGCGGCGCGTCGGCATGGGTGCGGAACACGCCGACCGGCTTGCCGGACTGCACCAGCAGCGTGTGCTCCTCGTCCAGCCGCTTCAGGACGGAGACGATGGTCTCGTAGCTCTGCCAGTCGCGCGCGGCGCGGCCGATGCCGCCATAGACCACCAGCTCGCCGGGCTTTTCCGCCACCTCGTCGTCCAAATTGTTCATCAGCATGCGCATCGCCGCCTCGGTGGTCCATTGGCGGCAGGTCAGGTCCAGCCCGCGCGGGGCGCGGATCGCGGGGGCGTTGCGGAGGCGGGCGCTTTGGGTCATGCCTCACTCCATACCCGGGCAGGGGCGGAGGGCAAGCGGCACGGCATGACAGGTGTGTTCTGGGCCGCCCGGGCGCTGCTGCCCGCAGGCTGGGCGAGGGCGGTGCGCATCGAGCTGGACGCGTCGGGCACCATCGCCGCCGTCACCCCGGGCAGCCCGCCCGGCGCGGCGCGGCGGCTGTCCGGCCACGTCGTCCCCGGCATGCCCAACCTGCATTCCCACGCCTTCCAGCGCGCCATGGCCGGGGGCGCGGAGCGCCGCTCCCCCGAAGGCCGCGACAGCTTCTGGACCTGGCGGGAGACGATGTACCGCTTCGTCGGCCGCTTCACGCCCGAGGATGCGGAGGCCGTCGCCGCCCAGCTCTACGTCGAGCTTCTGGAACACGGATTCACCGGCGTCGCCGAGTTCCACTACCTGCACCACCAGGCGGACGGCACGCCCTACGCCGACCCCGCCGAGATGGCGCGCCGCCACGTCGCCGCCGCGCGCCGGGCGGGGATCGGCATGACGATGCTGCCCTGCCTCTACCGCCATGGCGGCATCTTCGGGAAACCGCCGCATGACGGGCAGCGGCGCTTCCTGAACGACCTCGACGGCTTCGCGCGCATCGTGGCAGGCGCGCGCCAGGCGACCGCCGGCGATGCGCAATTCGCCGTCGGCGTCGCCCCCCACAGCCTGCGCGCGGTGACGCCGGAGATGCTGCACGCCATGGCCGGCCTCGACGGCCCCATCCACATCCACGCGGCCGAACAGCCGAAGGAGGTGGAGGAATGCCTCGCCGCCACCGGCGCGCGCCCCGTCCGCTGGCTGCTGCAGAGCATGCCGGTGGATCGCCGCTGGTGCCTGATCCACGCGACGCACATGGACGCCGCCGAGGTCGCGGATCTCGCGCGCAGCGGCGCGGTGGCCGGCCTCTGCCCGACGACGGAAGCCAGCCTCGGCGACGGCATCTTCGCGCTGCCCGGCTACCTCGCCGCCGGCGGCCGGTTCGGCCTCGGCACGGACAGCCATGTCGGCACCTCGCCGGCGATGGAACTGCGCCAGCTCGAGACCAGCCAGCGCCTGCGCGACCATGCCCGCGCCGTCGCGACCGCGGAGCAGAACCCGCACCCCGGCCGCACCCTGTTCGACGCGGCGCTGGCCGGCGGCGCCCAGGCCAGCGGCCGGCCCCTCGGCGCCATCGCGCCGGGGATGCGCGCGGATTTGGTGGAGCTGGACGATACCCACCCGCTGCTGCTCGGCCGCGCCGAGGACGCGCTGCTCGACGCCTGGGTGTTCAGCGGCCAGGGCAACCCCGTGCGGACGGTGGTCTGCGGCGGCCGCGTGGTGGTGGAGGCCGGCCGGCACCTCGACGCGATGGCGATCCGCGACGGCTTCGGCGCGGCGATGCGGAGGCTGATGGCATGACCCCCCACCAACTTGCCGGCCAGGTCGCCATCGTCACCGGCGGCAGCCGCGGCATCGGGCGCGCCATCGCGCTCCTCTTCGCCGAGCACGGCGCCGACATCGGCTTCTGCCACCTGCACGACGAAGCGGGCGCCGCCGAGGTCTCGGCCCGCATCACCGCGCAAGGCCGCCGCGTGCACGCCGCCGCCTGCGACGTGGCCGAGCTGCCCGCCTTGCGCGGCTTCCTCGATGCCGCGCAGTCGGCCCTCGGCCCCTGCGACGTGCTGGTGAACAATGCGGGCCTGAACCTGCGCGGCCCGATCGAACAGATCACGGAGGATATGTACGACCGCGTCATGGCGGTCCATGCCCGCGCCAGCTTCTTCGCCGCGCAGCATGTCTGGGGGGCCATGGCCGCGCGCGGCCGCGGGCGGATCATCACCACCGCCAGCCAGCTCGCCTTCAAGGGCGCGCCGGGCATCGTGCCCTATTGCATGGCCAAGGCCGCGCTGGTGGGCATGACGCGCGCGCTGGCCCGCGAAGGCGCGCCGAAGGGCATCCTGGTCAACGCCATCGCGCCCGGGCCCGTGGTGTCCGAGATGACGGCGCAGCTGGGCGCCGACTGGCCGGACCGCGTCGGCGCCACGCTGCCCCTCGGCCGCGTCGGCCAGCCGGAGGAGATCGCGGCGGCGGCGCTGCTGCTGGCCTCCTCGCCCGGCGGTGATTTCTTCGTGGGCGCCACGCTGTCGCCCAATGGCGGCGACCAGATGCATTGATCGCGCCGCGCGCGAGGGACCGGACGCCATGGCAGAGATCGTCGCGCTGACCCCGCACGAGGCCGAGGCCGCCATCGACTGGGCCGCGGCGGAAGGCTGGAACCCGGGCCTCGCCGACCTGCCCTGCTTCCTGGCGCAGGATGCGGGCCTGTTCCTGGGCGTGCGGGAGGGCGGGCGGCTGCGCTCCGTCATCGCCGCCACTCGCTACGGGGCGGGCTTCGGCTTCATCGGCTTCTACATCGCGGCGCCGGAGGCGCGCGGGCAGGGCCATGGCATCGCGGCCTGGCGCGCCGCGATGCGGCGGCTGGAAGGGCGGCTGGTGGGCCTGGACGGCGTGGTGGCGCAGCAGGCGAACTATCGCCGCTCGGGCTTCGAGCTCGCCTGGAACAACATCCGCTTCGGCGGCCCGGCGCCCGTGCTGCCGGCGCCGCGCGCGCACCTGGCGCCCGCCGCGTCCCTGCCGCCGGCGGCGATCGAGGCGCTGGATTCCGGCGTCTTCCCCGCGCCGCGCCCGGATTTCTGGCGGGCCTGGCTTTCCGCCCCCGGCCATGTCGCGCTGGCGCTGGTGAAGGATGGCGCGGCGACGGGCTTCGGCGTGCTGCGCCCCTGCCGGCACGGGTCCAAGATCGGCCCGCTGGTCGCGGCCAGCGGATCGGACGCGGAATCGCTGCTCGCCGGGTTGCTGGAACGCGGCGCGCCGGAGGAGGTGTTCTGGGACATCCCGGAGCCGAACCGCGCCGCCGTCGCGCTCGCCACGCGCTGCGGCCTGAAGCCGGTCTTCGAGACGGCGCGGATGTACACCGGCCCGGCGCCGGATGTGGCGATGGGGCGGCTGTTCGGGGTGACGAGCTTCGAGCTGGGGTGACTGTGGGGCGGGCGGGTTCGCGCGATGCGCGGCCCCCCTCACCCCAGGGCAATTGCATATGCAGTACGCAGCGCGAACAGCGGAGATGTTCTTGCCCTCTCCCCCGACGGGGGGAGAGCGCCGTGGCAGTGCGCCGTCGGGGTGAGGGGGGCGCGCGAAGCGCCGAGCCATCTCTTCGATGCGAAGAGGCTTTCCGTCGAGCGCTGCGCGACCCACCCCCACCCCCGACGGCGCACTGCGCCGGCGCTCCCCCGCCAAGGCGGGAGAGGGAGTTCTTCTCCGCGCCAGAGCGTGTGCAAGCGCCCTGCCGCTCACCCCGGCCCTCTCCCCCGTTCCGGGTGGAGCGGGAGAGCGGGCGCGCGGGGTGGCGCGGCTGGTCCGCGCGGCTCAGCGCGGCGTGGCGGGCTGTCGCGGGGCGGCCGGCGCCGCGGGGGGGGCGGGGGGCTGCGCGCCGGGGGCCTGGCCTGCCGGGGCCTGTGCGGCCGGGGCCTGGGCGGCCGGGGCCTCGGCCGGCGGCGTCACCGGGCGCGGCACCAGGCGTTCCCTTCCCACCGCCGCCGCGCCGATGATGGTCCATTCGCCATCCAGGCTGCCATCTGGGTTCAGCGTGTAGATCCCCATCCCCGGCCGCTGCTGCACGCCATAGGTCACCGCGATGGTCCGGCCGGAGGCCATGCCGACCCCCTCCACCAGCTGGTTGCCGATGCGCCAGATGATGCTGAAGCTGGTCAGCCCCGCCGGCCGGATCTGCGCCACGCCGGTATAGGGCGAGCCGTCCAGGTTCGTGCCCGTCACGTCATACAGCCCCGCACGCTGCGCCGCGGCCGGCGCGGCGGTCAGCAGGGCGAGGCCGGCGGCCAGGAAAAGGCGGCGGATCATGGCGGGCTCCCGGTCGGTGGGCCCGCGCGCCGGCGGGCCGGGGCGCAAGGAAGGCGCCGCGCGCCGCGACGTCAACCGCCCACGCGGCGTCGCCGCGACGTCAACCGCCCGCGCGGCGTCGCCGCGACGTCAACCGCCCGCGCGGCGTCGCCGCGACGTCAACCAACCGCGCGGCGTCGCCGCGACGTCAACCGCCCACGCGGCGTCGCCGCGACGTCAACCAGCCGCGTCGCGCTACTTCACGATGGCCACCCGCAGTGCATTGGTGGTGCCCGGGATGCCGAAGGGCACGCCGGCGGTCACCACCACCTCGTCGCCGTGCTTCGCAAAACCTTCCTGCGCGGCGGCCCTGATCGCCTTGCCGACCATGTCCGTCATCGAATGCGGCTCGACCGACAGCAGCGGGTGCACGCCCCAGACCACCGCCATGCGCCGTGCCGTCTCCAGGCTCGAGGTCAGGCCGAGGATCGGGCAATCCGGCCTCTCCCGCGCCACCCGCAGCGTGGTGCTGCCGGTGCTGGTGAAGGTGGCGATCGCCTCCGCCTCGATGGTGTGCGCCACCTGGCGGGCGGCGGCGGCGATGGCGCCGGCCGAGGACCGCTCCGGCGACGGCCGCTCCGCATCCGTCAGGGTCCGCCAGCCCGGGTCCTGCTCCACGCGGGCGATGATGCGGTCCATCATGTTCACCGCCTCATAGGGATACTGCCCGGCCGCGGTCTCGGCCGAGAGCATCACCGCATCCGCCCCGTCGAACACCGCCGTCGCGACGTCCGACGCCTCGGCGCGGGTGGGGGAGGGGGAGCCGATCATGCTCTCCAGCATCTGGGTCGCCACCACCACCGGCTTGCCCATGGCGCGCGCGCAGCGAACGATGCGCTTCTGGATCAGCGGCACCTCCTCCGGCGGGCATTCCACGCCCAGGTCGCCGCGCGCCACCATCACCGCATCGGCCAGCCCGATGATCGCCTCCAGCGCCTCCACCGCCTGCGGCTTCTCCATCTTCACCATGATCCAGGCGCGGCCATCGGCGATGCGCCTGGCCTCGATCACGTCCTCCGGCCGCTGCACGAAGCTGAGGCCGATGTATTCCACGCCCTGCGCCAGCACGAAGTCGAGGTCGACGCGGTCCTTCTCGGTCAGCGCCGGGATGGGCAGCACCACGTCGGGGACATTCACGCCCTTGCGGTCGGAGAGCGGGCCGCCCACCACCACCTCGGTCTCCAGGTGGTCGTCGCGCTGGCGCGTGACGCGCAGCTTCAGCTTGCCGTCATCCAGCAGCAGATGGGTGCCGATGCCGGCGGCGCGCAGGATCTCGGGGTGCGGCAGCTCCACGCGCCGCACGTCGCCCGGGGTGGGGGAGAGGTCGAGCCGGAAGCCTTGCCCCGCCTGCAGCTGCACCCGCCCGCCCTGGAAGCGCCCGACCCGCAGCTTCGGGCCCTGCACGTCGGCCAGGATTCCGATCGGCCGGTCCACCCGGCGTTCCAGCGCGCGGATGATGGCGATGCGCTCGGCATGGTCGGCGTGGCTGCCATGCGAGAAGTTCAGCCGGAACACGTCGGCGCCGGCGCGGTAGAGCCGCTCGATCACCTCGGCGGAGGAGGAGGCGGGGCCGAGGGTTGCGATCACCTTGGTGCGCCGCCGCCGCCGCAGCGGCGTGCGCTGCGCCTGGCGGAGCGACGGCGCTTCCCGCCGCGGGGTGCCCGGCGCGGCTTCCGGCAGGTCGGTGCGCACCTGCTCGGGCGGCACGCCGAGCGCATGCGCCACCTCCTCGACCCGGTCGTCGGGGACGCGTTTCCACTGCGACACCGCGGCGGTGGAGATGCCCAGCGCGGTGGCGATCCGGGTGACGGCGCCGCGCTGGGCGAGCAGGGCTTCGAGGGCTGGGTCGCGCATCCCAAAAGCTTACGAAGCTTAGCAGGCAACCGCCAGACTTAATTCATCTTACTTTCCCTAAGTCACGGATCGCGGCGCTCGCGCCGCAGTGTTGCGACAAAAGCACACCGATGTCGAATCGTGCCAGGGCTGCGGCCGATGCGGCGCAACCGCGTTCGGCCTCGCAGGGGGACGCACCACGCGCGCCTTCCAGGACCCTTGGAGAACACCGGGATGAGACTGAAACACGCCCTGCTCGCCACCGCCGCGATGCTGCTGCCCGTGGCCGCGCAGGCCCAGCCGGTCAGCGGGCTCTACATCGCCGGCGGCGCCGGCCTGAACTGGCTGCAGGATGCCGACCTGGCGGCCACCGGCCAGCTCGCAAACCAGCTCGGCATCGGCAACACCACCGCCGATATCCGCTTCGACCTCGGCTATGTCGGCGTCGTCAGCCTGGGCTGGGGCTTCGGCAACGGCCTGCGCGCCGAGATCGAGGGCAGCTACCGCGAGAACGAAGTGGACAGCATCCGCGGCTTCGGCGGCACCACGGACGCCGGCGGCAAGGCGCGCAGCTACGGCGTGATGGCCAATGCCCTCTATGACTTCGACCTCGGCCTGAACTTCGCCGGCATCTCCGTGATGCCCTATGTCGGCGTCGGCGCCGGCTATGTCTGGCGGGAATTCGACAATGTCCGCGCCGGCGTCCTTGGCGGCACCGTCACGACGGACGGCACCGATGGCCGCTTCGCCTACCAGGCGATCCTGGGTGCCGCGACCTCGCTGAACCAGTACGTGCCGGGCCTGGCGCTGACCGCGGAATACCGCTTCCTCGGCACGCTGGAGCACGACATCGACACGTCGAGCGGCGGCGGCGCCTTCACCGTCAGCCGCGGCGGGACGGAAAGCGAGAACTACAACCACTCCTTCCTGATCGGCCTGCGCTACGCCTTCAACCAGCCGGCCCCGCCGCCGCCGCCGGTCGCCGCCCCCGTCGCCCCGGCCCCCGCCGCGGCGCCGGCCCCGGCCCGCACCTACCTGGTGTTCTTCGACTTCGACCGCGCCGACCTGACCGACCGCGCCCGCCAGATCATCGCGGACGCGGCGCAGAACTCGACCCGCGTGCAAACCACCCGGATCGAGGTGGCCGGCCACGCCGACCGCGCCGGCAACCCGCAATACAACCAGCGCCTGTCGCAGCGCCGGGCGGAAGCGGTGGCGCAGGAGCTGACGCGCCTGGGCGTGCCGCGCACGGCGATCGACGTGCAGGCCTTCGGCGAGAGCCGCCCGCTGGTGCCCACGGCCGACGGGGTGCGGGAGCCGCAGAACCGCCGCGTCGAGATCGTGCTGCGCTGAGCACGGCCTACCCCCCGGCGGGCGGCGCCCGCCGGGGGCAACGGCACGCCAGGGCCGGGGGTTCGCCCCCGGCCGACCCGCGCTACCCCGGCGTGGCGAAGCTCGTCAGCAGGGCGGTCGCCGCGACGCCGATGGTGAACACGCCGACCAGCCCGATGACCAGCAGGATCGCCACCGACAGCAGGGCCATCCAGACCGCGCTCCAGCCCATCGCCCTCTCCAACCCCGGATCGGGCGGCAGCATCCGCGGCGCGCCATGCCACAGCAGCACCAGCGCCATCACCGCCCCGGCCAGGCCGAGCAGGTCGCCGATCCAGGGCAGCGGCACCACCGTCGAGAGCCAGGCCGGCGTGCCGGCATGGATGACCAGGCTGGTCGCCGCCGCGCGATCCCGCGCCGCCCCGAAGCGCGGCGCCCGCCACAGCACCAGCCACCGCAGCACGATCACGCCGAGCGCGGCCAGCAGCAGCGCCAGCGGCAGCGCCAGCAGGGCGCCCAGCAGCGGGTCCAGGCTGGACAGCGACACGCTCTCCCCGGTGGCGACCAGCTCCATGGTGCCGTCGGGCTACCGGCGGTAATGCGCCGTCTGGCGGACCGCGGCCTCCTCGGCCGGCGCGAAGGCGGCCAGGACCAGCCCGGCCAGCCAGCCCGGCAGGAGGATCGCCGGCAGGTAGCGCCGCCACAGCCAGCGCGTGGCGTCGCCCTCCGCCGCGATCGCCGTCCAGCAGGCGCGCGGCGAGAGCATCACCTCCCGGATCCGGGCCAGGATCTTCATGCATGCCCCCGCGCGCTGCCGCTGCCGCTGTGCCGGATGGCGTGCGGCGGGGCAAGCCGTCAGCCGGCGACCAGCACGGCGCGGAAGTCGTTGACGTTGGTCAGCGTCGGCCCGGTCTCCAGCAGGTCGCCGAGCGCGCTGAACACTCCCCATGAATCGTGCCGCGCCAGCACCGCGCGCGGATCGAGCCCCGCCGCCGCGGCGCGCGCCAGCGTGTCGGGCGCGGCGATCGCGCCGGCATTGCTCTCGCTCCCGTCGATCCCGTCGGTGTCGCCCATCAGCGCCCAGATCCCCGGCGCGCCCGAAAGCGCCACCGCGCAGCCCAGCAGGCATTCCCCGTTGCGCCCGCCGCGGCCCCCCGCCTCGCCGCGCGCGATCGTCACCGTCGTCTCCCCGCCCGAGAGCAGCACGCAGGGCGCGGCCAGCGGCTGCCCATGCGCGGCGGCCGACAGCGCGATGCCGGCCAGCACCTTGCCCACCTCCCGCGCCTCGCCCTCCAGCGCGTCGCCCAGGATCAGCGGCGCGAGGCCGAGGCCACGCGCGGCCTCCGCCGCCGCCTCCAGCGCCATGCGGGGGGTGGCGATGAAGCGGTATTCGGCCCCCGCCAGGCGCGGGTCGCCGGGCTTCGGCGTCTCCTCCGCCGCCGCAGCCAGGTGCGCGGCAACGCGCTCGGGCAGTTCCATCCGGTGATGCGCGACCAGCGCGCGCGCCTCCGCGAAGCTGGTCGGGTCCGGCACGGTGGGGCCGGAGGCGATCACCGCCGGGTCGTCCCCCGGCACGTCGCTGATCGCCAGCGTCACCACCCGCGCGGGTGCGGCCGCCAGCGCGAGCCTGCCGCCCGAGAAGGCCGAGAGGTGGCGGCGGATGCAGTTCATCTCGTGGATCGTGGCGCCGGAGGCCAGCAGCGCCCGGTTCACCGCCATCAGCTCGTCGAGGCTCAGCCCCTCCGCCGGCAGGGTGGTCAGCGAGGACCCGCCGCCCGAAACCAGGAACAGCACCAGGTCGCGCGCCGTCAGCCCCTGCACGGCCGCCAGGATCCGCCGCGCCGCCGCGGCGCCGGCGGCGTCCGGCACGGGATGGGCGGCTTCCAGCACCTCGATCCGCGCCGTCGGGTGGCGGTGCCCGTAGCGGGTGACGACGACGCCGGACAGCGGCGTGTCGGCCCAGGCGGCCTCCACCGCCGCGGCCATCACGGCTGCGGACTTGCCGGCGCCCACCACCACCACGCGGCCGTCGCGCGGCGGCTCGGGCAGGTGGCCGGCCAGCACCAGGCGCGGATCGGCGCTGGCCACCGCCGCGTCGAACAGGGCCCGCAGCGCGGCGCGGGCGCGCCCATCCTCCCAGGTCATGCCGGCCCCCGTTGCATCGCCCGTCCCTTATGGCCCGGCGCCCGGGGCGGTTGAAGCCCGGCCGCGCCGGCGTTACCCCGCCGGCGGGAACAGCCAGGATCCACCACACCATGCGCCGCCACCGCATCGCCGCCATCCCCGCCGACGGCATCGGGAAGGAGGTGATCCCCGCCGGGCTCGAAGTGGTGCAGGCGCTGGCCGCCCGCACCGGCGACTTCGCCCTCGATGTCGAGCACTTCCCCTGGGGCAGCGACCATTACCGCGGAACCGGCCGCATGATGCCGGAGGACGGCCTCGACACGCTGAAGGGCTTCGATGCGATCTTCTTCGGCGCCGTCGGCGACCCGCTTTTGCCGGACGACGTCACGCTCTGGGGCCTCAGGCTGCGCATCTGCCAGGGCTTCGACCAATACGCCAACATCCGCCCGACCCGCGTGCTGCCCGGCCTCACCAGCCCGCTGCGCGAGGTGGAGCCCGGCGACATCGACTGGGTGATCGTGCGCGAGAATTCCGAGGGCGAGTATGCCGGCCATGGCGGCCGCGCCCATCGCGGCCATCCGGAGGAGGTGGCGACCGAGACCGCCATCTTCACCCGCGCCGGTGTCACCCGGATCATGCGGGTGGCCTTCGACATCGCGCGCAGCCGTCCGCGCCGGCTGCTGACGGTGGTCACCAAATCCAACGCCCAGAAGCACGGCATGGTGTTCTGGGACGAGATCGCCGCCGAGGTTTCCCGGGATTTCCCCGATGTCCGCTGGGAAAAGGAACTGGTGGATGCGATGGCCGCCCGCATGGTGCGCCGCCCCGCCAGCATCGACACCGTGGTCGCCACCAATCTGCACGCCGACATCCTGTCGGACCTCGCCGGCGCGGTGGCCGGCTCGCTCGGCGTCGCGCCGACGGCCAACCTCGATCCCTCGCGGCGCTTTCCGTCGATGTTCGAGCCGATCCACGGCTCGGCCTTCGACATCGCGGGCAAGGGCGTGGCGAACCCGGTCGCGACCTTCTGGACCGCGTCCATGATGCTGGACCATCTCGGCGAGCCGCGCGCCGCGCGGCTGCTGATGGAGGCGGTGGAGCGCGTCTGCGCGGCCGGCATCCGCACCGCCGATGTCGGCGGCACCGCGACCACGGCGGAGGTGACGGCGGCCGTGGTCGCCGCGATAAGCGGCGCGAACTGACCCCGCCGCGATAAGCGGCGCGAACTGACCCCGCCGCGATAAGCGGCGCGAACCGACCGCGCCGCGCCGGGACCGAGCCCTCCTCCGCTGGCGGGGGAGGGTTGGGTGGGAGCCACGCCGCCCCGCCCCCCGACACCCTGGCACCGCCCCCCGCGACCCCCCATCTCCGCCGCCAAGGAGAGCAACCCCATGACCGAGATCGACCCCGCCACCCGCACCGAGCTGGAAGCCGCCGCCTTCCGCCGCCTGGTCGAGCACCTGCGCGAACGCACCGACGTGCAGAACATCGACCTGATGAACCTGGCCGGCTTCTGCCGGAACTGCCTGTCGAAGTGGTACCGCGCCGAGGCCGAGCAGAAGGGCATCCCGCTCTCCGACCCCGAGGCGCGCGAGATCATCTACGGCATGCCCTACAAGGACTGGCAGGCGCTGCACCAGAAGGAAGCCAGCGCCGAGCAGAAGGCGAAGTTCGCCGCCGCCAAGCCGGGCCACTGAACCGGGGGCCACTGACCGGCACGCCGGCCATTGAACCGCGCGCCGAGCCGTGCCACCACCCGCCCCCCGGCCCGGCCGGGCCGCGCTGAGGGGGAGCACCGGGTGGACGACATGGACCTGCAGGACGCCAAGGCCAGCCGCGAGCGGCAGGCCAGCGCGCCCGATGCCGATGTCGGCGGCATCGCCGTCGACCGCCTGCGCTCCATCATCGAGCGCATCGAGCGGCTGGAGGAGGAGCGCAAGGCCCTCGCCGGCGACATCAAGGACATCTTCGCCGAGGCGAAGTCCGCCGGCTTCGACGTCAAGGTGCTGCGCCAGGTCATCAGCCTGCGCAAGAAGGAGCCGGCCGAGGTGGAGGAGCAGGAGACGCTGCTCGACCTCTACCGCCGCGCGCTGGGGATGTGATGGGCACGGCGCCGCCCGCCCGCGAACGCGCGCCAGACTACCCGCGCCCGCCGCGGCTCGAGCCCAGCACCCGCCGCGTGCGCGTGGTGCTCGGCGGCGTCACCATCCTGGACAGCACGCGCTGCTGGCGCGTGCTGGAGACCTGGCACCCGCCGTCCTGGTACATCCCCGCCGAGGATTTTTGCGCGGGCAGCCTGTTGCGCGCGCCGGGCGCCAGCTTCTGCGAATGGAAGGGCGAGGCGATCTACTGGGACCTGGTGGGCGGCGGAAGCCGCGCCGCGCGCGCCGCCTGGTCCTACCCGTCCCCGACGCCGGCCTACGCCGCCATCGCCGGGCATGTCGCGCTCTATGCCGGGCGGGTCGATGCCTGCTTCGTGGACGAGGACCAGGTCCTGCCCCAGCCCGGCGGCTTCTATGGCGGCTGGATCACCCCCGATGTCGAAGGCCCCTTCAAGGGTGCCCCCGGCACCGAGGGCTGGTAGCACCGCCGGGGCGGGCTTCGGCGCAAGCCCCGGGTGGCCAGGACGGCGATGACTGCATTTTTGTTGCTGGGCTGATCCGTTGCATGCAAGTGTCCGATCGCGCCGCGGGGAGTGCGGAAGCGGGGGAGCATGTCATGCCTGAGCGGTTGTGGGCGGCGACCTGGTTCGGGCGTGCCTGGTGCCGGTGGGCTGGCGCGGCCGTCGCGGCGCTGCTGCTGATCGCCGGCGCGCCGGCGCGCGCCGCGCTGGTCGCGCACTACACCTTCGACGAGACGGGCGGGGTGACCGCCGCCCCCTCGGTTGGCAGCGTCAACGGATCGTTCTCTCCCGGCGTCGGCTTCCTGCCGGGCGGCGGCGTTCTGGGCGGCGCGGTCAGCCTGACCGGCGGCCTGGTGAATTTCGGCGACAATTTCGGCTTCCCTGGCAGCAGCTTCTCCGTGCAGGTCTGGGTGAGGACGAGCGATGACGGCTTTCCGATCGGCAAGCATTTCGGCGGCATCGTCTCCGGCTACTTCCTGAACATCGGCAATGCCGGGGATGGCTGCGGCGGCGCCGCCGGACAGGTGAGCTTCTACGTCACCTACCCGTGCAGCGGGAAATCGGCGCAGCTCGTCAACGACAACCAGTGGCACCAGCTGGTCGGCGTCTATGATGCGGCGACAACCATCGCGTCGGTCTATGTGGACGGTGTCCTGGCGACCGCGTCGGGTCCCGGCGCCGCCTCCGTCGCGACGCCGTCCGGCACGCCCTTCCTGCTTGGCGGACTCACCGTGTCGGGCACGCCGACGCCGCTCTATTGGGGCCTGGCGGACGAGCTGCGCATCTACAGCCATGCGCTGACCGCAGGCGAGGTCGCGGGCCTCTATGCGAGCATCCCGCAGGCGGTGCCGGAGCCGGCGGCGCTCCTGCTGCTCGCTACGGCGGCGCTCGGGCTGGTGGCCGTCCGTCGCGCCTGGGAGATCGCCTGACGCCCGGCGACGCGATGCCCGGACGCGCCGGAGCACGGGCGGCGCGGCGTTGGACGCCGATGCGCGGATGATGCCCGCGCGTCGCCCGGGCCGGCTCCGCACGGTCCAGGCCGCCGGCGGGCCAGGGCCGACCGGCCCGGTTCCCGTCCGGCGCCCGCCGCGCTAGATCACCGCGGACGAGGCGGACCCGCCCCGCCGCGCGCAGCCCGCGCGACAGGCGCGAACCACGGCCGAGGCCGCCCGTCCGCCTTGACCACCGCGCGGCGGCGCCCGGCACGCCGCCACCGACGCCGCGAGGAAGACAGGATGTTCTACGAGCCGCGCCAAGGCCATGGCCTGCCGCACGATCCGCTGAAGGCGATCGTCGCGCCGCGCCCGATCGGCTGGCTGTCCACCCTGGACGCGCAGGGCCGGCCGAACCTCGCGCCCTATTCCTTCTTCAACATGATCCAGACCCATCCGCCGCTGGTCGCCTTCGGCAGCGACGGCATGAAGCATTCGGCGGCGAACGCCATCGCCACCGGGGAATTCGTGATGAACCTGGTCACCCGCCCGCTGTTCGAGGCGATGAACGCCTCCGCCGCCGCGCTGGCCGAGGGCGAGAACGAGTTCGAGGCGGCGGGCCTGGACACTGCCCCCTGCCGCCTGGTGCGCGCGCCGCGCGTCGCCGCCAGCCCGGCCAGCCTGGAATGCCGCGTGGTGTTCTCGACCGCGCTGCATGACCTGGAGGGCCGGGAGACCGGCGGCGTGCTGGTGGTGGGCCAGGTGGTCGGCGTGCACATCGACGCGGCGTATCTGACGGACGGGCGCTTCGACGCGCTGAAGGCCGAGACCGTGGCGCGCTGCGGCTACCGCGACTACGCCCAGGTGGTCGAGATGTTCAGCGCGCTGCGCCCGACCGACAAGGGCGGCTACGCGCCGGGGCAGCGGGACCTGTAGCGCCCCGCAAGATGGCCCGGGGCGGGGGCGCCGAGGCGACGTCGAGCTTCGCCAGCGGCGTGCCATCCGGCTCGCATGAACTGGCCGGCTTCGCGGCCGACGCGGCGAAGTTGCTCACGGGTAGGTTGCGCGAAGCGGCAGGCCGGAATCCTCGCGGAACTTGTTCTCGGTGAACCGGAACTTCGAATATCTGTAAATGCGGCCGCCGACCTGGCAGTCCAGGCCAACCGTCTTGGCCTCTTCCCGATCCACCGTGACGTTGCCGCCAGCGAAACCGATTTGCGTGGCCGGCACGCCGAAATGCGCCGTTCCGTGCAGGAAGTGCAGGCCGTGGATCATCTCATGCACGAGCGTGATCCAGCGAGGGATCTGGATCAGCCCTCCCGTCTTCCCTTTTGTTCCGCCCCTCCCCTTGTCGTCCTCGGGAGTTGCCCGGCGTGACTGGTTCGGCGCCCAGCCGACGATGGCGCTCGTCCCCTTGCCTGGAATGGAGGCGTCCGGCTCGAGCACGCCCTCGTCGGCCTGCAGGGGGGTCGCGAAGGACCTTGCCTTGTGGAACGTCATGCTCTGGATCGACGGGAAGGTGTCCCGGCTGCAACCAGGCTGTGCCGTTCGCACGCCGCCATTACTGGATTTGCTTTCGACGACGACGGCCTCCATCTCCATGGCAACGCGGACGATCAGCATCTTGTAGCCACGGGCGACGCTCGGCTCCGCGTCGGCGATTGCGGCCAGCAGGGAGCGTCCTCGCCGTGTGTTGGCGATCTGGTCGAGCTCCTGTTTTACCATGAGCGCGAAGAAGGGCTGGTCGGAATCCTTGCCGATGAAGATGCCAGGGAAGCGCGTCGGCGCCTTCTCTCTTTGTTCCTCGGGCATCACGTAGCTCGTCAAGGCACGTCGCTCCGGCGTGAACGGGTAGCAGCTTACCTAAAGCTGCACATTACCGCGGCAGACCGTTCGTCATCAAGGATCGCAGCGGAGGATCACTCGGTACCGTGCGGCGCCTCCACCTTCGCCGCAAGGGCTTTCGGCGTGGTGCGCGGCGCCCCGCCTTCATGGCCGCCGTCAGCAGGCCGTTCCCCATCGTGATGGGGCGACCTGCGTGGCATCGCGGAGGTGGGTGGACCGCCGGGCGCGTCGCCTTCACCCGCGCCAGCGCCTCGCCCGCCTGGGTCGCCATGCCCGATGCCGATCAAGGCCGACGCGGGTTCCCGCGAAGGCCGGCGCTGCGCCTGTCGTCTCGACGCTTGCCGCGGGCGCCGTCGGCAGCCGCAGGTCAGGACCGGCGCGGGCAGGTTTCGGACGGGGCTGCGAGGGCCTGGCGGGCGGGCCTGCGCGGGCCGGCCGCGACTGGCTGGGCGCTCTCCGACCATGCGCAAGGCGTCGCGATGTCGAGCGCGCTGCGCCCGACCGACAAGGGCGGCTACGCGCCGGGGCAGCGGGACCTGTAGCGCCCCGCTACCGCAGCGGCTCCCATGGGAACGCCCCGCCCGGCGGCGCGGCCCGCGCCGGCGCCACGCCGCCGTCGCGCATCAGCGCCAGCCGCCGCGCCACCACCCACAGCAGCGCCGCCGTCACCAGCGGCGCCACCGGCACCCCGAAGCCCGTCCCGATGCCGCGGCTGGCCAGCGGCAGCACGAAGGCGGCCAGCAGCACCAGCTTCTCCCATGGCAGGAAGCCGCCGCCGCGCAGCGCCGCGGCCAGCACGAAGGCCAGCGGCAGGCCCAGAACCATCAGGTCGTAGTCGAGCAGGAAGGGGCTCACCAGCGGCGTCGCCGCGGCGACGGCCGCGATCTCCGCCACCCCGCCCGGCCGCCGGCGCAGCCAGCGTTCCAGCAGCACCAGCACGCAGATCGCCGCCACCGCCTGCACCGCATAGGCCAAGGCCGGGTCGCCGCCCAGCAGCCGCACCGCGGCGAAGACGCTGACCATCTTCTCGGGCGCGACCAGCCCGGCCTCCATCGTCTCCCGCGCCAGGGCGGCGTTGGCCAGGAAGGCCTGCCAGGCGCCGGTGCCGAAGACGGCCAGCGCCGCGAGCCCGACCAGCGCCACCCCGGCCGCGGCGCCCCAGAAAGCCGCCCAGCGCCGCGCCGCCAGCAGCGCCACCGGGATCGCCAGCCCCAGATGCGGCTTGATCGCCAGCAGCCCGATGCAGAGCCCCGCCAGCACCGGCCGCCGGCCCAGCGCCAGCGCCGCCGCCCCCAGCAGCGCCGCGGTCAGGAAGCCGTTCTGCCCGTGGCTGGCATTCACGAACACCGCCGGGAAGGCCAGCAGTGGCAGGATCGCCCAGCGTTCCGGCAGCAGCGGGCGAATCGTCGCCCACCACAGCGCGAAGGTCGCCGCCACCCAGGCCGCCAGCGCCCAGGCATAGGGCAGCAGCGCCAGAGGCAGCACCGCCAGCAGGAAGGGCGGGGGGTAGAAGAAGGCGTAGTAGGGCGCGGCGGGGCCGAACATGTCCCGCTGCATCAGCTGGTGCGCCGAGACATCCCAGGCCGCCATCGGCCGGCCGTCCAGCGCCAGGCGGGACGCGGTGTAGAAGCTGCTGAAATCCGTCCCCAGCGGCCGCCCGAAGGGATCGAGCAGCCCCGGCCCGGCGCCCAGGTAGACGAAGCTGGCGGCGAACCCCGCCAGCAGGATCGCCGCCCAGGCCCGCATCCGCCAGGGCCGCATCCAGGCCGCGTCGCGCAGCGCGCCGATCATGCGGTTGGCGAAGCCTGGGCGCTGCTGTTGCACGCGCGGACCATGCCGGGCCGGCGCGCCGCTGTCCACGCCGGCCCGCGCAGGACATTCAGTAGAGCGTCTCCACCCTCGCCCGATGCGCCTCCAGCACCACGCGGCGCTTCACCTTCATGGTCGGCGTCAGCATGCCGTTCTCCACCGTGAAGGGCTCGACCTGGGTGGTCCTGCGGATGCGCTCGATCGCCGAGAGCTTCGCGTTCACCCGCGCCAGGGCCTCGGCAACCTTCGCCTCCATGCCGTCGGCCGGCACCACCAGCGCGACGATGCCGGGCCGGCCCTCGCCGGCGACGACGGCCTGGGCGATCTCCGGCTCGGCCATCAGCAGCCCTTCCAGCTTGGCGGGGCTGACCATGTCGCCGCCCAGCGTCTTGATGAAGTCACGCTTGCGGTCGGTGATGCGGATGCGCCCGTCCACCATCTCCGCGACATCGCCGGTGTGCAGCCAGCCTTCCTTCAGCGCGCGGCCGGTCGCCTCGGCGTCGTTCCAGTAGCCATCCATCACCAGCGGGCCGCGCACGCAGAGCTCCCCGTCCTCCGCGATGCGGGCCTCCACCCCCGGCAGCGGCGGGCCCACCGTGTCGCGGCGGTTGTCCCAGGGCAGGTTGACGCTGACCACCGGCCCGGCCTCGGTCTGGCCATAGCCCTGGATCACCGGCAGGCCGAGCGCGAGGAAGAAGCCCGACAGGTCGGGGTCGAGCCGCGCGCCGCCCGAGACCAGCGCCAGCATCCGCCCGCCGAAGCGCGCGCGCACCTTGTCGCGCACCAGCCGGTCCAGCACCGCGTCCTGCACCTTGTCGAGCAGCCCGAGCGGCGGCCCGTCCAGCCTGCGCAGCCCGAGCGCCAGCGCCCGGCGGAACAGCGTCTCCTTCAGGCCGCCCTCCTTCTCGACGCCGGCCAGGATGCGCGCGCGCAGCACCTCGAACAGCCGCGGCACGGCGGTGACGATGGCCGGGCGGATCTCCTGGAACTCGGCGGCCAGCCGGTCGGCGCCGCGCGAATAGACCACCTCGACGCCGAGGGAGGGCAGCAGGAAGCCGCCCACCGTGTGTTCGTAGGAATGCGACAGCGGCAGGAAGGAGAGATAACACTCGCCTTCCAGGTGCAGCCGGTCGGCCAGCCGCGCCACGCCGTCGCGATTGGCCAGCATGGCCCGGTGCGGCAGCATCACGCCCTTCGGCAAGCCACCCGTGCCGGAGGTATAGACCAGGCAGGCCAGCCGCCCGGGCGGGATCTGCTCCACCTCGGCGCGCAGCAGGTTGAGGTCGGCCGGCGTCCCGGCCAGCGCGGACCAGGGCAGGCAGCGCGGGCCCGGCGCCTCATGGTTTTCCCTGGGCGTCTCCATCGTTACCAGCAGGTCGAGCCCGCCGGCCTGCCCCGCCGCGGCCGCCACCCGCCCCGCCAGCGCGGCGCCGGAGACGATGGCCGCCCGCGCCCCCGAATCGCGCAGGATGTGCGCGTGGTCCGCCTCGGTGTTGGTGGTGTAGGTCGGCACGGTGACGGCGCCGACCGCCATGATGGCGGTGTCCGCGATCACGAATTCGGGGCGGTTCTCGCTGACCAGCAGCACCCGCTCGCCGGGGGTGACGCCGGCTTCGCGCAGCCCGGCCGCCACCGCGGCCACCGCCAGCGCATACTCGCCCCAACTCAGCCGCTGCCAGGCGCCGTCCCGCCAATGCCGCAGCATCGGCCGATCATGCCGCCGCGCGGCCAGTTCCAGCATCATCTGCGGCAGGCTGTTCCAGCCCACCCGCTTCCCCGGTTCCATCTCCCGCCCCCCCGACGCGCGGTGCCCGGCTTGGACCTGCCGGATACGGGTCTATATCCAGTCCCGAAGCCTGCCGGACAACAGAGACACCGTGACGATCCTCCAAGATTCCGCCCGCGGGGGCGGCGCCGCCCCCGCCATCGAGCCGCTGCCGGCCTGGGACCTCTCGGACCTCTATGCGGGGCCGGACGACCCGAAGCTGGCCGCCGACCTGGACCGGGCGGAGGCGCGCGCCCGCGCCTTCCAGGCCGCCCATGCCGGCAAGGTCGCGACGCTCTCCGGCGACGCGCTGGCGGACGCCATCGCCGAATACGAGCAGGTGGAGGAGATGCTCGGCCGCGCCATGTCCTTCGCCCAGCTGGTCTTCTCGGGCGACGCCCAGGCCCCGGCGAATGGCCGCTTCTACCAGACGGTGCAGGAGAGGGTGACGACGATCAGCAGCGCGCTGCTGTTCCTGACCCTCGAGATCAATCGGATGGAGGACGAGGCGCTGGACCGCAAGGCCAATGCCTCGGCCGCCCTGTCGCGCTGGAAGCCCTGGCTGCGCGACCTTCGCGTCTTCCGCCCGCACCAGCTCTCCGACGAGGCGGAGAAGCTGCTGCACGAGAAGGAGGTCACCGGCCGCTCCGCCTGGTGCCGCCTGTTCGACGAGACGGTGGCGAACATGCGCGTCACCGTGGCGGGCGAGGAGCTGACCGTCTCGGCCGCGCTGAACAAGCTCTCCGACCGCGACCGCGACATCCGCGCCGCGGCCGCGAAGGGCGTGTCCGAGGCCTTCGGGGAGAGGGCGCGCCTCTTCGGCCTGATCACCAACGTGCTCGCCAAGGACAAGGAGATCATCGACGGCTGGCGCCGCTACCCGCGCCCGACCAGCTACCGCAACCGCTCCAACATGGTCGAGGACGAGGTGGTGGACGCCCTCGTCGCCGCCGTGCGCGAAAGCTTCCCCCGCCTGTCGCACCGCTACTACGCGATGAAGGCGAAGTGGCTCGGCCTGCCGAAGCTGATGCACTGGGACCGCAACGCGCCGCTGCCGGACCAGGACGACGCGCACATCCCGTGGAAGGACGCCACCGCGCGCGTGCTCGACAGCTACGCGGCGTTCAGCCCGGAGCTTGCCGCCATCGGGCGCCGCTTCTTCGACCGCCCCTGGGTGGATGCCGCGCTGCGGCCGGGCAAGGCGTCAGGGGCCTTCGCGCACCCCACCGTGCCCTCCGCGCACCCCTATCTGCTGGTGAACTACCACGGCAAGACGCGGGACGTGATGACGCTGGCCCATGAACTCGGCCATGGCGTGCACCAGATCCTGGCGGGGCAGCAGGGCTACCTGCAATCCTCGACGCCGCTGACGCTCGCCGAGACGGCCTCCGTGTTCGGCGAGATGCTGACCTTCCGCGCCCTGCTCGACGCCGAGACCGATCCCCGCCGCCGCCGCGCGCTGCTGGCCAGCAAGGTCGAGGACATGCTGAACACGGTGGTCCGCCAGATCGCCTTCTACCGCTTCGAGACCCTGCTGCACGAGGAGCGCAAGGGTGGCGAGGTGGCGCAGGAGCGCATCGGCGAGCTGTGGATGCAGGTGCAGACGGAAAGCCTCGGCCCGGCCTTCGACTTCACGCCGGACTACCAGGTCTACTGGGCCTACATCCCGCACTTCGTCCACACGCCGTTCTACGTCTACGCCTACGCCTTCGGGGATTGCCTGGTGAACGCGCTCTACGGCGTGTTCCGCGAAGGCCATCCGGGCTTCCAGCAGAAATACCTGGAGATGCTGAAGGCGGGCGGCACCAAGCGCCACAAGGAGCTGCTGGCGCCCTTCGGCCTGAACGCGTCCGACCCGCGCTTCTGGCGCAAGGGCCT
>JAIYDD010000118.1 GCA_027487675.1 Acetobacteraceae bacterium | reverse complement strand
TTGCACCGCCTTGCCCTCGCGGCCCGCGCGCCGCATGTATCGGCCCGACGCACTCGGGAATGCCTGCCATGGATGTGATCTTCGACCCCTCCCGCCAGACCGCGCCCGGTGGCCAGGGCGCCGGGGCCGGCGCCGGCGACCTCATCAAGGATGGCGACCAGCGGTCCTTCATGCAGGACGTGGTGAACGGCAGCCGCGACACCCCCGTCCTGGTGGATTTCTGGGCGACCTGGTGCGGCCCCTGCAAGCAGCTGACGCCGACGCTCGAGAAGGTGGTCAAGGCCGCGCAGGGCCGCGTGAAGCTGGTCAAGATCAACATCGACAAGAACCGCCAGCTGGTCCAGCAGCTGGCGCAGATGGGCCTGCCGCTGCAGTCGGTGCCGACCGTCGTCGGCTTCGTGAAGGGCCAGATTGCCGACCTCTTCCAGGGCGCGCTGCCCGAGGGCGAGGTGAAGAAGTTCGTCGAGAACCTGCTGAAGATGGCCGGCGGCAGCCTGCCCGGCGCCGACCTGCTGGCCGAGGCCAAGGCGGCGGTCGAGCAGGGCGACCACCAGGCCGCGCTCGAACTCTTCGCCGCCCTGGTCCAGCAGGAGCCGGAGAACCCGGAGGCCTTCGCCGGCCTCGCCCGCGCGCTGATGGCGCTCGGCGAGGAGGAGCAGGCGCAGGAGGTGATCGACCAGGTCCCCGACAAGATCCGCGAGCATGCCGAGATCGTCTCCGTCCGCTCCGCCCTGCAGCTCGCGGCCGAAGGCCGCAAGGCGCGCGAGAAGCTCGGCGAGTTCGAACGGCGGCTGGCTGCCGACGCGGACGACCACGCCGCGCGCATCGACCTGGCCGTCGCGCTGAACGCCATGGGCGAGCGCGCCAAGGCGGTCGACGCGCTGATGGAGGCGATCCGCCGCGACAGGGCCTGGAACGACGAGGCGGCGCGCAAGCAGCTGCTCAAGTTCTTCGAGGCCTGGGGCTTCGACGACCCCGCGACCCTTGCGGGACGGCGGAAGCTCTCCACCCTTCTGTTCCGCTGAGGCGCCGCGTTGCGCCGGCCGGGTTCGCCGGCCGGCGCGACGCGGCGCGGCGGGCCCTGGCCGCAGGCGCGACCGAGCAGGAGACCATGCCGGCCTTCCACCCCGCCTTCGAGGATCTCCCGCCGGAGATTCCGATCTTCCCCCTCCCCGGCGCGCTGCTGCTGCCGCAGGGGCGTCTGCCGTTGAACATCTTCGAACCCCGCTACCTGGCGATGACGCTGGATTCGCTGGCCTCGGGGCGGATGTTCGGCATGGTGCAGCCCGACCCCGCCCAGCCGAAGGGCGAGACGGGGCCGGGCACCTACCGGATCGGCTGCCTCGGCCGCCTCACCTCCTTCTCGGAGACCGATGACGGCCGCCTGCTGATCACGCTGACCGGCGTGGCGCGCTTCCGCATCGCCGAGGAGATCGCGATGCGCCGCGGCTACCGGCGCGTGCGCGCCAGCTATGAAGGGTTCCGCGCCGACCTGACGGTGGGCGGCCCGGCGCCCATGCTCGACCGGCCGGCGCTGCTGGCGGCACTGCGCGCCTACTTCCGCGCCCAAGGCATCGAGGCGAACTGGGAGGCGATCGAGCAGACCTCGGACGCCATGCTGGTGACCACGCTCTGCATGGTCTGCCCCTTCGAGGTGCGGGAGAAGCAGGCGCTGCTGGAAGCCCCGGGGACGGAAGCGCGCGCCCAGATGCTGGTCGCGCTGATGCAGATGGACACCCATGGCATGGCGCCCGACACGCGGCCGAGCTAGACCGGCGGCCGACGCAGCGAAGGGGGTTTGGGCGGCATGAGCGGCGAGACTGGCACCCAGCCTGGCGCGCAGGTGGACCCCCGCCTGCTGGAGATCCTGGTCTGCCCGGTCACCAAGGGCCCGCTGCGCTACGACCGCGAGAAGGCCGAGCTGGTCAGCGAGAAGGCGGGCCTCGCCTACCCGATCCGCGACGGCATCCCGATCATGCTGCCCGACGAGGCGCGCCGGCTGGACGGCTGAGGGTGCCTGTCCCGACCGAGATCCGCCTGAACCGCGCCGAGCAGCTGCTGCACGTCGCCTTCGACACCGGCGAGCGCTTCGCCCTGACGGCGGAATACCTGCGCGTCGAAAGCCCCTCGGCCGAGGTGCAGGGCCATGGGCCCGGCCAGCGGGTGATCGTGCCCGGCCGGCGCCATGTCGGCATCATGAAGGTCGAGCCGGTCGGCAACTACGCCGTCCGCCTGGTCTTCGACGACCTGCACGACACCGGCATCTACTCCTGGGACTACCTGCACGCGCTGGGCCGCGAACACGCCGCGCGCTGGGCGGAGTACGAACAGGCGCTGGCGGCCAAGGGGCTGAGCCGGGACCCGCCGAAGCGGCGCTGATCGTGGTGCGAGGCGCTGCCTCGCGCTCCGCCAGGGGCTCCGCCCCGTCGGACGCAGTGCGTCCGACCCCGCTCAGGGGCAGCGGCCCCTGAGAACCCATTTTGTTTTTTTCCTGGCGCCGGTCCAGGGCGGCAGCCCTGGTGTTGGGGGGTACGGGGGGAGGCAACGCCTCATAGGCGCGAAGCTAAGTGCACCGCGGGGGGGGAGACCCCCACCCTCCCACGACGCTGCGCGTCGCGGGCCCCGCCCGACGCCTTCGGCGTCGTACCCCCCGCAACTGCGGGGGAGGGAAAGAAGGCGCCCACTTCTCCCTCTCCCGCTTTTGCGGGGGGCGGCGGCACTGCCGCGGCGCCGCAGGCTGGTCGGGGTTGGGGGTTTTGCCCTGCGCGCGACCTTAGCGTCGCGCCTATGAGGCGAAGCCTCCCCCCGGGCCGCCGGGCGCTGCCTCACCCGCAGCTTCGCACCCACGAGCCAACGCCTCCCCCCGGGCCACCCGGAACGCCCCTCCCGCGCGCTCCGTTGACGAGCATTGCGCACAAGGTGTGAAGTCGCGCAGCGCCGTTGCCACGCAGCGGCGGCGCAAGGAGAGGAAACACCCCATGCACCGCCGTGCCCTGCTGGCGATCCCGCCAGCGCTCGCCGCTGCCTCCGTCATCGGCTTCCCCGGCCCCGCCCGCGCCCAGTCCGGCGGCCCGCCGCTGCCCACCGCGCGCCCTGGCGAGGTCGGCCTCGATGCCGGCCGCCTCAGCCGCATCCGCGAGGCCTTCGAGGGCGAGGTCGCCGCCAACCGCCTGCCAGGCGCCGTCATCATGGTGGCGCGCAAGGGCAGGCTCGCCTTCAGCGAGACGCTGGGCTTCCGCGACCGCCAGGCCAATGCGGCGATGACGCCGGACGCGGTGTTCCGCATCTACTCGATGACCAAGCCCTTCGTCTCCGTCGCCGCGATGATCCTGGTGGAGGAAGGGCGAATCGGCCTGGCCGATCCCGTGGGCCGCCACCTGCCGGGCTTCGACCGGCTGCAGGTCAGCGTGCCGCGCGGCGCGACGGCGGAGGCCGGCTACGACATGGTCGCGGCGCAGCGCCCGATGAACGTCTACGACCTGCTGCGCCACACCTCGGGGCTGGCTTACGGCGAGCTGACGCAGAACCAGCCGGTGCGCGACGCCTATCGCCGCGCCGGCGTCTTCCTCCCCGGCGAACGCGACTTCGACAGCCGCGGCCCGACGCCGGAGGCCTTCAACCAGGGCCTGGCGCAGGCGCCGCTGGCGCGCCAGCCCGGCACCACCTGGGAATACAGCCTGTCGAGCGACGTGCTCGGCCGCGTCGTCGAAGCCGCCTCCGGCCGCCGCCTGGAAGTGTTCCTTGAGGAGCGGCTGTTCCGCCCCCTGCGCATGGTGGACACCGCCTTCGCCACCACCGGGACGCAGGGCCAGCGGCTGGCGATGCACAGCGGCGTGGATCCCTTCGCCAACAACCAGCCGGTGGCGATGATCGACGTCTCCCGCCCGCCGGGGAATGCCTCGGGCGGGGCGGGCGCGGTCTCGACGGCGGCGGACTACCTCCGCTTCGCGCAGATGCTGGCCAGTGGCGGGCAGCTGGACGGGGTGCGGATCCTGTCGCCGGCCACGGTGCGGCTGATGGCGTCGGATCACGTGGCCGGCCTGCAGCAGCCGCTGCCGCCGGGGATGCTGCTGCTCGGCTCGCCGGGCTTCGGCTTCGGCCTCGGCTTCGGGGTGCGGCTGGCGGATGGCGGGGCGCTGGTGCCGGGCTTCCAGGGCCAGTTCATGTGGGCCGGCTATGGCGGCACCTATTTCTGGGTGGACCCGCGCGCGGAGCTGGTCGCGGTCAGCATGACGGCGGCGCCCAGCGTCGGCCGCGCCGGCTATCGCCGCCTGCTGATGCAGCTGGCCTACGGCGCGCTCGACGCCTGATCGGCTTCTGTCTCCCTCCCCCGCATCGCGGGGGGCCGCGGCACTGCCGCGGCGCCGAAGGCTGGCCGGGGTGGGGGCCGCGCCCCCGCCCCGTTCAGAAGCTCCCCACCACCGCGTGCAGCAGCAGCACCGTGACCAGCGCCGAGACCGGCACCAGCACCGACACCACGCCGATATCCACGTAGCTCTCCCGGTGCGTCAGCCCGCAGATCGCCAGCAGCGTGATCACCGCGCCGTTGTGCGGCAGGCTGTCGAAGCCGCCGGAGGCCAGCGCCGAGACGCGGTGCAGGATCTCCGGGCTGATCCCGGCCGCGGCCGCCAGCTGCGCATAGGTCTCGCCGAGTGCCTGCAGCGCGATGCTCATCCCGCCCGAGGCGGAGCCGGTGATCCCCGCCAGCACGTTCACCGCGACCGCCAGCGAGATCACCGGGTCGCCGCCGCCCGCGCTCAGCACCGCCTCGCGGATCGCGAAGAAGGCCGGCAGGCTCGCGATCACCGCGCCGTAGCCGACCTCGGAGGCCGTGTTGAAGATCGGCAGCAGCGAGCCCATCGTCCCCTGGTTCACGGACGCCCGCACATCCGCCATCGCCCGCCAGGAGGTGGCCAGGATGAACAGGATGGCGACCAGCAGCGCGACGATGATGGACCAGATGCCGCGCACCGCGTCGATGCTGGTGGCGCCGTAGCGCGGCTCCGCCAGGTAGGCGGTGTCGAGGCCCGGCACCGCGAAGGTCAGGAAGCCGTAGTTGACCAGGATCACCAGCAGCACCGGCGCGAAGGCCAGCGCGACGGAGGGCGTGGGGCGCGGCTCCTCCGCCGCGGCGTCCGCCGCCTGGCCGGCGCCGGCGGGCAGCTGCGCGGCGCCGACCGTGCTCTGGCCATATCCGCCGGGCACGGGCCGCGCGCCAAGCGGGCCGGCATAGCCCTCCCCCGCCTGGCGCGCGGCCCGCGCCCGCCAGGACAGCCAGGCCATGCCGCCCGCGAACATGATCGCCCCCGCCACCAGCCCGAGGCCGGGTGCCGCGAAGGCATCCGTGCCGAAGAAGGGCGCCGGGATCGCGTTCTGGATGGCGGGCGTCCCGGGCAGCGCCGTCATGGTGAAGGTGAAGCTGCCGAGCGCGATGGCGCCCGGGATCAGCCGCTTCGGCGTGCCGCTGTCGCGGAACAGCGCGGCCGCGATCGGGAAGACCGCGAAGGCCACGACGAACAGGCTGACGCCGCCATAGGTCAGCACGCCGCAGGCCAGCACGACGGCCAGGATCGCGCGTTCGGCGCCGACGCGCCCGACGATCCAGCGCGAGATGACGCGCGCCGAGCCGCTGTCGTCCATCAGCTTGCCGAAGATGGCGCCCAGCAGGAACAGCGGGAAGAACTGGATCACGTAGCGGCCGAGCGCGGCCATGAAGACCTGCGTGTACGTGCCGAGCACCGGCAGGTCGCCCTGCGCCAGCACCGCGAGCAGCGCCATCAGCGGCGCCAGCACCAGCACGTTGATGCCGCGATAGGCCAGATACATCAGCAGGAGGAGGGAGAGGATCACGCCGGCGAGGCCAACCATGGCAGGACTTTCCTTGTGAGCCCGAAGGGCGCGGGCGAAGTCGGCGGGGCGGGGCGCCGCGCGAAGGGACGAGGCCGGCCACGGGCCGGCGATCCCCGCGCGTGCCGCCCTGCGGCCCGCCGGATCCCGGCCTGCGGCCCGCAGGGCCCGGGCGGCCGCGCGGGATGGCGCGGACCCTCCCCGGCCGGCGGGCACCGGGCCGCGCGCCAAGGGGGCGGCGGCCCGGCGCTTATGGCGCGCCGGGCGGCGGGCGGCGACGCGCGAACGCGTGAGGCCCCGGCGCGCGCCGCGGCCCTGGCGAGCAACCCCAGCCCCGGGCGTCGATGCCGGGCGATGATGGTCCGGGTCCGCCGGCGCTGGCGGGCGTCGGCGGGCAGCCGACCCTCGCCGCCGCGAGGGCGGCGCCGGTCCGCGCGGCAGGGAAACTTTTCCCCAGCGCCGACGCTGGATGGGTGCTATCCTGTCCAGCGGGGCACCGGGCGCGAGATGCGCCCGGCGGCGCCGTGCCACCGGGCTGTTGGAATCCGGCGGACGGGCCGGCCCCAGCCCAGGGACCAGATCGTCGCGCGCAGGCCAGGATGGCCCGTCTCAGCCCGGCGACCCGATTGCATCGCATCCGGAGCCTCATGTCCGACATCGACCGTATCTTCGCGCGCCTCGGCGGCGGCCAGCCGGCCGGCCCTGGCACCCAGCACGATCATCGCAGCATCCCGCGCCGCGGCGGCGCCACCGGCAGCCGGACCGTGGAGGTCGTGCGCCTGCCGACCCGCGGCGGCGAGGCGACGCCGCGTCCGGCGCTGCGTGCCGACCTCCGCGTCCGCGCAGCGAGCTGGGAGGATGGCTTCCCGGCCCGCTCCCTCGCCCCCGCCCCGGCGCCCGCGCCAGGCCCGGCGCCGCGGCCGGCGCCCGTCGCGCATCTCCGCCCGGCCCCCGAAGCGCCCGCCGCGCTGCCGGAGCCGCGGCCCGAGCCTCCGCCCCCCGTCGAGGCGCCCGCCGCCGCGCCC
>JAIYDD010000225.1 GCA_027487675.1 Acetobacteraceae bacterium | reverse complement strand
GGCGTGGTTTGGGCGGGCGGCTGGCCGCAGGCGCCGTCGCCGCCGGACGGGGGGACATGTGGCGTCATGAGGGCCCGCGCGCGCAGCACCGCGACCGCCGGGCCCGAAGCCGGGCGGAACTCGGCCGAGACGCGGCATGCGGTTGCCAGCGCCTCCAGCGTTCACCGCCTTATGCGGCAACGCGCACCCGTTGCGCCCGGATGCAGAGACCGCCCTTGAGTGCTCAGCGCGTCGAACCGAAGGCGCGCGGCACACGACTCGATGCGATGAACGCCGTCAGGTGTTCATCGCATCAAAGAAGTCCTGGTTGGTCTTGCTGTACTTCAGCTTGTCCAGCAGGAACTCCATCGCGTCCTGGGTGCCCATCGGGTTCAGGATGCGGCGCAGCACCCACATCTTGGACAGCGTGCCGCGGTCGACCAGCAGCTCCTCCTTGCGGGTGCCGGACTTGGTGATGTCGATCGCCGGGAAGGTGCGCTTGTCGGAGAGCTTGCGGTCCAGGATGAGCTCCGAATTGCCGGTGCCCTTGAACTCCTCGAAGATCACCTCGTCCATGCGGCTGCCTGTGTCGATCAGCGCGGTGGCGATGATGGTCAGCGACCCGCCTTCCTCGATGTTGCGCGCCGCGCCGAAGAAGCGCTTCGGCCGCTGCAGCGCGTTCGCGTCCACGCCGCCCGTCAGCACCTTGCCCGAGGAAGGGACAACGCTGTTGTAGGCGCGGCCCAGCCGCGTGATCGAATCCAGCAGGATCACCACGTCGCGCTTGTGCTCGACCAGGCGCTTGGCCTTCTCCAGCACCATCTCGGTCACCTGCACGTGCCGCGTCGCCGGCTCGTCGAAGGTGGAGGCCACCACCTCGCCGCGCACCGTGCGCGCCATGTCGGTCACTTCCTCCGGCCGCTCGTCGATCAGCAGCACGATCAGGAAGACGTCCGGGTGGTTCGCGGTGATCGACTTCGCGATGTTCTGCATCATCACCGTCTTGCCGGTGCGCGGCGGTGCCACGATCAGCGCGCGCTGGCCCATGCCGATCGGCGCGATCAGGTCGATCACGCGATGCGTCATGTCCTTGGTCGGGCCCTTGGCGACGCTCTCGACCTCGGCATTCTCCATCTTCAGGCGTCGGGTCGGGTAGAGCGCGGTCAGGTTGTCGAAGTTGATGCGGTGGCGCAGCGCCTCGGGCGGCTCGAAGTTGACGTTGTCCACCTTCAGCAGCGCGAAGTAGCGCTCGCCATCCTTGGGCGCGCGGATCTGGCCTTCCACCGTGTCGCCGGTGCGCAGGCCGAAGCGGCGCACCTGCGCGGGGGAGACGTAGATGTCATCGGGCCCGGGCAGGTAGTTCGCCTGCGGGCTGCGCAGGAAGCCGAAGCCGTCGGAGAGGATCTCGAGCGTCCCCTCCCCGTAGATGGCCTGCTCGTTGTCGGCCAGCGTCTTCAGGATCGCGAACATCATGTCCTGCTTGCGCAGGCTCGATGCGTTCTCGACCTGGAGGGATTCGGCAAAGGCCAGAAGCTCGGCCGGGGACTTCGCCTTGAGTTCGGAAAGGTGCATGGCGGTCGCGTCCGTGGTGCGCGCGCAGGAAGGGAATCCCCGGTGGCGTGGCCAGCAGGGCTCCGGACAGCGCGATCGGGAACGACCGGCCGCCGGGCCCGTCCGCCGCGCCCGGACCCCGCCAGGGGCGGGTGCCATTTCGACGCGACATGACCAGGGGGTGGAGAGGAGGGACCGGCCCCGCCGCCGCCCCGCGGGGCGCGACACCTGGCCGATTGCCGGAGAGCGTTCGGACCCTAGGGGCGCGGCGCCCTGCCGTCAACCGACAGATGGACGAGCGAGCGTCCGTGTCAAGCCTCTCCGCCCCGCTCCCGCCGGCGCGCCGGGCCCGGATGGCAGCACCGGCGACGGGGACGGCGGCGGCGAGCCGGCCGGCACCAGCCGCGCCCCGCCCGGTGCCGGCTGCATCCTCAGCACGCGATCGTGAAAGGCCTCGAGCCCCGGCCGGTGTCCGATCGACAGCACCGAGGCCGAGGGCAGCTCCACCGCCAGCAGCGCGAAGACGAGGTCCTGGCTCGCCTCGTCCAGCGCCGAGGTCGCCTCGTCCATAAAGACGAAGCCCGGCCGGTGCAGCAGCACGCGGGCGAAGGCGATGCGCTGCTGCTCGCCGAGCGACAGCACGCGGTCCCAGCGTGCCACCTCCCCGAGCCGCGGCGCCAGCAGCGGCAGCCGGCAGCGCAGCAGCGCGGCCGCCATCGCCTCCCGCCCGAAAGTGCCGGGCGGGGCGGGGTAGCAGAGCGCATCGGCCAGGCTGCCGAGCGGCAGGTAGGGGCGCTGGGGCAGGAACATCGTGGCCTCCCGCCCCGGCAGGCGGATGTCGCCCTCCCCCCAGGGCCAGAGGCCGGCGATGGCGCGGAACAGGGTGGACTTGCCGCTGCCGCTCTCCCCGGTGATCAGCACCCGCTCGCCGGGCGCGACGCGCAGCTCGGCGCCGGCCACCAGCGCGCGGCCGCAGGCGGTGCCGAGGGCGAGGCCACGCAGCTCCAGCGCGCCCGGCGGCGTCCAGGCCGGCGCGGGGGCGGGGGCTTCCCGCCGCAGGATGGCGCCGCGCGGCTCGGGCGCGGTGCAGCTGCGCTCCAGCTCCACCACGCGGGCGACGTGGCAGCGCCAATCGGCCAGCCGCGGCCAGGCATCGACGAACCAGCACAGCGCCCGCGTCACCTCCACGAAGGCATGCGCCGCCTGCATCAGGATGCCGAGCGTCAGCGCGCCGGCGAAATAGCCCGGCGCCAGCAGCACCAGCGGCAGCACCCCCGCCACCGCCAGGTAGCTCGACCCCAGCCACATCAGCTGCCGCTCGCTGCGCAGCAGCCGCAGCATCGCCGCCTCCACCCGGGCATAGGCGACGCCCAGGCCGCGGATCTCGTCCGCCTCGCCGCGGACCAGCGCGATCGCCTCGGCATGTTCCTGCACGCGCAGCAGGGCGAAGCGGTGGTCGGCCTCGGCCTGGTTGCGGTCCATGTGGATGCCCGGCATCGCCCGGCCGACCCGCCAGGTGACCCAGCCGCAGAGCCCGGCGAACAGCATCGCCGCCCAGAGCAACCCACCCGGCACAGCCGCCCCCGTCCCCGGCAGCGCCACCCCGGCGGAGAGCTGCCACAGCATCCCGGCAAACGCCAAAAACATCGCCGCCGCGTGCAGCAGGCCGAGCGCCAGGTCGACCGCCATGATGGTCGCCCAACGCGTGTTCTCGCCGATGCGCTGGTCCGGGTTGTCGACGGCGGCGCCGGACACCGCCAGCCGGTAGTGCCGACCGCCCTCCAGCATGGCGCGCTGCAGGCCGAGCACCAGCCACCGCCGCCAACGCAAGGCGATGGCCTGCCGCGACCAGAGCCGCGCCACCGCCACCGCCATCCCCGCCGCCGTCAGCGCCGCGAAGATGCCGAGCTGATGCGCGAAGGCGGCGCCGTCGCGCGCGCCGAGCGCATCGAAGGCATCGCGGTTCCAGACCGCCAGCCCCCAGCCGAGCGCGATCTGCCCGAGCGTCAGCAGCAGCGCCGCGGCGACGAGCAGACCTGCCGTCCAGGGCTCGGCGCGGAGCCAGAGCCGGGCGAGGCGCCAGGTCTCCCGCAGCGCGCCGTGGCTGTCGGCACGGGTGCTGGCTGAGGGCGCAGCGGCAGGGGCAGCGGCGGGGGCGGGCATGCGGGCTCCTCGCGATCGCGTGAGCCCGGAGTCGTATACAACCTACAGATGGCACGCAATCGTGAGCTTGGCGCCGGACGTCCCCCGCCCCGATCCCGCGCCCGCGCCCGCGCCCGCGCCCGCGCCCGCGCACGTGTCGGGCGCTGCCACGCGACCTGCCCGGGGGGCGCACCATGGGCGCCAAGTTGGCCTGGCGACCTTGGGGAATCGCGGCGGCGGCAGATGCGAGGCTCCGCCTCGCGCTCCGCCAGGGGCCCTGCCCCGTCGGACGCAGTGCGTCCGACCCCGCCAAGGGGCAGTGGCCCCTTGGAACCCCCCTGATTTGCTTGTTCTTTCTACTGACGACGGTCCAGGGCGGCTGCGCTGGTTGTGGGGGGGCAAACGCCGAAGGCGTTTGACGGGGCAGGCAACGCCTCCACCCGGGCCGCCTTGCGCACCGAGGGCGATGAGTTGGCGCCCATGGGGGCGCGCCCGGCGCGGTGCGCGGCGGGACCCTCAGAACGGCTTGGCGATCACCATCACCACGATCAGGATCAGCAGCAGCGTCGGCACCTCGTTCAGGATGCGCCAGCCGCGTTCGGTCCGCGGCCGACCGTCCGCCTCGAAGGCGCGGCGCGCGCGCGCCAGGTCCATGTGGAACCAGGTCATGCCCAGCAGCCCGGCCAGCTTGCCGTGCCACCAGCCGGCCCGCCAATCGACCACGCCCGGCGTCAGCACCAGCGCCAGGCCGAACAGCCAGGCGGCGATCATCGCCGGGTTCATGATCGCCTTCAGCAGGCGCCGCTCCATCACCTTGAACAGCTCCGACCGGCTGTCCCCCACCGGCACCTGGTGATGGTAGACATAGAGCCGCGGCAGGTAGAACAGCCCCGCCATCCAGGCGAAGACCGCGATCAGGTGCAGCGACTTCACCCACGGATAGGCCGGCGCCAGCCAGTCGATCGTCATGCGCTGCGCAGCTCCCGCCGGCGGTGCCGGCCCCCGTTGGTCAATTGCGCTCGGGCGCCTCGGCCGGGGAGTGGCCGTCGCGGCCCCCGCCGGCGGCCGGCGCGGCCGCGCATGGATCGCCGGGCTGCCCGCCCGCCGGTGCCAGGCCGAGGCGCAGCGGCAGCTCCGCCATCCCGCCCATCACCTCCGCGCCGATCGCCGCGAGCGCCGCCGCGGTCTCCGGCCCATGCGCCAGGCCGAGCACCCGGCAGCCCGCCGCCAGGCCCGCGCGGGCGCCGGCGACGCTGTCCTCCACCACCACGCAGAGCCGCGGATCAGCCCCGCAGGCGGCGGCGGCGGCGCGGTACATGTCCGGCGCGGGCTTCGGCCGGTCCACGTCCTGCACGCTGAACACCCGGCCGCGGAAGGCCTCGGCCAGCCCCAGCCGGCGCAGCTTGGTGGCCAGCTCGGCGCGGGAGGAGTTGCTGGCCACCGCGACCGGGATGCCGGCCGCGACCACCGCCTGCACCGCCTGCGGCGCGCCGGGGATCGGCACGGCTTCCGTCTCCAGCCCGTGCAGCACGCGGCGGATCAGGCCGGGCAGGAAATCGGCCGGCACGCTGCCGGGCCCGAGCCGGGCCTCGATCTGCGGGGCGATCGCCTCCCACGCCAGGCCGCGGAAGCGCCGTGCCGCCTCGGCGGGCGTGAGGTCCCAGCCGAGGGCCGCGATCTCCTCGGCGATCAGGCGGTCGTGCAGGGCCTCGGTATCGGCCAGCACTCCGTCGCAGTCGAACAGCACGGCGGCGGGGCGGGCGGGTGCCGACCGGGCCTCGCGCGCCGGGCCCCGCGGATCCTGGCCCGCCTGGTCCCGCGGGCCCGCCGCCGTCACGCCGTCACCCGCGCCCGCTTCGCCGCGGCGTTGGCCTTCTCGTGCGGGCAGTCGCGGTGCTGCCGCGGGCATTGCCGCCCGCCGGCGAAGGAGCAGAGGCTGCGCCCGCCGCCGCGCGCACCCTGCACCAGCGCGGCCAGCGCGCCCACGAAGGCCGGGTCGGAATTCTGCGCCGGGGCGCGGAAATAGCCGGGCACGCCGAGCTTCTCCGCCTCCTCCCGGTATTCCACGTCGAGCTCGACCAGCGTCTCCGAATGCTCCGAGGTGAAGGCGATCGGCACCACCAGCACCGCGACCTTGTCGTGGCCGGCGCGCTCCAGCTCGTCCTCCGTCGAGGGGCCGATCCACTTCTGCGGCGTCACGCGGGACTGGTAGCAGACCACGTGGTCAAGCCCGTCGATGCCCAGGCGTTCGACCACCTGCGCCACCGACTGCTCCACCTGCCACTGGTAGGGATCGCCGGCGGCGACGATGCTCTCCGGCAGGCCGTGCGCGCTGAACAGGATGCGCAGCCCGATCGCGGGGTCGAGTTCCGCCCGCGCCCTGTCCCAGGCGCCGCGCACGATCGCCGCGGTGGCCTCCGCGAAGCCCGGGTCGGAATGGAAGCAGCAGAGCGTGGTGGTCGGCACCGCCAGCCCGGCCTTGGCCGCCGCCGCGTCCCACGCCACCGCGCTGCTGCCGGTCGTCGTGGTGGAGAATTGCGGGTAGAGCGGCAGCAGCACGACCTCGTCCGGCCCCCAGGCCTTCACCGCCGCCGCCGTCTCCTCGCTCATCGGGTGCCAGTAGCGCATGGCGACGAAGCTCTTCGCCTCGACCGTGGCGTCCTGGTTGAGCGCTGCGGCCAGCGCCTCCCCCTGCTCGACCGTCAGCTCCAGCAGGGGCGAGCGGCCGCCAAGAATGGCGTAGTTCTCGGTGGCCGGCTTGGTGCGCCGCCAGGCGATCACCCGGCCGAGCCAGGGCCGCACCCAGCCGGGCACGCGCAGGATGGCGGGGTCGGTGAAGAGGTTCACCAGGAATGGCCGGATGCTCTCGGTCCGGTCCGGGCCGCCGAGGTTGAACAGCACCACCGCCAGCCGCGTCCGGCGCGTGGGCGAGGCGCCCGGCGGTGTCGCCGAGGGTGGCATGGGCGCGGGCTCGGCGGCGTGGTTCATCACCGGCGGGACATGCCATTTTCTGGCACCGGGTCAAGGCCTCATGGAGGCGCGCCGCCCGCCGCCCCGCCTGAGCCTTGCCCGACCTGGGCGCAAGCCACACGCAATCCCAAGCCGCAACCCCTCCGATCACATCCGCTTCAGTGGTGATTTGTTGAATTCTGTGGAGCGGCTTGGTTGCCACCCCCGCACGTTCCGAAACTGGCTTGCGTTCTTTGTGCGATTGCGAGATTGTCCCGACGAACTCGTAAATTTTTTGTAAAGGGCGCCGCCATGTCCGGGACCACCTTCCGTCGCGGGACTCTTGGGCCGGATCTGCTCGGCCCGGATGCCTTCGGTGGCCTCTTCACCAGCACCGCGGCCGACTTCGTCAGCGGCGGCACGGGCAACGACACCATCTCCGGCTCCGTCGGGCTGTTGTCGCTGGTGCCGTTGATCGCCGACCCCTCCGCCCTGTCCGCCGCGCTGAATGTCGGTGCGGCCGACACGCTGTACGGCGGCGCCGGGTCGGACATCATCGCGGGCGGCGCCGGGAACGACCTGCTGGCCGGCTATGCCGATCCGGACGCGCCCGGCGTGGACGGCAACGACCTGATCGCCGGCGGCGCGGGCGCCGACAGCATCTATGGCGACATCGGCAACGACACGCTGGTCGGCGGCAGCGGCGGCGACCTGCTGGCCGGCTGGGAAGGCGACGACCTGCTGTCGGGCGAGTCGGGCAACGACACCATCGCCGGCCAGGCCGGCAATGACGGCGCCGATGGCGGCACCGGCAATGACAGCCTGCTCGGCGGCGAAGGCGACGACGCCATGCAGGGCGGCGACGACGACGACATCCTGCTCGGCGAGGAAGGCAATGACAGCCTCGCGGGCGATGCCGGCAACGACACGCTGTTCGGCGGCCTCTTCGCCGACGGCCTGAGCGGCGGCGCGGGCGATGATTCGCTGGTGGGCGAGCAGGGTCCCGACGTGATCTTCGGCGGCACCGGGGCCGACACCGCGTTTGGCGGCATCGGCGCGGACAGCATCGACGGCGAGGCCGACAACGACCTGCTGTTCGGGCAGGAGGACAACGACACCATCGAGGGTGGCCTCGGCGCCGATTCCGTCTACGGGCAGGAAGGCAGCGACAGCCTGGCCGGCGGCGGCGGCAACGACCTGCTGGTCGGCGACGACGGCGCGGACGTGATCGCGGGCGGCGACGACGCCGACATCCTGTTCGGCGGCGCGCAGAACGACACGCTGCTCGGCGGCGACGGCACCGACACGATCCGCGGCGACGACGGCGCCGAGACCAGCGCCGGCGGCGATGATTCGATCGATGGCGGCACCGGCAACGACCGCCTGTTCGGCGACCTCGGCAACGACACGATCGATGGCGGCGACGGCGCCGACTTCATCTCCGGCGACGCCTCTGGCGGCACCCTCGAAGGCGGGGCCGTGCTCGCCCCGCCGCCGCCCGGCAGCGACAGCCTGTCCGGCGGCCTCGGCGCCGACAGCATCTTCGGCGGCGTCGGCGACGACAGCATCGCCGGCGGCGCCGATGGCGACCTGCTGGCCGGCGACGAGGGCAGCGACAGCATCCTGGGCGATGGCGGCGCCGACAGCCTCGCCGGCGGGGACGGCGACGACATCCTCGATGGCGGGACCGAGAACGACCAGGCCGATGGCGGCATCGGCAACGACACGCTGCTCGGCGGCGCGGGCCAGGACACGCTGAACGGCTTCAACGGGGATGACAGCATCTCCGGCGGCACCGACGCGGATTCGCTGATCGGCTGGTTCGGCAACGACATCGTCCTGGGCGGCGAGGGCGCGGACAGCGTGCAGGGCGACGCCGGCGACGACAGCCTCTCGGGCGAGGGCGGCGACGACCGGATCGTCGGCCATCTCGGCGCGGACAGCCTGGCGGGCGGCGACGGCGCGGACACCATCTTCGGCGGCGAGGCGGCGGACACCATCACGGGCGGCAGCGGCAACGACCGGCTGGACGGCGACGTCATCGACCCCTTCCTCGGCTCCGATGACATCGTCCGCGGCGACGAGGGCGACGACACAATCCGCGGCGGCGCCGGCGCCGATACGGTGAGCGGCGGCGAGGGCAATGACAGCGTCGCCGGCGGCAGCGACGGCGACCTGATCCGCGGCGATGCCGGCGCCTCCACCCTGGCCGGCGACGACACGCTGTTCGGCGAGGACGGTGCCGATGCGCTCGACGGCGGCGGCGGCAACGATCGCCTGGTCGGCGGCGCCGATGGCGACAGCATCGAGGGCGGCGCGGGCAACGACACCGCCTCCGGCGATGCAGGCAACGACACGATCCTGGGCGGCGATGGCGACGACCGCCTGGATGGCGGCGACGGCGCCGACAGCCTGCTCGGCGGGACCGGCATCGACCGGCTGTTCGGCGGGTCGGAAGCCGACACCCTCGTCGGCGGCGGCGACAACGACCAGCTCTTCGGCGATGCCGGCAACGACCAGCTGTTCGGCAGCGAGGGCGACGACCGGCTGGATGCCGGGCTCGGCCTCGACCTGCTCTTCGGCGGCACCGGCAACGACCGCCTGCTCGGTGGCGACGACGCCGACACCGTGCATGGCGATGGGGACAACGACAGCCTCTACGGCAATGCCGGCGCGGACCTGCTGTATGGCGGCGAGGGCGACGACCGCATGGAAGGCGGCGACGCCGCGGACAGCATGTATGGCGAGGTCGGCAACGACCGCATGTTCGGCGGCGAAGGCGCGGACCTGATCGTCGGCGGGCTCGGCGCCGATACGGTGTTCGGCAATGCCGGGGCGGACATCTTCCGGTTCGCCTCCTTCGCCGACAGCACCGCGATCGCGGCTGACCGCATCGCGGATTTCGAGCGGGGCGTGGACCAGATCGACCTGTCCGGCCTGTTCGGCGGCGCCTTCACCTTCTGGGGCTTCCGCGGCGCCGCCTTCGGCGCCGAGTCCGCGGTGTGGTTCAACTTCGTGGGCAACAGCACGCGGATCCTGGTCGACAGCGACGACACGGGCACCTCGCCTGACATGACGATCTTCCTGTCCGGCCGGATCGACCTGGCGGCGAGCGACTTCGTCAGCGGCACGCCCGGCAGCCCCACGCCGACCAGCGGCCTTGCCTCCGGCACCACCGGCAGCGACGTGCTGCTGGGCGCCGGCACCGCCGACACGGTGCTGGGCCTGGGCGGGGATGACCGCCTGTCCGGCGGCGGCGGCAACGACGTCATCGAAGGCGGGCTGGGCGCGGATACCGTGACGGGCGACGCCGGCGACGACACCTTCGTCTACCGCACGCTGGCGGACAGCACCCCGGTGGCGGCCGACTTCATCACCGACTTCGTGCAGGGCGAGGACAAGATCGACCTTTCGGATCTGCTGTCCGGGTCCTTCACCTTCTGGGGCTGGCGCGGCAACGCCTTCAGCCGCGACGAGGCGGTGTGGTTCAACTACCTCGGCAACAACACGCGGATCTTCGTGGACGGCGACGACGCGGACGCCACGCCCGACATGGTGATCCTCGTCGCCAACCGGCTCACGCTGACGGAAAGCGACTTCATCCTCTGATGCCCCCGGCGGGAATGCGCACGCATTCCTGCCCCTTGGCCCGCCCCTTGGCCCGCCCCTGGCCCGCCCCCGCGGGTGCGGCGTGGCCGTATCGGCGCCCGTCGTGATGCCGCGCCCGGCAGGCTACGCTTTGCCGCGCGGCCGCCGGTGCGGCAGGATGGGGCATGCACGGGCTGATCGAGGGCTACCACCGCTTCCGCGACGAGACCTGGCCCCAGCAGCGCGCGCTGTTCGAACGGCTCGCCGCGCAGGGCCAGAAGCCGCACACGCTGGTGATCGCCTGTTCCGACAGCCGCGTCGATCCGCAGATGATCTTCTCGGCCGGGCCGGGCGAACTGTTCGTGGTGCGCAACGTCGCCAACCTGGTGCCGCCCTACATGCCGGACGCGGCGTTCCACGGCACCTCGGCGGCGGTGGAATTCGCGGTGCGCGTGCTGGGCGTCGGGCGCATCGTGGTGATGGGCCATGCGCTCTGCGGCGGCATCCGTGCGCTGATCGCGGGCGCCGACGATCCGGCGCTGGATTTCGTCGCCGGCTGGATCGGCATCGCCGCCCGCGCACGCCAGGCGGCACTGGCCTGCGACGACCCGGTGGCCGCGCAGGAAGCCGCGGAGCGTGAGGCGATCCGCATCTCGATCGCCAACCTCATGACCTTCCCCTGGGTGGCCGAGGCCGTGGCGGCGGGAAGGCTGCGCCTGCGCGGCGCGCATTTCGGCGTCGCCACCGGACGGCTGCTGGTGATAGACCCGGAAAGCGGCCGCTTCGACGCCGCCTGAGGCCGTGCGACACTGGCCCCGATTCGAAAGGGGCCCCGCTTGGAGGATTGGCTGCCGCCGGCGCTGATCGCGCTCGCCGTGCTCGGCGCGGCCGTGCTCCTGCTGGCCGCGCGCGGCGGCAGGCGGGCGGAGGACCAGGCGCGGCTGGCGGCGCTCCTGGAAGCGCTGGCCGCATCCCAGGACCGGCTCGCCACCCGCACCGAGGAACGCCTGCGCGAGCAGGAACGCGCGCTGGCCACGCGGCTGGATGCCGCCGCGCAGCGCACGCAGGAAACGGCGGGCGCCATCCAGCAGCGCCTGGCGGTGATCGACAATGCCCGCGCCAGCATCGAGGCGCTGGGCGGCCAGGTCGGCTCGCTGGCTGCCATCCTCGGCAACAAGCAGGCGCGCGGCGCGCTGGGGGAGGTGCAGCTGCGCGACCTCGTCGCCGACCGCATCCCGGCCGAGGGTTTTGCGTGGCAGCACACGCTGTCCAACGGCACGCGCTGCGACTGCCTGCTGCGCCTGCCCTTCCCACCCGGCCCCATCGCGGTGGACAGCAAGTTCCCGCTGGAGGCCTGGGCCGCCTTCCAGGAGGCCGCGACGCCGGGGACGAAGGAGCTGGCCCGCCGCCGCGTCGCCGCCGACATCCGCAGGCACGTCGCCGACATCGCCGGGAAATACGTGATCCCCGGCGAGACGGCGGAAGGCGCGCTGATGTTCGTCCCGGCCGAGGCCGTGCACGCCGCGCTGCATGCCGACTTCGCCGATGTGGTGGCGGAAGCTGCGCGGCGCGGCGTGCACATCGTCGGGCCTTCCACGCTCTGGGCCGTGCTGAACACCATGCGCGGGCTGCTGCGCGATGCGCGGCTGCAATCCGAAGCGCGCCGCATCCGCGTGGAGGTGGAGAAGCTGGCCGAGGAGACGTCGCGCCTGGAACGCCGCGTCGCCGCGCTGCGCCTGCACCACGCGGCGATGGCGCAGGACATGCGCGAGATCGAGACGAGCGCCGAGCGCATCGCGCGCCGCGGCGAGGCGATCCGCGCGCTCGACATCCCCGACGACATCCCCGTGAAGGCCGCCGAATGAGCCTGCTGCAACTGCAATCGGCGATCGGGCTGCTGGCGCTCTTCGCGCTGGCCTGGGCCTGCGGCGGCTTCCAGCGTGGCGTCGCCTGGCGCGTCGTGGCCGCGGGGCTGGCCGCGCAGCTGGTGCTGGCCGCCGCGCTGCTCGGCATCCCGCCGCTGCGCGCGGCCTTCGCCTGGCTGGGGCGCGGGGTGGAGGCGCTGGCGGCGGCGACGCGCCAGGGCACCGCGCTGGTCTTCGGCTATCTCGGCGGCGCGCCGCTGCCCTTCGCCGAAACCTCGCCGGGCGCGTCCTTCATCCTGTTCTTCCAGGCGCTGCCGCTGGTGCTGGTGGTCGGCGCGCTCTCCGCGCTGCTGTACCATTGGCGCGTGCTGCCGGTGGTGGTGGCGGGGCTGTCGCGGCTGCTGCGGCGCGCCTTCGGGCTGGACGGCGCGACGGGCTTCGCGACCGCCGCCAATGTCTTCGTCGGCATGGTGGAGGCGCCGCTGCTGGTGCGCCCCTGGCTGGCGCGGCTGACCACCAGCGGGCTGTTCGTGGTGATGACGGCGGGGCTCGCGACCATCAGCGGCAACATGCTGGTGGTCTATGCGGTGATGATCGGCCCGGTGGTGCCGGACGCGGCGGGGCAGTTGCTGGTGGCCAGCCTGATCTCCGCCCCCGCCGCCGTGCTGGTCGCGCTGCTGATGCGCCCCGAGGCCGACGCGCGCGTGGCGGAGCCGGACCCGACGCCGCCGCCCCGCCTCTACGACAGCGCGATGGAAGCGATCGTGCGCGGCACGATGGATGGGTTGCAGCTGCTGCTCGGCATCATGGCGCTGCTGATCGTCTTCGTGGCGCTGGTGGCGCTGGCGAACATGGTGCTGGAGCCGCTGACCGGCCTGACGCTGCAGCGCGTCGCGGGGCTGCTGTTCTGGCCGCTGGCCCTGGCCATGGGCGTGCCGCCGGAGCACGCCGCGACGGTCGCCGGATCGCTCGGCCAAAAACTCGTGGTGAACGAGTTCGTGGCGTATCTGGAGATGGCGATGTCGGGCGGGCTGGGGCTGGATGCGCGGTCGCGGCTGATCCTGACCTATGCGCTGTGCGGCTTCACCAACTTCGGCTCGCTCGGCATCATGCTCGGCGGGCTGGTCGCCATGTGCCCGGACCGGCGGGCGGAGATCGTGCAACTCGGCCTGCCCTCGCTGCTGGCGGCGACGATCGCCTGCTGCATGACAGGGGCGGTGGTGGGGATGCTGACGGCGCCTTGAGGCGCGCGAAGGGAAGGAACGGCCATGTCCCGCCTGATGCACCGCAGCCTGCGCCACGACCCGCCGATCGCGCTTTCGGCCAGCGGCATGCACATCCGCGATTCCAACGGCCGCAGCATCATCGACGGCTCGGGCGGCGCGGCGGTCGCCTGCCTCGGCCATGGCCATCCGCGCGTGCTGGCGGCGATGCGCGAGCAGGCCGAGCGCATCAGCTACGCCCACACCGCGCTCTATTCCTGCGAACCCGCGGAAGAACTCGCCGATCTGCTGCTGGCCGACGAACCCGGCGGGCTGACCCACCTCTATCTCTGCTCATCGGGCAGCGAGGCAACCGAGGCCGCGCTGAAGCTCGCCCGACAGTTTCACGTGGAACACGGCCAGCCCCGGCGCGCCCGCTTCATCGCGCGGCGGCAGAGCTACCACGGCAACACCCTCGGCGCGCTGGCGGCGTCCGGCAACGCGATGCGGCGCGCGCTCTATCTCCCCGTGCTGGCCGGCGCCTTCAGCCATGTCGCACCCTGCTATGCGTATCGCGACCGCCGCGACGACGAGACCGATGCCGACTACGTCGCGCGGCTCGCCGCCGAGCTCGACGCCGAGTTCGAAAGACTGGGCCCCGACACCGTCGCGGCCTTCATCGCGGAGCCGGTGGTGGGTGCGACGCTCGGCTGCGTCACCGCCCTGCCCGGCTATTTCCGCGCGGTGCGCGAGATCTGCGACCGCCACGGCGCGCTGCTGATCCTGGACGAGGTGATGTGCGGCATGGGCCGCACCGGCACGCTGCATGCCTGGGAACAGGAAGGCATCACGCCCGACATCCAGGTGATCGCGAAGGGATTGGGCGGCGGCTACCAGCCGGTCGGCGGCATCCTGGTGCATGGCCGCGTTATCGCCGCGCTGCGCGACGGATCGGGCGCCTTCATGCATGGCCACACCTACCAGGCGCATCCCGTGGCCGCCGCCGCCGCGCTGGCCGTGCAGCAGGTGATCCGCGAGGAAAGGCTGCTCGACAATGTCCGCGCCATGGGCGCCTTGCTGGAAGCGGGCCTGACCGAGCGGCTCGGCAACCACGCCCATGTCGGCGACATCCGCGGCCGCGGCCTGTTCTGGGCGGTGGAGTTCGTCGCCGACCGCGCGACCAAGGCGCCCTTCGACCCCGCGCTGCTGCTGCACGAACGCATCAAGCAGGCGGCCTACGACGAAGGGCTCGCCGTCTACCCGATGGGCGGCACCATCGACGGCCGGCACGGCAACCACGTGATCCTCGCGCCGCCCTACAACGTCACCGCGCCGGTGCTGTCCGAAATTGTCGATCGCTTCGGTCGCGCCGTGGAAGCCGCCCTCGCCACCGTTGCCACGCGCTGAACCGCCGGCGGGACCGGGCGTTCTGTCCGACACGCGGTGCTTCCGCCGCGCGGGAGAGGAGACGCCAGATGGACAAGGACCGGCTGAAGGGCATCGGCAACCAGATCAAGGGCGATGCCAAGCGCGCCGCGGGCGAGCTGACCGGCGACGAGAAGCTGAAGGCCGAAGGCACCGCCGACAAGGCGAAGGGCAAGCTGCAGAACACCGTCGGCGGCGCCAAGGATGCGGTGCGCGACGCGGTGGACGGCAAGGACCGTACCTGATCGCGGCCAGGCCCCTGTCCGCAACGCGGGCAGGGGCCGCCGCGCGGCATGCCGGCGCAACCGGCGGATGGCTGGCGCGCGCCGCCGCCCCGCATCCTCGGCCCCTCGCCCGAGGAGCCGCGCCATGCCCCGATTCCGCTGCCTGCCCATCCCGACCGCGACCGCCGAAGCCTGGCGCGCCATCGGCCGGGACGACCGCGGCGCGCCGCTGCACCGGCGCATCGTGGACGGGCCGGGCTTCCCCTGCCGGCACTGCCTGCGCCTCGGGCAGCCGGGCGAGGAGATGCTGCTCGGCAGCTACGACCTGCCGCATCCGCAGGGCGTCTACTGGACCCCGAGCCCGATCTTCCTGCACGCGCGCGGCTGCGCCGCCTTCGACGCGGCGGACGAGATCGCGCCGATCGTGCTGGCCAACGGCATCGTCTCCGTCCGGTCCTACGACGCGCAGGAGATGTGCCTCTACGACCTCGGCGCCGTCAGCGAGGGCAAGGACGTCGCGCCGATCCTGGACCGCGCCCTGGCCGATCCGCGCACGCGCTTCGTCAACATCCACACCGCCCGGCCGGGCTGCCTGCTGACGGCGGTGGAGAAGCTGTAGCGCCCATGAAAAAGGGCGGCCCGCGCCTGCGCGCGGCCGCCCTTCCCGTGCCCGCCCGGTGGCGGCGCCGCCTGCGCGCCGCCCCCCGGCCTCGGTTCAGCGACGCAGGCCGAGGCGCCCGATCAGGCTCTCATAGCGCGACTGGCTGGTCTTCTTCAGGTAGTCCAGCAGGCCGCGGCGCTGGCCGACCAGCACCAGCAGGCCGCGCCGGCTGTGGAAATCCTTCGGGTGCGTCTTGAGGTGCTCGGTCAGGGACGAGATCCGGTCCGACAGCAGCGCCACCTGCACTTCCGGCGAGCCGGTGTCGCCCGGCTTGGTGGCATAGTCCTTGATGATCGCCTGGCGGCGCTCGACATTGATCGACATCGCGGGATTCCTTCGCGTGCGGGGTTGGTCAAACGCCCCCCGCCGCATCCTCGAATCCCAGCTGGACCAGCCTTTCGGGCTGCATCCACCCGGCCTCGAGCCGACAAAGGCCGAGCAGGCGCCCCCCCGCCATCGCGCGCACGAGCCCGCCCTCGGGATCGGCTTCGCGCGGAACACGCCCCATCAATTCGACCAGGTTGATCGCCTGGCCCTGGGAGAGGCGGGCGGCCTCGGCTTCGGTGACGGCCAGTGCCGGGATGTCGGCCAGCGCGGTCGCAACCGGAAGCAGGAGGTCCGGGGAAGGGCCGGGGGTATCGCCCGCCGGCAGCAGCCTGTCCAGGGGAATCGCGTGCTCTTCCCGGAACGGTCCGACCCGCAGCCGGCGCAGCGCCGCGATGTGCCCGACCGTGCCGCAGGCCTTCGCCAGGTCGCGCGCCAGCGACCGCATGTAGACGCCCTTCCCCGACTGCACGTCGAAGATGGCGGTGTCGGCATCCGGCCGCTCCACCAGCTCGAAGCGATCGACGCGGGCGGGACGCGGCGCGATCTCCACCGCCTGGCCCTCGCGCGCCAGGTCATAGGCGCGCTCGCCGCCGATCTTGATGGCGGAATAGGCGGGCGGCACCTGCATGATGTCGCCGCGGAAGGCGGGCAGGGCGGCGTTGATCTGTTCGTCCGTCGGGCGGGCGTCGCTGGTCGCGGTCACCTGGCCGTCGGCGTCGTCGGTGTCCCGCGCCTCGCCGAAGCGCAGCGTGAAGCGGTAGGTCTTGGTGCCGTCCATCACATAGGGGACGGTCTTGGTCGCCGCGCCGAAGGCCACCGGCAGCAGCCCGGTGGCCAGCGGATCGAGCGTGCCGCCATGCCCCGCCTTCTGCGCATCGAAGGCGCGCTTGACCTTGTTGACGACATCCGTGGAGCCGATGCCGGAGGGCTTGTCGACGATCAGCCAGCCGTCCAGCGGCTTGCCCTTCGGCTTGCGGTTCGGCCGCCCGCGCCCGCCCGGACGCCCACCACCCGGCTTGCCGCCGCCCGGCTTCCCGCCACGCGGGCCGCCACCACCACCCAGACGCTCGCTCATCACCAACTCCGACAGAGGGCGGGGGGGCTAGCACGGAACGCGGCGCGCGGCATCCCGCGCGGGGGCGCGTTCAATGCATGTGGCAGGTCCACCAGATCGGCGCGTGCCGATCAAGCGGGCGCGGCGGCACGGGCTCACCCGCAGCGTCCAGCCTGAGCACATAAAGGCAGATCCGGCCCGAATCGAATTGCCGCATGGCGACGGAGACGCTGCGCGGACTGCCAGCAGCCTCCCAGGCCACCTGCAGCACCGGTTCGAGCGCGCGTGTGCGCAGCGCCGGAAACAGCACGTAGCCCTGCACCTCGTCGACCAGGAGATGCGGCCGCGACGGCACCGCCCTGCCGTCATACGTCACATGGAGCCGGCGGATCGGCGCCTCCGCGATGACGACGAGTTGCGCCTCGTTCGGCCCGAGCAACTCGTCCCACAGCTCGACCGCCGGCGGGATGCAGGACGCGACCAGCGCGAGGAGGCCGAGCGGGGCCAGCCGTCGCAGCCAGCGCCGCGTTCGCGCCCAGGGCGCTGCCGCGTCAGCCCTCGCCAGGCTCCGCATCGCCCGCGGGACGCGGCGCCAGGTCGCGCTGAACCTCAGGCCGCTTCAGCACCGCGTCGATCTTGAAGGCATAGTCCAGCGCCGTGTCCGGCTGGAAATGCAGCTCCGGCGCGAATTTCAGCCGCACCGAAGCCGCCACCTGCCGCTTCAGGAAGGGCGAGACGCGCCTGAGGCCCGCGAACTGCGCCGCCGTCAGGTCCCGCCCCAGCCCGCTGACGAAGGCCGTCATGTGCTTCAGGTCGGGGGAGGCACGCACCTCGGTCACCGTCACATGCAGGTCGTGCAGGTCGGGGTCGTGGAATTCCTCCCGCGCGAAGACGGCGGAGAGCGCATGGCGCACCTCCTCCGCCACGCGCAGCTGGCGCTGGCTGGGGCCGAGCGCCTCGCCGCCGCGGGAAGGGCCCTTGGCGGCGCGCGCCGGCGCCGAGCGTTCGCCGCGCCCGGCGCCGGCCTTCTCGTCGCCCTTCGGGGCGGTTCTGCGGGCCATGTCGGGCCTCCGTCGAAAGCAAGAGGGGCGCGGCCCGAAGACCGCGCCCCTCGGCGTGCATACCGGGTGGCGCGGAGCCTAGAGCTCGGCGGCCACCGTCTCCGTCTCGTAGCACTCGATCTGGTCGCCGACGCGGATGTCGTTGTAGTTCGCGAAGGACATGCCGCATTCGTAGCCCGACGTGACTTCCTTCACGTCGTCCTTGAAGCGTCGCAGCGTCGAAAGCTCGCCCTGGTGGATCACCACGCCGTCGCGCAGCAGCCGCACGCCACAACCGCGGCGCACCACGCCTTCCGTCACGCGGCAGCCGGCGATGTTGCCCAGGCGCTTGACCTCGAACACCTGCAGGATCTGCGCGTAGCCCAGGAACTTCTCGCGCTGCACCGGCGCCAGCTTGCCGCGCACCAGCGTCTCGATGTCGTCCGCCACCTGGTAGATGATCGAGTAGTAGCGGATGTCGACGTTCTCGCGCTGCGCCAGCTCCCGCGCCTGGGTGGTGGCGCGGACGTTGAAGGCGACGATGACGGCGTCCGACGCCTTGGCCAGCTGGATGTCGGTTTCGGTGATCTGGCCGACGCCGCTGAGCAGGACGCGGACCTTCACCTCGTCATTGCCGATCTTGCCGAGCGTGACGCCGATGGCTTCCGCGCTGCCCTGCACGTCGGCCTTGACAACGACGGCCACTTCCTTCTGCGCGCCGGCCTGGATGCGGGCGAGCATGTCGGTCAGGCTGCCGCGGCCGGCGCTGATCGCGGCGACCTGCTTCTCCCGCAGCTTGCGCTGACGGAAGTCGCTGATCTCGCGCGCCCGGGCCTCGTCCTCCACCGCGACGAAGGTCTCGCCGGCCGCGGGCACGCCCGACATGCCGAGGATCTCGACGGGCAGCGAGGGACCCGCTTCCTTCAGCTGGCGGCCCTTGTCGTCCAGCATCGCGCGCACCCGGCCCCATTCGGCGCCGGCCACCACGATGTCGCCCTGGTTCAGCGTGCCGCGCTGCACCAGCACGGTGGCCACCGGGCCGCGGCCGCGGTCGAGCTTGCTCTCGATCACGGTGCCTTCGCCGGCGCGCTCGGGGTTGGCGCGCAGGTCCAGGATTTCCGCCTGCAGCATGATCGCCTCGAGCAGCTTGTCGAGGTTGGTGCGCTGGGTGGCGGAGACCTCGATCTCCTGCGTCTCGCCGCCGAGGCTCTCCACCACGATCTCGTGCTGCAGCAGTTCCTGCTTCACGCGCTCGGGGCGGACGCCCGGCTTGTCGATCTTGTTGATCGCCACGATCAGCGGGACATTCGCCGCCTTCGCGTGGCTGATCGCCTCGATCGTCTGCGGCATCACGCCGTCATCGGCCGCGACCACCAGCACGACCATGTCGGTCACGGAGGCACCACGGGCGCGCATCGCCGTGAAGGCCTCGTGGCCCGGCGTGTCGATGAAGGTCACGCGCTCGCCGCTCGGCAGCGCCACCTGGTAGGCGCCGATGTGCTGGGTGATGCCGCCGGCCTCGCCGGCCGCCACATCGGTCTTGCGCAGCGCATCCAGCAGCGACGTCTTGCCGTGGTCGACATGGCCCATGATGGTGACGACGGGCGCGCGGGGCAGCAGCTCCTCGGTCTCGTCCTCGGTGCCTTCCAGGCCGATTTCCACGTCGCCTTCCGCCACGCGGCGGACGCGGTGACCGAATTCCTGCACCACCAGCTCCGCCGTGTCGGCGTCGATGGACTGGGTCAGGGTGGCCATCACGCCCATGCGGAACAGCGCCTTCACCACCTCGCCGCCACGCGCGGCCATGCGGTTGGCGAGTTCCTGGACGGTGATCGTCTCGGGCACCACCACGTCGCGCACCACGCGCTCCTGGCCGGAACGCAGGCGGGCGAGTTCCTGCTGCCGCCGCTCGCGTTCGCGGGCGCGGCGCATGGAGGCGATGGAGCGGACCTTCTCGTCCTCGCCCTCGATCGCGGCGGAGACGTCGATGCGGCCCTCGCGGCGCCGGTCGGCGGTCAGCGTGCTCTTCTTGGGCGGGACGGGGGCGCCGCCCTTCTTGGCGTCCGGGCCCAGGCTGCTGCGGCGGTCGTCGCCGCGGTCGGCGCGCGGGCGCAGCGTCAGCTTGGACGGGGTGTCGGCCGAGGGGGCCGGCGGGACGCCGAGGCCCGCACCGGGCGGACGGCGGCCGAGGCCGCTCGGCACCGGGCCGGGACGCGGGCCGCGCAGCGGCGCACCGGGGCCGGCGCCGGGACCACCCGGGCGCGGACCGGCGCCGGGGCCGCCCGGGCCGCCGGGGCGCGGGCCATACCCACCGGGACGCGGGGCGCCGCCCGGGCCGCCGGGGCCGTCGCGGCGCGGCGCGCCATAGCCGCCGCCTTCGCGCGCATAGGCGCCGCCTTCGCGGGGTGCGCCATAGCCGCCGGGACCGCCGGGGCCGTCGCGGCGCGGGGCGCCGTAGCCGCCGCCTTCGCGGGGTGCGCCATAGCCGCCGGGAGCGCCGGGGCCGCCTGGGCCGTCGCGCCGCGGGGCGCCATAGCCGCCGCCCTCGCGGGGCGCGCCATAGCCACCACCGGCCCCTGGGCCGTCGCGGCGCGGGGCGCCATAGCCGCCGCCTTCGCGCGGCGCGCCGTAGCCACCACCGGCGCCGGGGCCATCCCGGCGCGGCGCGCCATAGCCTTCGCGGGGCGCGCCGTCGCGCGGCCCGCCTGGAGGAGCATCCCGACGCGGCGCCCCATAGCCCTCGCGCGGCGCACCGTAACCTTCGCGCGGCGCGCCATAGCCTTCGCGCGCACCGCCCGGCGGGGCGTCGCGACGCGGCGGCGGGGCCGCGGGGCGCGGCGGCGCCGCAGCGGCCGGCGCCATCGGCGCGGCGGCCGGGGCGGGCG
>JAIYDD010000263.1 GCA_027487675.1 Acetobacteraceae bacterium | reverse complement strand
TTCCCGATCCGCGGCGGCTTCCTGGGCGGCACCACGGGCCATGTCTATGCGGTGGATGGCGTGTCCTTCGAGATCGCGAAGGGCGAGACGCTGGCCCTCGTCGGCGAATCCGGTTGCGGAAAATCCACCGTCGGCAAGGCAGTGCTGCGCCTGTTCGACATCACCGGCGGCCAGGTCATACTGGACGGCACGCGCATCGACGACATGCCGTTCGGCCAGCTCCGCCCGCTGCGCCGGCGCATGCAGGTGGTCTTCCAGGACCCGTATTCCAGCCTGAACCCAAGGATGCGCGTGCGCGACATCCTGGCCGAGCCGATCCGCAACTTCGGGCTTGCGAAGGACGCCGCCGACCTCGAGGCGCGGGTCGCGGGGCTGATGGACAAGGTCCGCTTGCCGCGGGATGCGGTGAACCGCTGGCCGCACGAATTCAGCGGCGGCCAACGCCAGCGCATCTGCATCGCGCGCGCGCTCGCCGCTGATCCGGACCTCATCATCTGCGACGAGGCGGTGAGCGCGCTCGACGTCTCGGTGAAGGCGCAGATCGTCAACCTGCTGCAGGACCTGCAGAACGAGCTCGGGCTGGCGCTGCTGTTCATCAGCCATGATCTCGCGATCGTCGAGCACATGACGCATCGCGTGGCCGTGATGTATCTCGGCAAGATCGTCGAGGTGGCGCCGAAGCGCAGCCTGTTCGCCGCACCCAAGCACCCCTACACGGAAGCGCTGCTGTCGGCGGTGCCGGTGCCGGAACCGGGTGCTGCGCGGGAGCGCATCATCCTGACCGGCGACGTGCCGTCGCCGATCAAGCCGCCCAAGGGCTGCCGCTTCCACACGCGCTGCCCCTATGCCTTCGACCGCTGCCGCACGGATGAGCCCGTCCTGCGGCCGGTCGCCGATGCGCTGGGGGAGGGACATGTCTCCGCGTGTCACCTGCATGACAGGCCGCCGGCGGAGAACCCGCTGGCGGGGGCGAAGGGCGCGTCGTTGCTGGCGGTGCAATGACCGCAGTCGCGCCCGCCGCTTGACGGCGGCGCGGCCGGGCGCGAGGCTTCCCCTCCAGGGCGGGCCCCCCATATCGGGGCTGCAAAGACGCTTGGGGGAGACGGCGATGCCGCAGGTCACGCTGACGGTCAACGGAAGCACGCATACGGTCGAGGTCGAGGCGCGGACGCTGCTGGTCGAGCTTCTGCGCGAGAAGCTGCGCCTGACCGGCACGCATGTCGGCTGCGACACCAGCCAGTGCGGCGCCTGCGTCGTCCACATGGGCGGCGATTCGATCAAGTCCTGCACCATCCTGGCCGTGCAGTGCGAGGGCGCGGACGTCACCACGATCGAGGGGCTGGCCGCCGCCGACGGCACGCTGCACCCGATGCAGGAAGCCTTCCGGGAATACCACGCGCTGCAGTGCGGCTTCTGCACGCCGGGCATGGTCATGTCCGCCATCGACCTGGTGAACAAGCACCCGGCTGGGCTGACGGAGCAGGAGATCCGGGAAGGCCTGGAAGGCAACCTCTGCCGCTGCACCGGCTACCACAACATCGTCAAGGCGATCGCCGCCGCAGCGGATGTGATGCACGGCAAGCGGTCCGAACTGGCGCGCGCCGCGGAATAACGCTCACCGGGGGCCGCCGCCCGCCCGCGCGGGCCGGCCGCGCCCCCGCAGCCGAACGGGGAGGGACAGAAGAATGAACGTGGTGCAGCCCTTCGAGGGCATCGGCGCCAGCGTGCGCCGCAAGGAGGATTTTCGCTTTCTCGCGGGCCGGGGTCAGTACACCGACGACATCAACCGCCCGGGCCAGACGCATGCGGTGATCCTGCGCAGCCCGCATGCGCATGCGGCGATCAGCGGCATCGACGTTTCCGCCGCGAAGGCCATGCCGGGCGTGGTGGCGGTGTTCACCGGCCCCGACATGGCGGCCGAGAACATCGGCGGCCTGCCCTGCGGCTGGCAGATCCACAACAAGGACGGCTCCCCGATGGCCGAGCCGCCGCATCCGGTGATCGCCGTCGGGAAGGTGCGCCATGTCGGCGACCCGGTTGCCGTCGTGATCGCGGAAAGCAAGGCGCAGGCCCGCGACGCTGCCGAGGCTATCGTGGTGGACTACGCGCCGCTGCCGGCCGTGGCGACCACGGAGGCGGCGCTCTCGGCCGGTGCGCCGCTGGTGCATGACGGCGCGCCGGGCAACCTGTGCTACGACTGGCACATTGGCGACAAGGCCGCGCTCGATGCCGCCTTCGCCCGGGCCGCCAAGGTCGTCAGCTTCGAAACCACCAACAACCGCCTGGTGCCGAACGCGATGGAGCCGCGCTCGGCGATCGGGGAATACGACACGACGTCGGGCGACTACACGCTCTACACCACCAGCCAGAACCCGCATGTGATCCGGCTGCTGATGGGCGCCTTCGTGCTGCACATCCCGGAATCGAAGCTGCGCGTGGTCGCACCCGATGTCGGCGGCGGCTTCGGCTCCAAGATCTACCACTACGCCGAGGAGGCGATCGTCACCTGGGCCTCCGCCAAGGTAAAGCGCCCGATCAAGTGGACCGCCGAGCGCACCGAATCCTTCATGTCCGACGCGCATGGCCGCGACCACGTGTCGAAGGCCGAGCTCGCGCTGGATGCGGAGGGGAAGATCCTCGGGCTGCGCGTGCACACGCTGGCCAACATGGGTGCGTACCTGTCCACCTTCGCGCCCTGCGTGCCGACCTACCTGTACGCGACGCTGCTCGCCGGCGTGTACACGACGCCGGTGATCTATGCCGAGGTCAAGGCGGTCTTCACCAACACCGTCCCCGTGGACGCCTATCGCGGCGCCGGCCGGCCGGAGGCGACCTATCTGCTGGAACGGCTGATGGATGTCGCGGCGCGCGAGATCGGCATGGATCGCGTGGAGTTCCGGCGGAAGAACTTCATCCCGGTGGACGCCTTCCCCTACCAGACGCCGGTCGCGCTGCAGTACGACAGCGGCGACTACTTCGCGACTCTCGACCAGGCGCTGGAATCGGCCGACTGGAAGGGCTTCGAGGCGCGGCGCGCGGCGGCGGCTGCAAAGGGCAAGCTGCGCGGCATCGGCATTTCGACCTACCTCGAAGCCTGCGGCATCGCGCCGTCGGCCGTGGTGGGCTCGCTCGGCGCGCGCGCGGGCCTCTACGAGGTCGGCACAATCCGCGTGCATCCGACCGGCAGCGTCACCGTGCTGACCGGCACGCACAGCCACGGCCAGGGGCATGAGACGACGCTGGCGCAGCTGGTGGCGGATCGGCTCGGCGTGCCGATCGCGCAGGTGGACGTGGTGCATGGCGACACGGCGAAGGTGCCCTTCGGGATGGGCACCTACGGGTCGCGCAGCCTCGCGGTCGGCGGCAGCGCGATGGTGAAGGCGATGGACAAGATCGTCGCCAAGGGCAAGCGCATCGCCGCCCACCTGATGGAAGCCAGCGTGGAGGATGTGGAGTTCGACCGCGGCACCTTCCGCGTCGCGGGCACCGACAAGACCAAGACGCTGACCGACATCAGCCTCGCGGCCTATGTTCCCCACAACTATCCGATCGACGAGATCGAGCCGGGCCTCGACGAGACCGCCTTCTACGACCCGAAGAACTTCACCTATCCGGGCGGCTGCCACATCGCGGAGGTCGAGATCGACCCGGAGACGGGCAAGGTCTCCATGGTGAACTTCACGGCGGTGGACGATGTCGGGCGCGTGATCAACCCGATGATCGTCGAGGGCCAGGTGCAGGGCGGCGTCGCGCAGGGCATCGGCCAGGCGCTGCTCGAGGCGGCGGTGTACGACGCATCGGGGCAGCTGCTGTCGGGCTCGATGATGGACTACACCATGCCGCGCGCCGACGACCTGGCGCCGGTGTCGGTCGCGACGCACACCACGCTCTGCACGCACAATCCGCTCGGCGTGAAGGGCTGCGGCGAAGTGGGCGCCATCGGCTCGCCGCCCGCGGTGATGAACGCGGTGGTCGATGCGCTGAAGGGCTATGGCGTGCGCCACATCGAGATGCCGGCGACGCCCGCAAAAATCTGGAACATCATCCATGGCGGTCGCGCCATGGCGGCGGAATAGGGAAGGACGTGCCGTCCGGTCGCCGGAGGGCGTTTCGCCCGGAGGCGTGAATCGGCCGGCTTCGCGCAGCGAAAGGATAGAACCAGATGTACGAATTCGCCTACCACAAGCCGTCCTCGGTCGCGGATGCGGTGAAGCTGCTCTCGGCCGATCCCGAGGCTCGGCCGATCTCCGGCGGCATGACGCTGCTGCCGGCGCTGAAGCTGCGGCTCAACAAGCCTTCCTCCGTCGTGGACCTCTCGGGGATCGCGGAGCTGAAGGGCGTGAGGCGCGACGGGGCGAAGATCGTCGTCGGCGCGCTGACGCGCCACTACGACATCGCGGCCTCGGCCGAGATCAAGGCGGCGATCCCGGCGCTGGCCTGGATGGCGTCCACCATTGGCGACACCCAGGTGCGCAACCGCGGAACCATGGGCGGGTCGGTCGCCAACAACGACCCCTCGGCCGATTATCCGGCGGCGCTGCTCGCGCTGGGCGGGACCATCCAGACCGACCGGCGCACCATCTCGGCGGATGACTTCTTCACCGGCATGTTCTCGACCGCGCTGGAGATGGGGGAGCTGGTGACGGCGATCCACATCCCGGTGCCGGAGAAGGCGGGCTACGCCAAGATGAAGAACCCGGCGAGCCGCTATTCGATGGCGGGCGTCTTCGTGGCCAAGGGCCCGGCCGGCGTGCGCGTCGCGGTGAACGGTGCGGGCGCCAACGGCGTGTTCCGCGTGGCGCAGATGGAAGCGGCGCTGGCCGCGAACTGGTCGGTGGATGCGGTGGCGGGCGTGAAGCTCGATGCCTCCGGCATGAATGGCGACATCCATGGCAGCGCCGAGTATCGTGCCCACCTGGTGACCGTGATGGCCAAGCGCGCGGTCGCCAACGCGGGCTGACCGCCTCGCGCGGCGCGGCCCTGGCCTGGGGCCGCGCCGGCATCGCGCGCGGCGGCGTTCCGCCCTATCCTGCGGCGATCGACCGACGATCGCCCGATGCAAGCCGACAGCACCCCCACCATGCGCGCCCGCCGCCCGCGCGGCGCCGCGCCGAAACCCACGCGCGCCGAGACGCTCGCCGCGCATCTCGCGGAGGACATCGTCGGTGGCCGGCTGCGGCCCGGCACGCCGCTCGAGGAGGCGCAGCTTGCCGCGGCGCATGGCGTGTCCCGCACGCCGGTGCGGGAAGCGTTGCGGCACCTCGCCGCCAGCGGCCTTGTGCAGGCGCGGCCGCGGCGCGGCGCGGTGGTGGCGCAGCCCGAACCCGCGCGGCTGCGCGACATGTTCGCGGTGATGGCGGAGTTGGAGGCGATCTGCGCCGCCGCCTGCGCGACGCTGATGCCGCCGGGGGAACGCCGCGCGCTGGAGGTCTTGCACCAACGCATGGGCGCGATGGTGCGCGCCGCCGATGTCGGCGCCTATCGCGCGGCCAATATCGCCTTCCACCAGGCGCTCTATGCGGGCGCGCGGAACCTCTATCTGGCGGAACTCGCGGCGGATACACGGCGGCGCCTCGCGCCCTTCCGCGGCGCGCAGCTCGAGGCGCCGGACCGGCTGCTTCGCTCGCATGAGGAGCATGGCGCCATCCTCACCGCGATCCTGCGCGGCGACCGCGACGGCGCGGCGGCGGAGATGCGCAACCACCTGGCGCTGACCGAGGCGGCGCTGGAGCCGATGCTGCGGGCCGCGCGGGGACTAGGCCGGCTGGCGGCGGCGGGATAGCGGCGGGCGCGGTTTCTGCCAGCGAATTGGGCAATCGCCTGCCATGATTGCGTCCGTGCATACATCGGGTGTGGCGGACCTCCGCCGTGAGCCTTGCAGATCAGGGAGTTGTCCGCAGCAGCCCGACGGCACGCGTCTTGCTTAACCGTCCGAACCGCCCGGCATCCCGCCGGGCGTCGGGCCCCAGCCGCATGACGCAGGACATCGACGTCTCGCTCGACCGTGCCAGCCTGCATGCCGCCTATGCCACGGGCGCGCTGTGGCCGGCGCAGGTCGTCGCCGCGGTGCACGCGCGCGTGCGCGCGCTCGGCGATCCTGGGATCTTCATCCACCTCGTGCGCGAACAGGCGGCGCTGGAAGCCGCCACGGCGCTGCCGCCCTTCGACCCCGTCCGCTACCCCCTCTGGGGCCTGCCGGTCGCGGTGAAGGACAACATCGACGTCGCGGGGCTGCCGACCACCGCCGCCTGCCCCGCCTTTGCCTACATTGCGAAGGACAGCGCGCCGGCCGTGCAGCGGCTGCTGGACGCCGGCGCCGTGCTGGTGGGCAAGACGAACCTCGACCAGTTCGCGACGGGCCTGGTCGGCGTGCGCACGCCCTATCCGGTGCCGCGCAACGCCTTCGCGGCCGACCGGGTGCCGGGGGGGTCCTCGTCCGGTTCCGCGGTCGCGGTCGCGCGGGGGCTGGCGACGCTCGCGCTGGGCACGGACACGGCGGGCTCGGGGCGCGTGCCGGCGGCGCTGAACAACCTGGTTGGGCTGAAGCCCTCGCTCGGCGCGGTGTCCGCGCGGGGCGTCGTGCCGGCCTGCCGCAGCCTCGACTGCGTCTCGGTCTTCGCTCTGACCGTCGAGGATGCCTGGGCAGGCTATGCAGCCATCGCCGGCGCCGACGCGGCCGATCCCTTCTCGCGCGCGATCGAGCTCGGCACGCCCTGGGATGGCGCGCCGATCGCGCGCCTCGGCATCCCTGCCGACCCGCTGCTGGCCGATGCGCAGGCGCCCGGCGCCTGGGCGGCCTCGCTCGGGCTGCTCGCCGCGCTCGGCTTGGCGCCGGAGGCGGTGGACATGACCGATTTCCTCGCCGTCGCGCGGCTTCTGTATGACGGGCCCTGGGTGGCGGAGCGCGCGGCCGCCGTCGGCGACTTCGCCGCGGCGAACCCCGACGCGGTGCATCCCGTCACGCGCGGCATCCTGGCGGGTGCGGCGCGCTTCTCCGCCGTGGACGCCTTCCGCGGCCACTACGCGCTGGCGGAGCTGCGTCGCCGCACCGCGCCGGTGTGGGACAGGGTCGAGGCGATCGCCGTGCCCTCCGTGCCCTGCTTCCCGACGCTGGCGGAGCTGGAGGCCGATCCGCTGGGGCCCAATGCGCGGCTCGGCACCTGGACGAATTTCGTGAACCTGCTGGACCTGGCGGCGATCGCGGTGCCCGGGCCGTTCCGCGCCGATGGCCTGCCTGCCGGCATCACGCTGATCGGCCCGCGCGGGGCGGATGCGCGGCTCGCGGCGCTGGCGGCGCGCTTCCAGCACGCGGCGCAGCCCCGGCTCGGCGCCACCGCGGCGAGGCTGGCGGCATGAGCGGAGATGCCGACCTGATCGAGATCGCGGTGGTCGGCGCGCATCTGTCGGGCCTTGCGCTGAACCACGAACTCGTCGCGCGCGGCGGCGTGCTGCGGCGCGCGCTGCGCACGGCGCCGAGCTACCGGCTCTTCGCGCTGGCGGGCGGCCCGCCGCGCCGGCCGGGCCTGCTGCGGATCGCGGAGGGCGGGGGCACGGCCATCGCGGCGGAGGTGTGGGCCCTGCCGCCCGAGGGCTTCGCCCGCTTCGTCGCCGCGATCCCCGCGCCGCTCTGCATCGGCACCGTCAGGCTTGAGGACGGCACCGCGCCGAAGGGCTTCCTGGTGGAGCCCGAGGGCCTGTCCGGCGCCGAGGAGATCAGCCGCTTCGGCGGCTGGCGCGCCTATCTCGACCACCTCGCCTCGCGCGAGGCCGCGTGACCCCCGACCACCGCCACACACAGGGAGATCCCCGATGATCCGCCGCCGCATCCTGCTCGCCGGCGCTGCCGGCGTCCTCGCCGCGCCGCATGTCGCGAATGCCCAGGCCACGCGCACCGTGCGCATGGGCTCGCTACGCCTGATCCATTCCATGACGCCGCATTTCTACGAGCGCTTCCTGCCGCCGAACCTGCGCGTCGAGATCACCACCTTCGACAGCCCGACCGACGGCAAGAACGCGGTCGTCACGCGGTCCGTGGAATTCGGCGGCTTCGGCATCGCGGCGGCGATCCTGGGTGCGGCGGCGGGCGAGCCCGTCGTCGTCGCCGGCGCCTTCTGCAACCGCGGCATGGGCGTGGTCAGCCGCGCCGGCTCCGATGTGCGCGCGATCACCGACCTGCGCGGCCGGCGCGTCGGCATCTGGCCGGGCTCGACGCAGGAGGTGTTCATCCTGGAGCGGCTGCGCATGTCGGGCATGACCGTCCGCGACATCACCAGCGTGCGCGTGCCCTTCGGCGAGATGCACGCGATGCTCGCGCGCGGCGACATCGACGCCTATGTGGGCGCGGAGCCGGGGCCGGGGCTGTCGATCTCCTCCGGCGTCGGCCAGCTGGTGGAATACCCCTACGGCACCGCGATGGGCGGGCTGAACATGATCTGGGCGACGAACGAGACGATGGTCGCGCAGGACCCCGCGCTGATCCGCGCCATGCTCGGCGTGCATCGCCGCGCCAGCGAATACATGATGGCGAACCCGCGCGAGGTGGCGGACGCCACCGTGCGCATCCTGGGCGCGCCGCGGGCTGCGGTGGAGCACGCGCTGGCGGCGGGGAATGTCGAGTACATCTGGCGCCTGGACGAGACGGTGATGGGCCAGGCCCGCACCTATGGCCAGCACATGCAGGAACTGCGGCAGATCCGCCAGCAGCCGAACTGGGCGACCTTCCTGAACCCGCGCTTCTCCAACGAGGTCGCGACCTCGTAGCGCGGCCAGGGCAGGGGAGGGGCGGCGATGTCGGACGCCACGGCCACGGGCGCGGTCGCCGCGCCGCCCCGCGCGGGATCGGGCGCGCGGATGCTGGCGCGCACGAAACCCGTGCTGTTCGCGCTGATCGTGCCGCTGCTGCTGCTGCTGGGGTGGCACCTGGCGGTGCAGGCGGGGCTGACGCGGCTGATCCCCTCGCCGGCCGAGGTCGCCGAATACATGGTGGATTTCGCGGTGGGGGGCATCTGGGACGATGCCTTCTCGGCCACGCTGCACATCCACCTGCTGGCGTCGATGCAGCGGGTCTATGGCGGGTTCCTGCTGGCGGCACTCGTCGCGGTACCGCTCGGCCTGCTGATCGGGCGCATTCCCGTGGTCGCGCAGCTGATGGACCCGTTCCTGCAGCTGATGCGGCCCATTCCCGTCACCGCCTGGCTGCCGCTGTCGATGATCCTGTTCGGGCTCGGGCCGCGCAGCGCCTTCTTCCTGGTCTTCCTCGGCGCCTTCTATCCGATCCTGCTGAACACGGTGTTCGGCGTGCGCAGCGTGGAGCCGCGGCTGTTCGAGGCGGCCGCGATGCTCGGCTGCCGCGGCAATGCGCAGTTCTTCAAGGTGGTGCTGCCGGCGGCCCTTCCCTCGATCTTCACGGGGCTGCGGCTGGGGCTTGGCCTGGCCTGGTTCGTCATCGTGGTGGGCGAGATGACGGGCGTGCCGCAGGGCCTGGGCGCCGTGATCATGGATGGGCGGACGCTGTCGCGCACGGAGCTCGTCATCTGCGGGATGATCGTGATCGGCATCGCCGGCTTCGTCTCCGACCGCCTGGTCGTCATGCTGATGAACCGCCTGCTGCGCTGGAGTCCCCTGCACCGTGGCTGAGCTTCCGATCCTCTCCATCCAGGGCGTGGGCAAGACCTACACCCTCGGCGACCAGCGCATCGAGGCGCTGCGCGACGCGAACCTGACCGTGCGCAAGGGCGAGTTCGTCTGCCTGATCGGCGCATCGGGCTGCGGCAAGTCCACGCTGCTGCGGATCGTGGCGGGGTTCGAGGCGCCGACCGTCGGCTCCGCCCTGATGTGGGGCAAGCCGATCGAGGGGCCGGCGCCCGATCGCGGCATGGTCTTCCAGGATTACGGGCTGTTTCCCTGGCTGACGGTGCGGCAGAACATCGGCTTCGGTCCCGCGTCGCGCGGCCGCCCCAAGGCGGAGGTGACGGAGACGGTGGAGCGCTTCGTCTCGCTCGTCGGGCTGTCCCGCTTCGCCGATGCCTATCCGCACCAGCTCTCGGGCGGGATGAAGCAGCGCGTCGCGATCGCGCGCGTGCTGGCGAACGACGCCGAGATCGTGCTGATGGACGAGCCCTTCGGCGCGCTGGACGCGATGACGCGCGAGCGGCTGCAGGACGAGCTGCTGGATTTGTGGCAGCGCACCGGGCTGACGGTGCTGTTCGTGACGCATTCGATCGAGGAGGCGATCTTCCTCGCCGACCGCGTGGTGGTGATGGAACCGGGGCCGGGGCGCATCGCGAGCGAACACGCGATCGAACTGCCGCGGGCGCGCGACGTGGCTTCGCCGGAGTTCAACCTGGTGCGGCGGGACCTGTCGGGGCGGCTGCATTCGCATCATGCGAAGAAGGCGGCCTGATCGCATCCAGCAGCAAAGCTGATGCGCGGCGGCCTTGTGCGCACCGGCCCGGCTGGTGCACGCAAGGCCTCCGGCGCCGCCGCGCCGCATCACGGGAGGAGACCGCATGCGCCCCGAGGAACGCCTCCGCTACACCGCCTCCATCGACCGCCCGCGGACCGCGCTGCCGGATGGCAAGCTCGTCGCCGTCTGGCCGGTGGTGAACGTCGAGAACTGGCTGATCGACAACCCCATGCCGCGCCAGGTGCTCTCGCCGCCGACCGGCGTCACGCAGCTGCCGGACGTGCCGAACTGGGCGTGGCACGAATACGGCATGCGCGTCGGGTTCTGGCGCTTCCTCGACCTGTTCGAGAGCCTGCGCATCAAGCCGACGCTGTCGGTGAACGGATCCGTCTGCACCGCCTATCCGCGCGTCGCCGGCGCCTGCCGCGACGCGGGCTGGGAATTCATGGGCCATGGCTACGTGCAGGTACCGACCCACAAGGTCGCCGACCAGCGCGCGATGATCCACACCACCGTCGAGACCATCCGCCACTTCACCGGCGAACCCGTCGCCGGCTGGCTCGGGCCGGGCCTGACGGAAACGCTGGAAACGCCGGACCTGCTGGCCGAAGCGGGCATCCGCTACATCGCCGACTTCGTGGTGGACGACCTGCCCGCGCGCCTCAAGACCGCGCATGGCGAGGTGCTGACCATGCCCTACAGCATGGAACTCAACGACATCCCGCTGGCGATGATCCAGCACCACACCAGCGAGGAACTCGCCACCCGCACCCGCCTGCATGTCGATGCGCTGATCGCCGAAGCCGCGCGCCCCGGGCCGCTCGGCGGCGCCAAGGTCGCCTGCATCGCCATCCACCCCTACATCTCCGGCGTGCCGCACCGCATGCCGGCCCTGGCCGCGCTGTTCCGCGACCTGGCCGGCCGGCCGGAGGTGATGTTCATGCAGGGCCGCGAGATCGCGGATTGGTACCTGGCCTCGGGCGACCCGACCTGAGGCGCGGGGCGCCGGCGCGCGGTCACGCCGCCGCCGGCGCCAGCTCGATCCGCCAGAGGCTGTCCCAGGCATCGGCCTGCCACAGCGCCTCCAGCACCACCACCGGCGCCATCACCCCGTAGCCGATCGTGGTCCAGCCGAGTGGCGGGTCCGTCTCGCCGTGCCGGATGCGCAGCGCGGCGCCGGCGGGGGGATGGATGGTGGCGATGCGCCCCTCCGGCCCGGTGACGGCCAGCGCCGTGCCGTCGGCCGCCACCTGCAGGTCCGGCGCCAAGTGCAGGCGGCTCGCGAAGGTCAGCCGCCCCGGCGCCAGCTGGCGCAGCCTGTCGCGGATCTCCAGCGACCGGCCCGGCACCCAGCGCAGGCTGCGCGCATGGTCGAAGCGCCGGCCGCGGCCGAGCACCTCGCCCGACAGCGTCACCGCCTCGCCATCCGCCGTCGCGGCGTGCAGCCCGGCGCCGTAGCTGCGCGTCTGTCCGCGGGTCAGCGGCCGCTCCAGCAGGTCCACCGTGTTGTGTGCGGCGGCCGACAGCACGTAGAGCTTCATCGCATCGGCCGGGCTGAAGGCGTAGTGGCCGGCATCCACCAGGATGCGGCGGCCGCGCTCGAACAGCTCGAAGCTCAGCTCGTCCGCATGCTTGTGGGCGGCGCCGTGCTGCATGGCGGTCATGAAGACCATGCCCTCGACGCGCGTCTCGTCGGCCGACCAGGCGCGCGCGATGGTCCAGCCGGAGCCCGCGAAGCCGCTCAGCTCGCAGCGCCGCCCGGCGACGCGACGCGTGCCCCCGGGCCCGGCGATCGGGCGGGGGGGCGGCGGCGGGTCGATGTCGTCGCCATGCCGCGTGTCGCCGATGCGGGCGACGCGGCCATCGGGGAAGAACAGCCAGTCGCGGTTGGCGGCGGCGCGGCGCAGCACCTCCGCCATGTCGTGCAGCGCGGGGAACCAGCGCAGCAGCCGCAGCCGCTCGACCAGGCCGGTGACGAAGAGGTGGTAGCCCGGCGAATGCTCGCGGTGGATGCCCTCTGCGGTGAACTGCCCGGCGATGACGGCGGCCATCATGCGCCCCGCCGCCTCCGCCGCGCCGGCCAGGGCAGGGCGGTCGGCGGCTTCCTCGGCCAGGATGCGCAGGCCCATCGCCTGGAAGATCGCGTGGTTGGAATGCGAGAGCGTCGCCGGGTCCAGCAGCTCCGCCGCATGCCGATCGACCATCGCCGCCAGCGCCGCATCGTCCGCCGCATCGAGCACCAGCCGCCCGCGCCGCCGCTGTTCCAGGAACAGCGCCAGCCGCAGCGCGCGGATGCCCACGGCCATGTCGTACCAGCTGTGCCGCAACCGCGTGCCGTCCGCGTGCCGCCGCCACCAGTCGCGCGCGAAGCCGAAGGCCTCGGCCAGCAGCGCCGGATCGCCGCCGCGGAGCCACTCGGCCAGGCACGGGTCCATCATCCGCCAGCTGTGCAGCTGGACGTTCCAGTTCCAGTTCCCGGCTTCCGACGCCGCCCAGTCGAGCGGCAGGCGGAGCGGCCAGGGCAGCATGTCGGCGCGGTAGCGGAAGCCCTCGCTGCGCTGCCGCGCCGCGGTCTGGCCGCCGGTCACCACCAGGTAGAGTTCCCCGGCGCTGTAGCGGGAGAGCGGTTGGGCGAGCGGCGTTGCGGGCTGCACCGCGATCTCCGGGCCAGGTGAGGCGGCGCCGCGCTGGCGCCGCGGCGGGCAGGTGGGGCCGCGCGCCGCGCGGCGTCAATGCGCCTGGGGTCCGGTGCGGGCGCGGCGCCTGGCCGCCCGTTCGGACGCCGGTTCGGTCATGCCGGAGGTTTGCGCAGGCCCGTGCCTTCTGCCACCTTGAGGCGAGAATTTCGAAGAACAAGCGGCGCCAGGGGAGAATTCGTCGCCCGAACTCAGCTGTGGGTTGAGTGGATGCCTTGGTCGCGTCTGCCGCTGCGCCGGTTTCCCAAGGGTGGATCGGCCGGCGCGCCGGGCAGCGGCTGCAGCCTGGGGTTGAGTGGCCGGCGCCGTTGGGTCAGGGGGTGTGGCTGGATGTCGACGCGGCTCGCAGCCTGGTTCCCCGAGGATGGCGACCCCGCCACGCCGCTCGACGCGCTGTCGAACCGTCGCGGGCTGCGCGATGTCGGCATCACGGCGAACTGGCGGCTGCGGCTCGATCCGCGCGTCGCGCTGCGCGAGGTGGCGCGCGCCGGCGTGCAGCTGGGCGGCGCCGCGCCGCTGACCGGGCTCGGCCTGCGCGCCGATCTCGAAGGCGGCTTCCTGCGCACCGAGCTGCGCGTCGATCCGGCCGAATGGGTCCGCCGCGCCCCGGTCAGCATGCGCTTCGCGCTCGGCCCCTTCGGCGAGCCGGGCGCGCCGGCCCAGATCGCCGTGCAGGTCTTCGCGCGTGAGCCGGACCGGCCGCCACAGCTGGTCGCCTCGCTGGCCGCCGGCCTCGACGTGCCGGCGCGGGGCGAATGGCGCGAGATCGCCTTCGTCGAGGAGGCACAGGCGGGGATCGCGGAGGCCGCCTCGGCCATGCTGCGGCTCGGCGGGGCGACGCTCTGGCTGAGCTTCGTCACGCGCTCCCCGCAGGCGGCCTTCGCGCTGGCCGCGGTGTCGCTCGGTGTCGGCGGTGCGGCGTCGGGGCCGCCCGCGCCGCGGCCCGCGCGGGCCGTCCGGCCGGTGGCGCCGGAAGAGCCGTCGGTGCTCGGCGGGATCGCCGCCGAGATCGGCGATCTGGAGAGGAAGCTGTGGGGCGGGCTGTCCGGCGTGGCGGCGCCGGAGCTCGCCCGCATCGCCGGCGCCGCCGTCAGCCATGGCGAGGCGCGCGCCCGCGCCGCCTGGGAACTCGCCCGCTGGCACGCCAGCCACGGCCGGCACGAGGCGGTGCTCGCCCTGCTGCGGGAGGCGCAGGCGCAGGCGCCGGATTTCGCCGCCCAGCGCAAGCTGCGGGTGCTGCATGCCGATGCCGCGCTGCGCAGTGGCCGCCTCGCCGAGGCGGTGAAGGTCATCGCCGCGCAGCGCGCCGCCGCGCCGACCGGGCCGGACCACGCGCTGCTGGCCGCCAACCTGCACCTCGCGCGCCACCGCGCCGGCGAGATCGACGCCGCCAAGGCCGCCGCGCTGCGCCTCGGCGAGGTGAACCGGCTGCTCGCGCAGGGCGGGCTGGCGCCGATCGGCCTGGCGCCGGGTGCCGCCACGCTGGCGATCGACACGCTGCACGCCGAGGCGCCGGCCCTGACTGATGCGCGGCTGCCGCGGATCAGCGTGCTGATGGCCGCCTACAACGCCGAGGCGCATCTGGGCATGGCGATCCGCTGCATGCTCGCGCAGAGCTGGCGGAACCTGGAGCTGGTGCTGGTCGACGATTGCAGCACCGACGGCACCTGGCGTGTCATGCAGGACTTCGCCGCACGCGACCCCCGCGTGCGGGTTTTCGCCAATGAGCGCAACATGGGCGCCTACCTCTCGCGCAACCGCGCGCTCGGCCTCGCGACCGGCGAGTTCGTCACGGTGCATGACAGCGACGACTGGTCGCATCCGCAGATGCTGGAGCGGCAGATGCGGCCGCTGCTGGCGGGCGGGCCGGCGCGGGCCTGCTTCTCGATGATGGCGCGGGTGACGCCCGATCTGCATTTCGCGGTGCGGCCGACGCGGCGCATGGCCGACATCGTCCACCGCAGCCATCCCTCGCTGCTGATGGCGCGGCGGCACCTGGAGGAGCTGGGCCAGTGGGACGGCGTGCGCGCCAATGCGGATGCCGAGCTGGTCGGCCGCGCCACGCTGCGCTGGGGGAAGGAAGCGCTGGTGAACGTGCTGCCGCAGCTGCCGCTGTCCTTCTTCCTGATTCGCCCCGAATCGCTGACCGAGCAGGCGGATATCGGCCTGCTCAGCCAGGCCTTCGGCGCCCGCCACGAATACGAGCGCCAGGCGGAGTTCATGCGCGCCGGCGCCACCGCGCGGCTCGCCCCGCGCACCGGCCGCAAGACGCCCTTCGCCTGCCCCGAAAGCCTGCTGCCGCCGCATCTGCGGCGCGAGCCGGCCTATGACCTGGTGCTGGTCTCGGACCTGTCGCTGGCCGGCGCGGTGGCGGCGGCGAACCTCGCCTGCCTCGACGCGGCGCTGGCGCGCGGGACGCGGGTCGGGCTGTTCCACTGGCCGCGCGGCGACCTGCCGCTGCGCGCCGGCATCCAGCCCGCCTATCGCGAGCGCAACCAGGCCGAGGGCCTGGACATCCTGACCTGGGAGCAGGAGCTGCGCGCGGGCCTCGTCATCCTGCACCACCCGCCGATCCTGCGGCACCGGCTGGACCGCTTCCCGCGCATCCGGGCGGAGGCGGCCGGCATCCTGGTCGACGTGCTGCCCGCCGGCGCGAGCGAGGGCGCCGCCGGCCTCTACGACCCGCCGGCCGCCGAGGCGCTGTTCGCCACGCTGTTCGGCCGGCCGCCCGTGTGGATCCCGGCCTGCCCGGAGATCAGGCGGCGGATGGCCGGCGTGCTGGGCTTCACGCGCATCGCGCCGCGCGACTGGCTGCATGCGCTGGCGCGGCTGCCGGCCGGGCCGCCGCGTCGCGCGGGCGGGCAACGGCCGCCGGTGATCGGCCGGGCGGCGCCGGACCATTGGTCGTCCTGGCCCGCCAGCGTCGCGGAGATGGACGCCGCCTTTGGCGCCGGCGCGGCGCTGCAGGCGCGCTTCCTGGGCGGCGCGCAGGCCGCGCGGCAGCTGCGCGGCGAGGGCCCCGGCCGCTGGCCGGCGAACTGGGAGGCGCTGGCCGCGGAGGCGATGCCGCTGGCGGAGTTCCTGGACGGCATCGACATGCTGGTCGATTTCCCGCATCCCGACGGCATCGCCGACGTCGCCTGGACGGTGGTGGAGGCGATGGCGCGCGGGCTTCCGGTGATCCTGCCGCACCGCTTCGCCGGGCTGTTCGGCCCCGCCGCGCTCTACCGCGAGCCGCGGGAGGTGGTCGCGACCGTGCGGCGGCTCTGGGCGAGCCCGGCCGACTACGACGCGCAGGGCGCGCGCGGCCGCGAATTCGTGGCGGCGGAACGCGGCCCGGCGGCGCTGGCGGAACGGCTCTCGGCCGGCTGGCTCGCCGCGGTCGCGCCGGCCGCATCGCAGGACCAGCCGGCGATCGAGCTGGCGCTGGCCGGGGCGGCGCTGCGCATCCCGCCCGGCACCGACGCGGCGCTGCTGACCGAGGTGCTGCGCGCCGTCCGCGCCTCCGCCGGGCCGGCGTGACGCCGGCGGATCAGGCGGCCAGCGGCACGGTCAGGCACCAGGACTGCGTCGGCAGCACCTCGCGCCAGGTCTGGATCAGGCGCTTGTAGGCGAGCCCGACGCGGCGCGGCTTGCGGTCCAGGTCGAACAGGCCGCGCGGGTTCACCTCGCCGCGCTGCTCGCGGAGCGCATGCGCCCAGTCCACCTGGTCGGTCAGCGAGTACCAGGTGAAGCCCAGCATCGGGATGCCGTCGCGGCGCAGCCGCATGATCCCGGACCACTGCTTCCACAGCCAGCGCTCCGCCTCGTCGCCGGCGGGGCCTTCGTCCATGTTGGTCTCGGTGTGCATCACCGGCAGGCCGTAGCGCGCGTGGTAGTCGCGGGTGACGGTGTCGTAGCCGAACACCTCGCCGGCGGCGCGGCCATGGCCGTTGGCGTCCAGGATGTGCTCGTTGGTCCAGTACCAGTCATTGCCCATCACGCAGTGGCGGCGCAGCGCCGGGGCTTCCCGCAGGAAGAAATGGTAGTCCGCGCGCGACATGCCGTTGTCCATGAGGAACTCGTACATCGCGCTGTCCACGCGCTTGCCGTAGTTCAGGTCGAGCGTCAGGAAGCGCTCCGCGTTGCGGTGCTCGACATGCGGGATGGCGGCGGGGCATTCGGCATGGAAGGCTTCCGTGCTCTCGGACTGCACGAAGATGGCGTCGGGGCGGACTTCCAGGATCGCGCGCATCGCCAGCACATTGGCCTTGACCACGTTGCGGATGGCGGTGACGTAGCTGCGGTCGTCGTGGCGCTGCTCGTTCCACCAGCCATACTTGGCGCTGAACACCGCCGTGATGAACATCTCGTTCACCGGGGTGTAGAGCTGCACCCAGGGAAACGCCTGCGCGAAGGCGCGCGCATAGCCCGCGAACAGCTCGGGGAAGTCGGTGTTCTGGAAATCGCCGATCCAGTCCGGCACGCCGAAATGGCAGAGATCGACGATCGGGCGGATGCCGAGGCGCTTCAGCTCGGCGAAGCCTTCCTGCGCGAAGGCGAAGTCGAAATGGCCCGGGGCGCGGAAGGCCGTGTGCAGCTGCGGGCCGTAGCGCAGCGCGTCGCAGCCGATCTCCTTGACCAGCGCCAGATCCTCGCGCCAGCGGTCGTAATGGCCGCATTCGGCCATCTGGTCGCGGCGCAGCCTGCCGCCCTGGATGGTCGGCGCGCTGTTCTCGATGCCGGTCGCGAAGAGGAAGCCGTGATGGGGGGCGAGGGTGGCCAGCGGGGCCAGGGCGGCGTCGAGCATCTCGGGCTCCTGTGGGGATCCCGGCGCGGTCCCGCCGGGTCACGGCGTATTGTATACGTCCAAAATCACGCCTCCGTGAAGCCGGATTTCGGCAGGCCCGCGCGAATTTCGCCGGCCCGCTTCCCCCGGCAACTTCGCCGTCGCAGGCTGGCCGCCGGATGCGATGCGGAGGGGCAGGGGTGCTGATCGACGACCCGGCGGTGCTGGCGGAGGTGCGGGAGGTCTTCGACCGCTACGAGGCCGCGCTGATGGCCAACGACACGGCGGTGCTGGACCACATCTTCTGGGAGGATGCGCGGACCGTCCGCTTCGGCATCACGGAGATCCTCTACGGCCATGCCGCGATCCGCGCCTTCCGCGCCTCGGTGGGCAAGTATGCGCAGCGGGTGCAGCGCCAGGTGCGGATCACCGCCTTCGGCCACGACCTCGCCTGCACCCATCTGGAATACGAGCGCGTCGGCACCGGGCTCATCGGGCGGGAGACCAAGGTGATGGCGCGGCTGCCGGGCCTCGGCTGGCGGGTGGTCTCGGCGCATGTCTCGCTGCTCGGCCAGGGCGATCCGGGGCGGGTGATGGCAGGGCCGGCGAGATGAGCGCGCATGTCGTCGTCATCGGCGCCGGCATCGTCGGCGCCGTCACCGCGATCGAGGCGCGGCGCCGCGGCCTTGCCGTGACGATCCTGGAGCCGGGCGAGCCGGGCGGCGAGCAGGCGGCGTCCTACGGCAATGGCTGCTGGCTGAGCCCGATGTCGGTCATCCCGCCCTCCGGCCCCGGCTTGTGGAAGAAACTGCCAAAATTCCTGGCCGATCCGCTCGGCCCGCTGGCGATCCGCTGGTCCTACCTGCCGCGGGTCGCGCCCTGGCTGGTCCGCTACCTGCTGGCCGGCTGGACCGAGGCGAAGGTGGAAGCCACCGCCCGGGCGCTGCGCCCGCTGCTGTTCGACGCGCCCGCGCTGCACAAGGCGCTGGCGGAGGAGGCCGGCGTCGGCCGGCTGATCGAGCGCCGCGGCTGCATGTACATCTACGAAAGCCGCGCGCAGTTCGAAGCGGAAGCCATGGCCTGGCGCATCCGCCGCAAGGTCGGCATCGAATGGCTGGAACTCGACGCCGACGAGATGCGCCAGCGCGAGCCGGAGCTCGACCGCCGCTACGGCTTCGGCGTGCTGGTGGAGGAAGGCGGGCATTGCCGCGACCCCGGCGCCTATGTCGCGGCGCTGGTCGCCCATGCCCGGGCGGAAGGGGCGGAACTGCGCCGCGCCGCCGCCACCGGCTTCCGCATCGCGGATGGCCGGTTGCGCGCCGTGACCATGCAAGGCGGGGAGATCGCGGCCGACCGCGCCGTGATCTGCGCCGGCGCCCATTCGAAGCGGCTCGCCGCCGCCGCCGGCAGCCCCGTGCCGCTGGAGACCGAGCGCGGCTACCACGCGATGGTCCTCGACCCGCCGGTCGGCCCGCGCACGCCGATGATGCCCTATGACGGCAAGATGTCCGTCACCTGGACCGATCGCGGCCTGCGCTGCGCGGGGCAGGTGGAGATCGCGGGGCTGGAGGCGGCGCCGAACTGGAAGCGCGCGGAGATCCTGCGCGACCACCTGCTCCGCAGCTTCCCCGGCCTGCCGCGCGACCTGCCGGCAGAGCGGGTGAAGGTCTGGATGGGCCACCGCCCCTCCATGCCGGACGGGCTGCCCTGCCTGGGCCCGGCGGCGGCGACGCCGGACGTGCTGCTGGCCTTCGGCCATGGCCATGTCGGGCTGGTGGCCGCGCCGCGCACGGGGCAGGCGGTGGCGGCGCTGCTGGCCGGTGAGCAACCGCGCATCGAAATCGCGCCGTTCCGCCCCTCGCGCTTCCATTGACGACGATTTATGCTGGCCAATCTGGTGCGGGGCTGCCATGCTCCGCGCGGCGGCCCTGCATCGTGTCGGGTCGTGTCCACGCTGACGGATCGAGTAGCAACGTGTTTCCCGACGACCAACAGGGCGATACCGGCCCCATCGAGGCCGAAGTCAAGTGGTACAACGCCCGCAAGGGGTTCGGCTTCGTGCTGGGACCCGATGGACAGGATGTCTTCTTCCACGCCTCCGCGCTGACCCAGGCCGGCATCGAGCCGCCTGAGACGGGCGACAAGCTGAACTGCGAGATCGGCACGGACCGCCAGGGCCGTCGCCTCGTCACGCGGATCATGGGCGTGACCAAGGGCCCGGGTGGCGGCGCCGGTGGCGCCCCGCGGCCCTTCGGCGATCGGCCCCCGCGGCGCGACTTCGGCGGCGGCGGCGGTGGCTTCGGTGACCGTCCCCCGCGGCGCGACTTCGGCGGCGGCGGCGGCTTCGGCGACCGGCCCCCCCGGCGCGACTTCGGCGCGCCCGGCGGCGGCTTCGGCGGCCCGCCCCGACGTGACTTCGGCGGCGGCGGTGGCGGCGGCTTCGGCGGCCCGCCGCGTCGCGACTTCGGCGGCGGCGGCGGCGGTGGTGGTGGCGGCTTCGGCGATCGTCCGCCGCGGCGCGATTTCGGCCGCGACGAAGGCGGCCCGACCTACGCCCTGAACGGCACCGTCAAGTGGTTCGACCAGGTCCGCGGCTTCGGTTTCGTGACGCCGGATGATGGCGGGCAGGACGTGTTCCTGCACTCCTCCGTCCTGCAGCGCGCCGGCCGCGCCGACATCCAGCAGGGCGAGAAGGTCGCCCTCGATGTCCGGGACGGCCAGCGCGGCCGCCAGGCCGTCAGCCTGCGCGACTGATCCGGCCTGATCCGTCAGGCACAGGGGCCCGGACCGGAGACGGTCCGGGCTTCGTGCGTTTTTGGCGCTGGCGCGAACCCGTCGGGCCGAGAGCTGCCCGCCCTCCCGCTTTCGGAAGCTGCCGATTTCTGAGCGGCAGGCCACCGAATTAACCACTTTTCCTCCGGCAGTCCTGAAACGGCGGGATCGCTTAACCGCTCGTTCATTCGCTGGGCGGAAGCATCTCCTACCGGCGATCCTCGCCGGGAGGGACCGCCGATGCCCATCCCCCACCTCGCCGCTTCGCCCGCCGCGCCTCTCCAGCCTCCGCTCCTGATCGGAAGACGCGAAAGCCAGCGCGCCGCTCCCCCGCCACGGCTGACCTACGCCCTGATCTCCGCTGTCGCCGGGATCGTCAGCCTCGCCGCCCAGCGCAGCGCCGCGGTGGGCGAGTACGAGGCGCTGCGGGACGCCGTCGAGCGCGCGCTGGAAGCCGCCCTCGGCCCGCTGCCGGACCCGCGGGATCTCGATGCGCCCGACATGCCGCGCATCGCCGACGCTGATCCGGTCGCGGAAGCGCATCAGCTGCTCGGCCTGGCACTGCGCCAGCAATCCTCGCGCTGAGCCGCCCGTCGCCTACCAGCGGCGGGGCCTGAGCCCGCCGTGGAACCAGGCGACCATGGTCGTGATGTCGTAGACCGGCAAGCCGAGCGCATCCTGCAGGGCGGCCGCATGGGGCGGCATGTTGGTGCATTCCAGCACCACCGCGCCGACCTCCGGGTGCCGAGCCACCAGCGCGCGGCCGGCATCCAGGATGTCCTGCTCGGCGAGCGCGACATCCATGTCGTGCTTCTCGGCCTTGATCAGCACGCGGAAGAACTCTCGCCCGTCTTCCGTGCCCTCCACCGGCACGTCGCGCGGCACGCCGGCGGCGTCCAGATGCGCCGGCGTCAGCGATCCCCGGCTGACCGTCACCACGCCGACACGCTGCCCCGGCGGCAGCATCGCCTGCACCCAGGGCACCTGCAGCAGCGCCGAGGTGGCGACAGGCACCCGCACCGCCGCCGCCAGCTCCGCCTGGAACAGCGACAGGAAGCCGCAGTTCGTGGTGATCGCCTCGGCGCCGAGATCGACCAGGTCGCGCGCCGCGGCGATGAAATCCGGCAGCAGGCCACGCGCGCCTTCCAGCACCACGCGCTCCGGCGTCGCGCCGCGGACCACGCGGTACAGCACCGGGAAGGGCCAGGTCAGCGCATTGCCCATGTCGCCCGGGATGCGCGGGAAGCGCGCTTCCAGCATCAGGATGCCGAGCGGCGCGCCGTAGATGCTCTTCCCCCCGCGGGCGAGTCGCGGAGCTTGGGTCGGATCGATCATGGGAACCAGGATAGCAGGGGGCGCGGGGCGGCCCGAGAGGGGCTCCGCCCCTCTCGTACTCTCCCGGCCAGGGGCCGAAAGGCCCCTGGACCCCTTGGGTTGGCCAGGGCGGCCGCACTTGCGCGGCGACGCCATGCGCCGATGATGGCAGGCACCCTACGCCCGCCGGAGAACCCGCCGCCATGCGCCTGTCCCGCCGCCTTCTGCTGCCCCTTCTCGCCCTTCTCACCGCGGTCCCGGAACACGAAGCGGCGGCACAGGAAGGCCCCTGGCCTTCCCGCCCCATCGAGTTCCTGGCCGGCTTCCCGAACGGCTCCGGCGTCGACAGCTACCAGCGCCGGCTGGCGGCGCCGCTATCCCGCGCGCTCGGCGTGCCGGTGGTGGTCAACAACCGGGTGGGGGCGGGGGGCAACATCGCCTCCGACGTCGTCGCCAAGGCGCGGCCGGATGGCTACCTGATCCTGTTCGGCACGGCCGGCACGCATGCCATCAACCAGACCCTCTACCGCCGCCTGCCCTTCGACGTGCTGCGCGACTTCACGCCCATCGCCCATCTGGGCGACGTGCCGAACGTGCTGACCGTCTCGCCGCAGCACCGGCCGCACTGGCGCGCCTGCCCGGACGTGATCGCCGCCGCCCGCGCGCGGCCGGGTGCGCTGAACTACGCGAGCACCGGCAACGGCGCCTCCACCCACCTGGCGGGCGTGCGGTTCGCGACGGCCGCCGGGCTCGACATGGTGCATGTGCCCTTCCCCGGGCAGGGCGGGGCCGTCACCTCGCTGCTCGGCGGGCAGGTGGACCTGTTCTTCAACCAGACCGGCCCGGCGATCGGCATGATCCAGCAGGGGCAGGTGAGGGGCCTGGCCGTCACCACCCGCGCCCGCATCGCCGCCCTGCCCGACGTGCCGACGGTGGCCGAGGCCTGCGGCCTGCCCGGCTTCGAGAGCACCACCTGGTACGGCGTCTTCGGCCCCGCCGGCCTGCCCGAGCCGATCGTCCGCCGCCTGAACGAGGAGATCGTGAAGATCATCGAGGAGCCGGAATTCCGCCGCTGGCTGGTCGAGAACCAGGGCATCGAGCCGCCGACGGTCCGCACGCCCGGCGAATTCCGCGCCGTGCAGGAACGCGATGTGGCGCGCTGGGGGCAGGTGGTGCGCGACGCGCGGGCGACGGTGGATTGACCGCCGCATCCCCGCCCCTGCTGCTGGTCGGCGCCGGCGGCCATGCGCGGGTGGTGATCGAGGCGCTGCGCGCCGCCGGCCTGGCGCCCGCCGGCCTGGTGGATGCGGTGCCGCCCGCCGGCCCGGTGCTGGGCGTGCCCGTGCTGGGCGGGGAGGACCGGCTGGCGGTGCTGCGTGCTGAGGGGTTCGCCGCCGCCGTCGTCGCCATCGGCGACAATTCGGCACGGGATCACCTGGGCGCCCGGCTGTTGGCGCTGGGCTATGCGCTGCCCGCCTGCATTCACCCCGCCGCGCTGGTCTCGCCGAGCGCCGTGATCGGGCAGGGCGCGGTGGTGATGGCGCGCGCCGTGCTGGGCGCCGGGGCGATGCTGGAGGCGCTGGCCATCCTCAACACCGGCACGATCCTGGAGCATGATGGCCTGCTCGGCAGGAGCGCCCATGCCGCGCCGGGGGCGGTGCTGGCGGGCGATGTGCGGGTCGGCGCGCGCAGCCTGGTGGGCGCCGGCGCGGCGGTGCGGCCGGGGGTGCGGATCGGCACGGATGCGGTGGTGGGGGTCGGCGCCGCCGTGGTGCGCGACCTGCCGGATGGCGCGCGGGTCGCCGGCGTACCGGCGCGGCCGCTGCGCAGCTTCCGTCCGGTCAGCCCGTCCGGCGCGTGAAGCGCACCGCGACCAGCCGCGGCGTCGAGATATCCACCGCCACTTCGCAATCCTCGGCCGCGCCGATGCGCCCGGCTTCCTCGCGCAGCGCGCGGTGGTCTTCCTGCCGGCAGGCGATGCGCGCGGTTCCCCCCGCGCGCGCCGCCTCCGACAGGTCGGCGGACCAGATCGAGCGCCCCCTGTCGGGGCGCTGCCGACCGGACCTTCCCCCGGCCCAGCTCACCATGCCCTCCTGCCGGGCTGGCACGGTGCGACGGGCCGGAGGCGCGGGATCACTCCTCGCCGCCCGAGGTCCGGCGACGGATCGCCGCGCCCAGGATGTCGCCCAGCGACGCGCCGCTGTCCGAGGTGCCGTAGCGGGCCAGCGCCGCGCGGTCCTCCTCGACTTCCTTGCCCTTGATGGTCAGGGCCAGGCGGCGGCCGTCGCGGTCGACCGCGGTGACGCGGGCATCCACCTTCTCGCCGATCGCGAAGCGCTCGGGGCGCTGCTCCTCGCGGTCGCGGGCGAGCTCGGCGCGGCGGATGAAGCCGGTCAGCACGTCCTCGACCTTCACCTCGATGCCGTTCGACTCGATCTTGGAGACGACGCAGGTGACCACATCGCCCTTGCGGATGCGGCTCAGCGCGTCGCCGGCCGGGTCGGACTGCAGCTGCTTGATGCCGAGCGAGACGCGCGCCTTGGTCACGTCCACGTCCAGCACCTTGGCGGAGACCTTGTCGCCCTTGCGGTAGCCCGCCAGCGCCTGCTCCCCGGCCACGTCCCAGGACAGGTCGGAGACATGCACGAGGCCGTCCAGCTCGCCGCCCGGCAGGGCCACGAACAGGCCGAACTCGGTGATCGAGCGGATCTCGCCCTCCACCACGGCACCCGGCGGATAGGTGGAGAGGAAGATCTCCCACGGGTTGCCGGCGGCCTGCTTCATGCCGAGCGAGATGCGGCGCTTGCCCTCGTCCACGTCCAGCACGACCACCTCGACCTGCTCGGAGGAGGCGACGATCTTGCCCGGGTGGACGTTGGTGCGCGTCCAGGACATCTCGGAGACGTGGACCAGGCCCTCGATCCCCGGCTCCAGCTCCACGAAGGCGCCGTAGTCGGTGATGTTGGTGACGCGGCCGGCGAACTTGCCGCCCACCGGGTAGCGCGTGCCGGCGCCGTCCCAGGGATCGGCCATCAGCTGCTTCAGGCCGAGGCTGATGCGCTGGGTCTCCGGGTTGAAGCGGATGACCTGCACCTTCAGCGGCTGGCCGATGGTCAGCACCTCGGATGGGTGGTTGACGCGGCGCCACGCGATGTCGGTGACGTGCAGCAGGCCGTCCACGCCGCCGAGATCGACGAAGGCGCCGTATTCGGTGAGGTTCTTCACCACGCCGTCCAGCACCATGCCTTCCTTCAGGCCCTGGACCAGCTCGGCGCGCTGCTCGGCGCGGGCTTCTTCCAGCACGGCGCGGCGGGAGACGACGATGTTGCCGCGGGCGCGGTCCATCTTGAGGATCTGGAAGGGTTCGGGGCGGCCCATCAGGGGGCCCACGTCGCGCATCGGGCGGGTGTCGACCTGGCTGCCGGGCAGGAAGCCCATGGCGCCGCCGAGGTCCACCGTGAAGCCGCCCTTGACGCGGCCGGAGATGATGCCGGTGACGCGCTCGCGCGCCTCATACGCCTTCTCGAGCACGGCCCAGGCCTCGTCGCGGCGCGCGCGCTCGCGCGACAGGACGATGGAGCCGTCGCGGTCCTCGTAGCGGACGACGTAGAGGTCGACGGTGTCGCCGACCTTCAGCTCGGCCTTGCCGGTGGGGCCGGCGAATTCGCGCAGCGGCACCCGGCCTTCGGACTTCAGGCCCACATCGACCACGGCGACGTCGTCGTCGATCCGGACCACCTTGCCGGAGACGATCGAGCCGGCGAAGCCGGTATCCTCGCCCATGAAGGCGTCGAGGAGCGAGGCGAAATCCTCGTCGGGGTGGGAAGCGGCGGCACTTGCCATGCGGTGTTCTGTCCTGGGGAGGCGGGGCTTTGCCCGTTCCTCCCGTCCTGCGCCGCGCCATTCCGGGGTGCGACGACTTGGCTGCGATGCCCGTCCGGCACCACCGCCCGCGTTGAGGGAAGCAAAGGTGATTGCCGGACGGCGTCCGCCCGGCCAGGACCCCGGCCGGGGGCGCTGCGGGATCCTCCCTGCGGAGACCCCCCGGCGCGCGCCAGCCTGCACGCGTGGCAGTGCCGCGCGGCGACTGCTACTTGAACCGCGGGGGCGGTTTGGTCAACCTCCCAATGCGGGAATCGGCACGCCTGCAGCCCGGCCGTTGCCGCGCCGGCGCGCCGGCCAGGGCCCGCGCGCCGGCGCGGCGCGCGCGGCAGGTGCGGGGGGGCGGCCGGCGAGGCTTTCCTCCAGCCGCAGCCGGGCGCGGAAGACGCGGCTTTTCGCCGTCCCGAGCGCACATCCTGTCGCGGCCGCGGCCTCGGCATAGGACAGGCCCTGCATGGCCACCAGCGCAAGGGCGGCGCGCTGGTCCGGGCGAAGCCCGGCCAGGGCTCGGCCGAGTTCCTTCACCTGCAGGCGGTGCTCCTGTGCGGCGGGTGCGGCGAGCGCCGCTTCCGGCGCCGCGTCCAGCTCCGTCGCGGGACGGTTGCGGCGCCGGTCGCTGATGAAGCGGTTCCGCAGGATGCGGTGCAGCCAGCCGGCCAGGTTGGTGCCCGGCGCGAAGCTCGCCCGCGCCGCCAGCGCGTTGGCAAGCGTGTCCTGCACGAGGTCTTCCGCCGCGCTGCGGTTGCGCGCCAGGCCCAGCGCCTGGATGCGCAGTTGCGGGATGAGGCGAAGGAGTCCTGCCTCGAAGCTTTCCGGGGCGTGTTCCATGCGTGCATTATACGATGGCCGCCCGAACCGAACCGCTTCGCGTCCGCGTGGGCGGGCCACACGCCTGCGCGATCCGCGGCGCGGACAGGCGCCGCGCACCAATGGACGGACCTTGCGCACGCGCCCTCGGGCGCGCTCGCCTGGCAGCGCGCGTGGCTGCCGCAACCGCGTCAGAAGCGGAAGGCGAGGCTGAGCGAGCCGAAGCGCGAGGGCTCCCGCTGTGCGGCGAATTCGCGGGAGCGCTGGGTGAAGGTCAGCGTCAGCCGCGCGTTGCGCAGCATCGCGACGATGCCGGCGCTGGCATCGCCCACCCAGACCTCGCGGTCCACCGAGGGCCCGTCGCGCCACGTGTTGCCGTCGAGCGAGATGTCGTGCAGCACCGCGCGCCCCTCCAGGCCCGCGAAGACGTACCAGCCGAAGCCCTGGGGCGGCTCGAAGAACACGGTGCCGGCGCTTGCGGGGCGCACCCGCGGTGGGCCGTAATCGGCGCCGAGGGCATTGCCGAAGCGCAGCATCAGCCCGGCCGCGGCATAGGTCTGCACGTTGCCGAGGCTGGCGGCCAGCGTGGGCACCCAGCCGAAGGACAGGTCGCCGGGCGGCAGGCGGATGGCGCCGCGCATCTGGCGCGTGACCACCAGGTTGGCGCCCGGCTCGTCGCGCATCTGGCGGTCCCAGCCATTGCTTTCCAGGATGCGCAGCGCCTGGTGGGTGGTGTTCTGCACCTGCTCGCCGAGCGCCGAGGGGCCGACGACGCCGAGCTGCAGCTCGACGCTCGACAGCCGGTCCTCGCCGATCGCGAGCAGCGTTGCCGCGCCGTAGAGCCAGGCGGCATAGGGCCGGTCGCGCGGGTCGGGGATGCGCGCCGCCGTGTCCTCAGGCGTCCAGATCTTCTGGCCGAACGACAGGCCCCAGCGCAGCTGACCCTCCGCCACTGCCTGCCGCGCGACGCCGGCGAGCGGGTCGAGGAAGGCGGGCGGGGCATAGGCGCGGCTGCTCCAGGCGAAGAGGAAGCCGTTGGTGTAGTTCTGGTCGCGGCCGGAGACGCCGTCGTTCTCCAGGACGAAGGCGACATGCGTGCAGGCGTCGGGCTCCGCGGGGCAGGCGGCGCGCGCGGCGGCGGGCAGCAGCACGACGCCGAGCAGCGCGAGGCAGGGCAGGTTGGCGCGCATCGAAGGGCTCCCGGGGCCAGCCGCCGGGCGGCGCCCGGCCGGGTTGTCGCACCGGCCCCGCCGCGCCGGCAACCGAGGGTCGGACGCCGCGGCGCACACCTTCCGGCGAGAGGCATGGCGCGCTGCGGCCGCACCGGGCGGCGGGTGCGATGGCCCCCGGCCCGCCGCCCGCCCCTGCCGGGGTCAGCGTCCGGCGGGCGGCAGCATCGCCAGCACCGCCGCGGCGGCGGCGGCGCTCGGCGTGCCCTCGGGTGGGGTCAGCTGGCGCAGCACCTCGGCGAAGCCGGCGCGCTGAGCGGCGGCGCAGGCGGGCTCGGTCAGCAGGCCGAGCAGGGCCTGCGCGAGCGTATCCGGCGTCGCCCCTTCCTGCAGGTATTCGGGGACGACGGCGCGCCCGGCCAGCAGGTTGACCAGCGAGGCGAAGCGGACCCGCACCAGCCGCCGCACGATCGCGGCGGTCACGGGGTTCACGCGATAGGCGACCAGGTGCGGGACGCCGGCGACGGCGAGTTCCAGGCTGGAGGTGCCGGACTTGATCAGCCCGGCCTCGGCGGCGGCGAAGGCGTCGTGCTTGTCGGCGAGCGTCTCGACCAGGATCGGGCGGGCCGGCCAGTCGGCGGTGCCGGCGCGCACCGCCTCGGCCACCACGGGGGAGACGGCGATCACCGGGCGCAGGCCGGGCAGGCGGGTGCCGGCGCGGCGCAGCGCCTCGGCGAACAGGGGCAGCAGGCGGCGGACCTCCATGCGGCGGCTGCCGGGCATGACGATGACCGGCCGGTCCTGCGGCGCCAGGCCGTGGCGGGAGCGGAAGCGGGCGGCGTCGCCGGCCGCAGCCCCGCTTTCCAGCACCGGGTGGCCGACGAAGGTGGTGGGGATGCCGGCGGCCTGGAAGACCGGCGGCTCGAAGGGCAGCAGGCAGAGCAGGCCGTCGATGCGCGACGCGATCTTGCGGATGCGTCCCGGCCGCCAGGCCCAGACCTGCGGGGCGACGTAGTGCAGGACCGGGATGCCGAGGCGCCGGACGCGGGCCGCGAGGCGGAGCGCGAAGCCCGGGCTGTCGATGGTGACGAGCAGCGCCGGGCGGCGCGCGGCGATGTCGGCCACCGTCTCGTCCATCCGGCGGGCGAGGCGGCGGATGTTGGGCAGCACCTCGACCAGGCCCATCAGCGCCAGTTCGCGCATCGGGAAGAGCGAGGGCATGCCCTGCTCGGCCAGGCGGTCGCCGCCGATGCCGGCGAAGCGCAAGGCGGGCCGGCGGTCGCGCAGCGCCGCGACGAGGCGCCCGCCCAGCGCATCCCCGCTGGCCTCGCCGGCGACGATGTAGACAAGCGTGTCGCCCATTCACCCGGCCCTGGTCGATGCGCTGTCGCGCGGTGGCCGCGGCGTGGGTGGCCCGCCGGCGCCCGCCTCCGGGTCCGGCCGCCGGATGCGCGGGGCGCGAGGGCCGTTCAACCGTTCTGAGGGAGCGTGCGGGAGGGGCGGAGCCCCGGCTGCGGGCGAGGCCGGGTGCGGGAGGGGCGAGGCCTCGCCCCGGGCAACGCTGCGCACGGCGCCCGTCAGCCGAACATCGCGGGCCGCGGCGGCGCGACCGGTCCGCGCGGCCAGTCGCGGTGGTTCCGCACCGCGCCGTGGTCCCGCACATGCGCAATCCGCGCCGGGTCCAGTTCGCAGAACACCCAGCCCGGCGCGTCCATCACGCCGGCGGCCAGCACGCCGTCATCCGGGAAGCCGCGATCCGCCGGGCAGAAGACCGCCGCGTGGCCGCGATTGGTGTCCAGCGCCGCGGACCATGGCGCGTCGCCCACCGTCGGCGTGATGGCGACCAGGCACTGGTTCTCGATCGCCCGCGCGGCGGCCGAGACCCGCACGCGCGTGAAGCCAGCCGGGCTGTCGGTGCAGGAGGGGGCGAGGACCAGCCAGGCGCCCTGCTCGACCTGGGCGCGGACGTGCTTCGGGAATTCCACGTCGTAGCAGATGGAGATGCCGATCCGTCCCCAGGGCGTGTCGAAGACCTGCGGGTCGGCGCCGGCGGAGACGCCCCAGCGTTCCGCCTCGAAGCGTGTCATCGCGCGCTTGTCCTGGAAGGCGAGGCGTCCATCGGGGGCGATGAGCGGGGCGCGGTTGACGATCCGGCTTGCCGCGTGGTTCCCGGGGCGGCTGTCCGGCGCGCGCATCGGCAGGGTGCCGGGCAGCAGCCAAGCGCCGGCGCGGCGGGCGGCGTCGCGCATCGCGGCCAGGATGGCCTCCGCGGCGTCCACCATGGCGGCGAGTTCGGCGGCCTCGGGCGCGGCGGCCGCGCCGGCGCCGGAGAGCGCGGCGCCGAGCTCGACGCAGGCATATTCCGGCAGGACGAGAAGGTCCGCGCGGCCGCGCGCCTGATCGAGCCAGCGATCGAGCTTGGCGGCCCAGGCGGCGACGGAGGCGGGGCGCTCCACCGGATACTGCAGCAGGCCGAGGCGCAGCGGGCGGGCCGGCGGGGCGGTCATCGGTGGGTCACGGCGCGAGGTCCTTCACCCAGAAGGACAGCTCGTGCGGGCTCTCCGCCGCGGCGCCGGGTTCCTTCCAGTCGAAGCGCACCACGAGGTCCGGGCGCGGTGCATAGCCGCGGTTCCGCCAGAAGCCGTCGAGCGGCACATGGGCGGCGGGGCGGCGCGGATCGAGCGGCCCGCGGATGACCGCGCAGAAGGCGGCGCGGGCCAAACCCTGGCGGAGCGCATGGGCTTCGCGTTCGCGGAAGAAGCGCACGCCGGCGCCCTGCCCGCGGTACTCCGGCAGAAGCACGGATTCGCCGAAGTAGCACCACTCGGCCGGGTCGAGCCCGGCGGCGCGGAAGACCGCCTGAACCGGGGCGTGGCCCTGGACCATCGGCTCGCAGGTGGCGGCGCCGACGACGCGGTCGCCGTCGCGGCAGACCACCACGGCGGCCCCGGGCGCATCGGCATAGGCGCGGAGATAGCGGCGCTCATACGCCTCGTCGCCGTCGTAGAGGTAGGGCCAGTCCCGGAACACGGCGATGCGCAGCCCGGCCAGCGCCGGCAGCAGCGGATGCAGCGCGGCACCTTCCAGCGTCTCGAAGCGCAGATGGACGGCGGCCATGCGGGGCTGCATAGGGGCCGCCGCGACGAGGGGGAAGGGGATGCAGGCGCTGGAATGGCTCGGCGTGGTGGCCGGGGTGCTGACGACCTCGGCCTTCGTGCCGCAGGTCGCGCGGACCTGGCGGACGGGATCGGCGCGCGATTTCAGCCTGCCGATGCTGCTGATGTTCTGCACCGGGCTGGTGCTGTGGCTGGCCTACGGCCTGATGCTGGGCTCGGCGGGGCTCGTGGTGGCGAACGGCATCACCCTGCCGCTGGCGCTGTACATCCTCTCGGTGAAGCTCCGCCGGGGATAGGGCGGGGCGGTGCCGGCCGGTCGCACCCCCGCGGAGGTCGCTGGGCTGGTGAGGGAGCGGGCCGGCGCATGAACGGCGTGCCTCCGGCGCCACCGCCGCGGGCCGGGACGTCTGTGCGGCGGCATCGGTTGCGCACCGCACCGCGCGACCCGCCGGGGCTGGAACAGCGGGACGGGTCCGGGGACGATCGTCGCGCCGAGGGCGCGCGGCGACGCCATGCCCGGCTTCCGCCTCAGCCCGCCCCGGCCGGCAGCCCCGCCAGCGCCGCGCGCACCTGTTCCACGCCGAGCTCCGCCAGCGGTGCGTGCCGCAGCACCGCCACCGCCGGGCCGCGCGGGGCGCAGAGCGCCGGGTCGCTGTCCTCGCCGAACAGCGCCAGCGTCGGGCAGCCGGCGGCGGCCAGCAGGTGCGTCGGGCCGGTGTCGTTGCCGATGGCGAAGGCGGCGCGGCGGGCGACCGCAGCCACCTGCGCGAAACTGGTGCGGCCCGCCAGGTTCACCGCGCCCGGCGCGGCCGCCGCGATGGCGGCGCCCATCGCCGCTTCGGCCCGGCCGCCCAGCACCACCGAGGGCAGCGGCAGCCCGGCGGCGAGCGCGCCGAACCGCTCGGTGGGCCAGCGCTTCAGCGGCCGCTTGGGCGAGGCGCCCGGCACCAGCAGCGCGAAGCGCGGCGGCAGGGACAGGGCCGAGAGGTCGTCGTCCAGCCAGTC
>JAIYDD010000074.1 GCA_027487675.1 Acetobacteraceae bacterium | reverse complement strand
GGCGGGCATCCCACCGCCCGGCATCCCGCCGCCCTGCATCCCGCCGCCCGGCATCCCGCCGCCCGCCATCGCGCCGCCTTGGGTCCCGCCGCCCGCCATGCCGCCGCCCGGCATCCCGCTGCCCGCCATGCCGCCGCCCGCCATGCCGCCCGGGCTCGCGCCGCCGGCGCGCCCGCCGGTGCCCGCCACCCGGCCGAACAGTTCGGCCAGCCGCTCGCGATTCTGGTAGCCGGCCACCGCCAGCAAGCCGAGCAGCGCCGTCATCGAAGGTCCGCCACGTGCCATGGGCTGTCTCCCTGTCCTTGTCCGGGGGGGAACAGCCCGGGCGGGCCAGGGGTTCCCGCGCCGGCGCCGCGCCGCGGGCGGGCGCGCTTCTGTCGGCGCCGATCCTGGTCTAAGGGGCGCGCGTGCCCGACGCCGCCCCCGCCCTGCCTGCCCGGCTTGCCGTCATCATCCCCGTCTTCAACGAGGCGGCGAACGTCGCCCCCCTGGTCGCCCGGCTCGAGGCGACGCTGGCCGGCATCCCCTGGGAAGCCGTCTTCGTCGACGACGACAGCCCCGACGGCACCGCGGCCGAAATCCGCCGCATCGCGGCGCGCGACCCGCGCATCCGCTGCCTGCGCCGCGTCGGCCGGCGCGGGCTCGCCTCCGCCTGCATCGAGGGGTTCCTGTCCGTCGCCGCGCCCTTCGTCGCGGTGATGGATGGCGACCTGCAGCATGACGAGGCGATCCTGCCCGCCATGCTGGCGGCCGTGCAGGACGGCGCCGACATCGCCATCGGCAGCCGCCATGTCGAGGGCGGCAGCGCGGCGTCCGGCTTCTCCGCGGCCCGCTTCGCGCTGTCGGATGCCGGGGCGCGGCTGGCGCGCGCCATGCTGCCCACCCCCGTCGCCGACCCGATGAGCGGCTTCTTCCTGCTGAAGCGCGACATGGTGGAGGCGCTGGCCCCGCGCCTGACCGGGCGCGGCTTCAAGATCCTGCTCGACATCCTGCTGACCGCCGGCCGCCCGCTGCGGGTGGCGGAGATCCCCTATGGCTTCCGGGCGCGCGAGCACGGCGCGTCCAAGCTGGATGCCACGGTGCTGCTTGAATTCGGCGGGCTGCTGCTCGACAAGGCCTCGGGCGGGGCGGTGCCGCTGCGCTTCGTGGCCTTCGCGGCCGTCGGCGGCCTCGGCGTGGTGGTGCACATGCTGGCGCTCGGGCTGCTGGGCGGGCTGTTGGGGTTGGGCTTCGGCGCCGCGCAATGGGGCGCGACCTTCGCCGCGATGACCGCCAATTTCTGGCTCAACAACCGCATCACCTATCGCGACGCGCGGCTCAGCGGCGCGGCGCTGTGGCGGGGGCTGGTGCTGTTCTACCTGGTCTGCGGCATCGGGGCGGCGGCCAATGTCGGCATCGCGACCCTGCTGGTGGAGGACGGCGTCCTCGCCTGGGGCCTGGCCGGCGCGGCCGGCGCCCTGCTGACGGTGGTGTGGAACTACGCCGTCTCCTCCACCCTGGTCTGGCGGGCGCGGTAGGGGCGCTGTCCTGACGGCCCGGCCCGGCCGCTGTAGAAGCCGCGGCCATGAACCCCTGGGCTTCCGCGCTGCTCGCCGTCACCGCGCTCCGGCTCGGCATCGGCGCCGTCGTGCCGCTGGCGCCCGACGAGGCCTATTACTGGGTCTGGTCGCGCGCGCTGCAGCCCGGCTACCTGGACCACCCGCCGATGGTCGCGCTGTTCATCCGCGCCGGCACGCTGCTGGCGGGGGAGGGCGCCTTCGGCATCCGGCTGATGGGCCCGGTCTCCATCGCCATCGCCTCCGTCCTGCTGGCCCGCGCCGCCGACGATCTGTTCCCCGATCGCCGCCCCGGCCTCTGGGCGGCGCTGCTGTTCAACGCGACGCTGCTGGTCGGCATCGGCGGCCTGGTAATGACGCCGGACACGCCGCTGCTGCTGTTCTGGATCGCGGGCATCTGGGCGCTGGCGCGGCTGCACGCGACGCGGGACGGGCGGTGGTGGCTGGCGGTCGGGCTGTTCGCCGGGCTGGCGCTGGCGTCGAAATACACCGCCCTGCTGCTGGGCCTGGGCATCGTGCTGTGGCTGGCGGCCAGCCGGGAGGCCTGGCGCTGGTGGCGCAGCGCCTGGCTCTGGGCGGGCGGCGCGCTGGCGGCGCTGGCCTTCGCGCCCGTCATCGCCTGGAACGCGGCGCACGGCTGGGCGTCCTTGGCCAAGCAGGGCGGGCGGGCAGGGGATGACGCGCCGGGCTTCACGCTGCGCTTCCTCGGCGAATTGCTGGCCAGCCAGCTCGGCCTGGCGACGCCGATCGTCTTCCTCCTCGCCGTCGCCGGCGTCGCGCTCGCCGCCCGCGCCTTCGCCCGCCGCGGCGACGCGGCGGCGGGGCTGCTGGCCGCACTCGTCCTGCCGGGCGCGGCGGTGTTCCTCTGGCAGGCCACCGGCAGCCGCGTGCAGGGCAACTGGCCGGGCATCCTCTGGCCGGCGGCCTGCATCGCCGCCGCCGCCTTCTGCCCGCCGCGCCTGCTGGCGTGGCGGCGCCCCGCCGTCGCGCTCGGCGCCGTGCTGGCCGTGCTGGTCTACCTGCAAGCCGCCTTCGCCCCGGTGCCCCTGCCGCGCCGCCAGGACCCCACCCTGGCGCGCCTCGGCGGCTGGGACGATTTCGCCGCGCTGGTCGAGGCGGAGCGGCAGCGCACCGGCGCCGGCTTCGTCGCGGCCGAGGAATACGGCCTGGCCGCCCAGCTCGCGCTGCGGCTGCCGCCGGGCGTGCCCGTGGTGGCGCTCGACGCCCGCTGGGCCTTCTTCCGCCTGCCTCCGCCGCCCGGCGGCGTAACGGGGCTGCTGGTCCGCAGCGAAAGACGTGGCGGCGCGCCCGCTTGGCCGGAAGCCCGGCCCTCCGGGCGCGCCGAGGGGCCCCTGGTCCGCGCCCGCCACGGGATCGAGGCGGAGCGCTACCGGGCCTTCGTCGTGCTCGCCACCCCGGACCTGCCGCCGGCCGCGCTGCTGCCCCGTCCTTCGCCTTGACGGTGCGCCGCGCTGCCCGATCCTGTAGCGGCGGGCCCCGCAGCCAGGAGACAGACATGCGCATCCATCGCCGCCGCGGCTGGGAAATCCCCGAAAGCCAGGCCACCCCCGAAGCCTTCGTGCTGAACCGCCGCGCCCTGATGGCCGCCGGCGGCGCCGCGATGCTCGCCCCGGCGGGCGCGCAGGCGCAGTGGCTGTTCGGCCCGCGGCGGGACGCCGCCGACCCCTGGACGCGCCTGCCCGCCGACCTGCCGGACCTGCCGGCCGCCACGCGCAACATGCGCTACGTGCCCGGCCGCGACCTGTCCCCGGAGCGGGACACGGTCACCTTCAACAATTTCTACGAATTCGGCTCCGACAAGGGCATCTGGCAGACCGCGCTGCGCATGCCGGTCCGCCCCTGGACCATCAAGGTCGAGGGCATGGTCGAGCGCCCCGGCGAGTTCGGCGTGGACGACCTGATCCGCCGCATCGGGATCGAGGAGCGCGTCTACCGCCTGCGCTGCGTCGAGGCCTGGGCGATGACCGTCCCCTGGACCGGCTTCGAGCTGTCGAAGCTGCTCTCCCTCGTCGGCCCGCTGGCCTCGGCCAAGTATGTCCGATTCGAGACCGCGACGATTCCCGCCGTGATGCCCGGCCTGCGGCAGAGCTGGTACCCCTGGCCGCACATCGAGGGCTGCACGATCGAGGAAGCGGCCAACGAGCTGTCCTTCATGCCCGTCGGCCTGTTCGGCCGGCCGCTGCCGCCGCAGAATGGCGGGCCGTTCCGTGTTGTGTTTCCCTGGAAATACGGCTTCAAGTCGGGCAAGAGCGTCAGCCGCATCGTGCTCACCGACCAACGGCCGAAGAGCTTCTGGGAGACCCTGCAGAGCAGCGAATACGGCTTCTGGGCCAATGTGAACCCCGAAGTGCCCCACCCGCGCTGGAGCCAGGCGACCGAGCGGCTGATCGGCAGCAACGAACGTGTACCCACCCGCCTGTTCAACGGCTACGGCGACTTCGTTGCAGGCCTCTACACGAATCTGCGAAACGAAAGGCTTTGGGCTTGAGGTCACTGGGGGCTCTGTTGATCGTCCTCGCGATCTTCATCGCCGTTCTGTTCGGTGCGGCCGAGCCCCTGGGTGGCGTCATGTATGAACTTCACCCCCCGCTGGTCAGCAATCTTCAGATGCTGATCCAGCGGTGGGTGTCCCCCTGGCTCTGGGACCATGTCTGCATGCCCGTCCTCGCCGCCCCGGCCTGGGCGGTGCTGACCATCATCGGCATCCTGATGATCCTCATCCCCTCCCTGATCGAGCGCTGGCGTGACTGACCGGCCGCGCCGCGTGCTGCTGGTCGAGGACACCGCCTCCCTCGCCGCGGTCTATGCCGAGTTCCTGCGCGGCGCCGGCTACCAGGCCGAGCACGCCCGCACGGCGCAGGAAGCGCTGGCCGCCGCCCGCGCCACGCCCCCCGACGCGGTGCTGCTCGATGTCCGCCTCCCCGACGGCGACGGCCTGTCCGTGCTGCGCGCGCTGCGCCAGGGCCAGCCCGACGTCGCGGTGGTGATCATGACCGCGCATGGCAGCGTCGCCACCGCGGTCGAGGCGATGCGCGCCGGCGCCGCCGACTTCCTGGTGAAGCCCTTCTCCGCCGACCGCATGGCGGTCACGCTGGCCAACGCGCTGGAACGCGCCGAGCTGCGGCGGGAAGTGCGGGACCTCTCGGCGGCCAGCGGCCGCGCCGCCTTCCAGGGCTTCATCGGCGCCGCCCCGGTCATGCAGGCGGTCTACCGCGTGCTGGAGACCGCCGCCCCCTCCCGCGCCTCGGTCTTCATCACCGGCGAGAGCGGCACCGGCAAGGAACTGGCGGCCGAGGCGGTGCACCGCCTGTCGCCCCGCCGCGACGGGCCCTTCATCGCCATCAACTGCGCCGCCATCCCGCGCGACCTGATCGAGAGCGAGATCTTCGGCCATGTCCGCGGCGCCTTCACCGGCGCGGTCACCGACCGCATCGGCGCCGCCCAGGCGGCCGATGGCGGCACGCTGTTCCTCGACGAGCTCTGCGAGATGGACCTCTCGCTCCAGGGCAAGCTGCTGCGCTTCATCCAGTCCGGCACCTTCCAGCCGGTCGGCAGCACCGCCGCGCGCCGCACCGATGTCCGCTTCGTCTGCGCCACCAACCGCCACCCGCTGGAGGAAGTCCGCGCCGGCCGCTTCCGGGAAGACCTCTACTACCGCCTGCACGTGGTCCCCGTCCGCCTGCCGCCGCTGCGCGAACGCGGCGAGGATTTGCTGGCCATCGCGGACGCCGTGCTGGCGCGCAGCGCGGCGGAGGAAGGCAAGGCCTTCCGCGGCTTCGCGCCGGATGCCCGCGCCGCCCTGCTGGCCCACCCCTGGCCCGGCAATGTGCGGGAGCTGGAGAACGTGGTCCGCACCGCGGTCGTGCTGCACCAGGGCGAATGGGTGACGGCCGAGATGCTCCCGCTCGGCCCGCCCGCGGCCGCGGCACCTGCCACCGCCGCGCCGCCGCCCGCCCCCGCGCCGGAGCCCGCCCGCATCCTGCCCGCCCCCTCCGCCGCCGAGGCGGCACGCCTGATCCGCCCCCTCGCCGAGGTGGAGCGGGAGGCGATCGAGCGTGCGGTGGGCATCTGCGGCGGCAACATCCCGAAGGCCGCCGCGCTGCTCGGCATCAGCCCCTCTACCCTCTACCGCAAGCGCGCGGCGTGGGAGGCGGCGGCCGAATAGAACAGGGCGCGACCGGCGCCGGCCACGGCGCGGGCCATGGTCCAGGCCGCCATGCCGTGCCGCAATCGACGCCCGCCTCCGCCCCCGGCGCCGGCCATCGCCCGCCAGGGGCGCCTGCGCGCGCGGCCCCGGCCGGCGCTCAGCGGCCTGCCTCGCCGGTCCGGCAGAGCCATTCCCGCGCGGCGCCGCCGGCATCGGCGATCGCGACCAGCGCCCGGTCGGCCAGCTGCCCGGCGGCGAAGCCGAGCACCAGGCCGCCGGCCAGCCCGATCGCCAGCGCACGGCCGGGGCGCGAGGGCGGCGGCGGGCCGGCCGCCGGCCCCGCGACGGGCGGCGCTGGCCCCGCCGCGGGCGCAGGCGGCGCATCCCGGCCGGCCGGCTCGGGCAGCAGCGCCGCGCGGATCGCCGCGGCCATCGCCTCGGCATCGGCGAAGCGGTCCGCTTGCGCCTTCGCCAGGGCGCGCGCGACCACCGCGTCCACCGCCGCCGGAAGCCCGGCGCGCAGGCGTGTCGGCGGCGTCGGGTCCGCGTGCTGGATGCCGTGGAACAGCCCCGGCATCGCGCCCTTGAAGGGCCGCTCGCCGGTCAGCATCTCGTAGAACACGACGCCGGCCGCCCAGAGGTCGGTGCGCCGGTCCACCGCCTCGCCGCGCAGCTGCTCGGGCGCCATGACGGAGGGCGTGCCGAGGATCTGCCCCGCCACCGTCAGCTCGTCCGCCTCGGTATGGGCGATCCCGAAATCCGACAGCCGCACCTCGCCCAGGCCCTCCTCCAGGCCCATCTCCAGCAGCACGTTGCTCGGCTTCACGTCGCGGTGGACGATGCCGCGCTCATGCGCCGCGTGCAGCGCGGACAGCAGGGCGGACATCACCCGCGCCGTCTCCGCCAGCGGCGGCGGCCCGGCCCGGCGCAGCGCCGCGGCCAGCGTCTCGCCGATGACCAGCTCCATGACGATCCAGGCGAAATGCTCGTCCTGGCCGAAATCGTGCACGGTGATGATGTTGGGGTGCGTGAGGCGGGAGACGGCGCGCGCCTCCAGCTGGAAGCGCCGCACGCTCTCCCGCCGCTCCGGCCCGGGGTTGCGCGCGACCGGCACGGTCTTCACCGCGACCAGCCGGCCGAGCACGCGGTCATGCGCCTCGAACACCTCGCCGAAGGCGCCGCGGCCGATCGAATCGCGCAGCTCGTAACGCCCGGAGATGATCTCCGGCACCGCGCCCGGCGCCGGCAACCCGGCGACCAGCGTCGCCTCGGCGTCCGGCACGGCCGGGGTCATCGCCCGGCCGCGCGCGGCACGGGGGGCCGCGCCATCGGCGCCAAGCTTCGCCTGGCGAGCTTGGGGGGCCGCGGCGACGGCGGGTGCGAGGCTCCGCCTCGCGCTCCGGCCGGGGCTCTGCCCCGGCGCCCCGCCAAGGGGCAGCGGCCCCTTGGAACCCACCAGATTTGCTCGTTCTTTCGGCCAACGGCGGGCGAGGGCGGCTGCCCTGGTTGTGGGGGGGGCAAGCGCCGAACCCGGCTGACGGGGGAGGCAACGCGGCCACCGCGCGCATCCTTCGGCCGGAAGTTGGCGCCCATCGGGCCCCGCCCCGCCGGGCCGGCGGCCGCGCGCGCCCTGGCGGAGGCGCCGCCGCGCGCATTGCCGCGGGCGCGCGCGGTCCCGGCCCCGCCGCCTCGCCGTCCGGTTGCCCTGGCGCTGTCCTGTCCCGTCGTCACGCCGCGCTCCCCGCTGCCGGCCCCGCGCGGCATGAGGAGCATGGAACGGGTTATCGCAGGCTTGACGGCGCGCCCGGCAGGCCCGCGGCGGGACACGCGGTCCCGCGCCTCACGCCGCCGGCAGCCAGATCTCCGCCGTGGTGCCGCGCCCCGGCGCGCTCTCGATGCGCAGCGCCCCGCCGGCGCGCACGCAGAACCCCCGCACCGTCGCCAGCCCCAGCCCGGTGCCACGCCCCGCGGGCTTGGTGGTGAAGAAGGGCTCGCCGAGCCGCGCCAGGGTCGCCGCGTCCATCCCCGGGCCGCGGTCGGCGACGGCGGTCACCAGGTAGCGCCCGGCGCGCAGCCCCGCCGCCGGCCCCTCCGGCGCCGCGGCCTCGGCCAGCGCCTCCGCCCGCGCCGAGATGGTGATGACGCCACCCGCCGGCATCGCATCCCGCGCATTGGCCGCCAGGTTGACCACCGCCGCCTCGAACCCCGCGCGGTCGCCGAGCGCCGGCGGCAGCCCATCGGGCAGTTCCGCCCGCAGGGTCCACCCCCCGCCCAGGGTGCGCGACAGCAGGTCCGAGAGGTCGCGCAGCGCGACATGCAGGTCGAGCGGCGCGGCCGGCGCCTCGGCCCGGCCGCGGGCAAAGCCGAGCATCGAATCCACGAGCCGCCCGCCGCGCTCCGCCGCATCGCCCACCAGCGCGGCGCAGCGGCGGATCTCGGCCGGGTCGTCGGCGCGGCGCTCCATCACCCGCGCGCCGCTGCGCACCGTCTGCACCAGGTTCTTCACGTCATGCGCCAGCCCCGCCGCCAGCAGGCCGAGCGCCGCGGCGCGCCCGGCGCGGGCCAGCTGCGCCTCCGCCTCGGCCCGCGCCTCGGCCTCGGCCTGGCGGGCGCGGGCGCCGGCCTGCGCCAGGCCGGTCAGCGCCAGCAGCAGCGCCGCCGCCGTCACCCCCCCCGCCACCGGGGCGACCATGCGCAGCCGCCAGGCGGAGGCGAGCGCCCCGGTGCCCAGCCCATAGGCGACCGCCACCGGCCATTCCCCCAGCCGCCGCGCCGCGAAGATCCGCATCTCGCCATCGATGGGGGAGGGCACGGCCGGCCGCGGCACCGGCGCGGCGCCGTCCGGCAGCCGGTCGAGCAGCGCCGCCCAGCCCGCGCGCGGCGCCTCGCCCGGCGCCTCGGCCAGCGGCGGGTGGCGCGCCAGCACCGCGCCGTCGGTGCGCACCAGCACCACCACGTCGCCGGGCGATTCCACGACCGAGGCATAGAAGCTGGCGAACGGCTCCGGGGAGAAGGAGGAGACGATCGCCGCCGCCTCGCCCGGGCCTTCGCCCCCCGCGCGCCGCGCGATGGGGAACAGCCGCCAGCCCATCGGCCGGCTGTCGATCGGGACGCCGACCGCGCGCTCCGCCCCGCCCTGCAGCAGCGCCCGCATGTAGTCGCGGTCCGAGAGGTCGACCGGCCGCGCCGGAAACTCCCAGGAAGCCGAGACGATCCGCCCGGCCCCATCCGCCACCAGCGCGCCGCCGACCACCGGCCCGCCCACCGCCGCGAGGTCCGCCAGCAGCCGATGCAAAGGCAGGCTGTCGCGCAGCTGCTCCCCGCCCAGGCCGGAGGCGGCGCGCGCCGTGGCAACCAGGATCGCATCCTGGGTGGCGAAGACGCCGAGCGCGTGGTGGTGCAGCATCTCCACCGTGCGGTCGAGGCGCAGCGTCGCCTCCCGCGCCACGTCGCGCCAGGAGAGGATGCCGGCGCCCGCGACGGCGATGGCGGGCAGCAGCACGGCGGCGGCCCGCAGCAGGGCGAAGCCCCCCGCGGACCGGCGGGCCGGCACGGCGGGCGGCAGAGGGATCCGGGTCACGCGCATCCCGGCATTCCTGCGCCGGCAGGCCGCGAGCGCATACTAAATATTTCGCGCGCTGCGTCCGGCGGGGGAACCGAGGGGAGGGCGGTCCGAAGCCACGCCGGCGGGCGCACCCGCCGGCGCCGGAAACCCCCGGCCCGGCCCGCGGGCGGCTTGGACCTGGACGCCGCGGGCGGGCCCGAGGCAGGGCATGGGTCGACGGGCCGAGCCCCGTGCCCCCTCCCGTGCGGAAGCGGAGCCCCAAGCCGTCGCGGCCGGGGCGGCAGGCGACGTCGCGGCGCCGCCACACCGCCGGCCCGACCTGCGCGAAGCCGGCACGCCGCGCTGGATTTCCGGTCGGCATTCTGAACATAATGCGAACACGGCCGCCGGACGGCGCCCGGCTCCTTGAACCCGTCGATCCGTGACACCGTCGGCCCGTGACACCGTCGGGCCGTGACCCGTCGGGCCGTGACCCGTCGGGCCGTGACCCGTCGGGCCGTGACTCTGTCGGGCCGTGAACCTGTCGGGCCAGGAACCCGTCGGGCCGTGACCCGTCGGGCCGTGACTCTGTCGGGCCGTGAACCTGTCG
>JAIYDD010000051.1 GCA_027487675.1 Acetobacteraceae bacterium | reverse complement strand
GGTGTCCGCCCGCGGCGCGGCCGGCTGGTGTCCGCCCGCGGCGCGGCCGGCTGGTGTCCGCCCGCGGCGCGGCCGGCTGGTGTCCGCCCGCGGCGCGGCCGACTGGTGTCCGCCCGCGGCGCGGCCGACTGGTGTCCGCCTGCGGCGCCGCCGGCTGGTGTCCGCCTGCGGGCGGCCGGCGTGCCGCGCCCGGCCGCGCACCAGGCGCTCAGCCCCCCGCCGCGCCCCCCGCCTTCACGATGAAACCCACCGAGGTCACCACATGCTCGCCGAAGGACAGCCGCAGGTGCGGCGCGTCCGGCACCGGGTGGCCGCCCTGGGCGTCCATGTAGGGCGGCAGGTCGATGAAGCGGTCCAGCACGCCATCCCCCGGCGCATAGTCCACCGGCGCCATCATGTGCCCCGCCGCCGCCAGCCTGTCGCCCAGCGAGTCCAGGTGGCGGCGCTGGTACAGCACGGTGGCGCCGGATTCGATGGTCGGGCCTTCCGGCTCGACGTTGAACTCCGTGGTGTGCACCGCGATGCCGCCCGGCCGCAGGCAGTCCATCGCCGCCACCACGAAGTCCATCCCGGCCTGCAGGCTGCCCAGGTGCTCCAGCGAGCAGACCGACCAAAGGCAGTCGAACCCGCCGCCGCGCAGCTCGCCCGGGATGTGGTTCATGTCCACCGCGCGCAGCCGCACGCGGGCGTCGAAATCGGCGCGCGGCACCAGGTGCGGGTGGAACAGCGCATCGGCGGCGGAGGCGTGCTGTCCGGTCTTGTTCCAGACGCGGGCGCGGTCATCCTCCATGTCGAGGTCGGTCGCCAGCACCTCCGCCCCGGCGCCGGCCAGCAGCGCCGGCAGCAATTCGCGCCCGACCGCGAAGCCCAGCGCCTTGCGCCGCGGCGCCAGCATCCCTGCCTCCCACAGCGCCTGGGCGACGAAGCATTCCTCCCACACCTTGCGGTGGTAGAGCGGCACCATGCCGAGCCGCCCGCACCAGTGATGCGCCCAGGCCGATTCCATGTCGGCCTGCCGCGCCAGCCGCCCGGTCAGCCGCGCCAGCCGCGGATGCGGCTGCGGCGCCACCTTCGCCCCCGCGAGCCCCGCCGCGTAGAACTGCCGCGCGATGGCCGAGCCCATCACCTTGGTGTTCCAGGCCGCGTGGCGCAGCCAGGCCGGCGCCTCCGCGGCGGGCGCGGGGGCGGGCGGGGGCGCCTCGGCACGCCCGCCGAACCAGCTGCCGATCCGCCGCATCCGCTTCCCGCCTTCGCTCATCCAGCGGCTTTGCCCCGGGCGCGGCGCGGCGTCCAGCGCGTGCTCAGCTGTCGAGGCGGATGCCCAGCTCCCGGATCAGCGGCCGCCACAGCGCGTTCTCCCGCGCGACGAAGGCCTGGAACTCCGCCGGGCCCCAGGGGCGGTATTCGATGTCGAGGTCGCGCAGCCGCGGCGCGATGGCGTCCGACTGCATGGCGCGTCCCATCTCCTCGGCCAGCCGCGCCACGATCGGCGCGGGGGTTGCCGCCGGCACGCTCATCCCCTGCCAGCCATAGGCCACCGCGTCATGGCCCAGCTCGCGCGCCGTCGGCACGGCGGGCGCCAGCCGCGTGCGCGCCTCGGTCAGCGCGACCAGCGTGCGCACGCGGTTGTCGCGGATGAAGGGCGTGCCGGTCGCGGTGTCGATCACCACGACGTCCACATTGCCCGCCAGCAGGTCCTGCATCGCCGCGGGCCCGCCGCGATAGGGCACGTGCTCCGCCGCCAGCCCGCTGCGCCGCTTCAGCAATTCCATCGCGAGATGATGCGGGGAGGCGACGGCCGGCGTGCCATAGGTCGGCGCGCGCGTGCGCGACGCCGCCAGCAGCGCGCCGAAATCCGCCCAGGGGCTGTCCGGCCGCACCACGACATAGAGCGGGAACAGCCCGATGAACCCCACGCCCGCGAAGTCGCGGTCGGGATCGTAGGGCAGCCGGCTGTAGAGCGCCGGATTGTAGACCAGGATGCCGTTGTCCACGTGCATCCAGGTCTGGCCGTCGGCCGGGCTGCGCGCCACCGCCTCGCTCGCCACCACCGCCCCGCCGCCCGGCCGGTTCTCCACCACCACGTTCTGGCCGAGCCGGGGCGCCATCTGCCCCGCGATCAGCCGCGCGAAGGTGTCGGAAGCGCCGCCCGGCGGATAACCGACGATCCAGCGGAAGGGCCGCTCGGGCCAGGCGCTGCCCTGCGCCAGCGCGCGCCCCCCGAACGCGGCCGCCCCGGCCGCGGCCAGCATTCCCCGACGAGCGATCATGCCGATGCCTCCTTCGCGAGCTTCCATCTTGCGGTGCTGCGCAGCCTCGCGCCAGCCATGCGCGGAAAGCACGTGCGGCGACGAAACGCTGTCTTGATCCTGCCACATCATCGCATGACATTCGACGCCATGCGCGCCCTCGTCGGCATCTCCTGCTGCGTGAAGGCCTTCGGGCTTTTCGCCACCCCGAACCACGCCGCCTCGGACAGCTATGTCCGCGTCACCCTCGGCCCTGTCGGCGGCGTGCCGGTGCTGCTGCCCGCGGCCGGGGAGGCGCTGGTGCCCGACATCCTGCCACGGCTGGATGGCCTGATGCTGACCGGCAGCCGGTCGAACGTGCACCCGCGTTACTACGACGGTCCCGCCCATGCCGAAGGCACCCCGGAAGACCCGGAGCGCGATTCCACCACCCTGCCGCTGATCCGCGCCGCGCTGGCGGCCGGGCTGCCGGTGCTGGCGATCTGCCGCGGCTTCCAGGAACTGAACGTGGCGCTCGGCGGCTCGCTCGACCAGCGCATCCAGGACCTGCCCGGGCGGCTCGACCATTCCACCCCCTCCGACCAGCGCATCCCGAAGGTCCGCACCGGCAAGGCGCATGCGGTGCGGGTGGCCCCGGACGGGGCGCTGGCGCGCATCTGGGCCGCCGCCGGCCTGCCCTTCCGGGCGGAGGCGGTGCCGGTGAACTCGCTGCACAACCAGGGCATCCGCCGCCTGGCGCCACGGCTGGTGGCCGAGGGCTGGGCGCCCGACGGCACGATCGAGGCGGTGCGCGTGGCCGATGCGCCGGGCTTCGCCGTCGGCGTGCAGTGGCATCCCGAATACGATTGGCAGACGGATGCGCTCAGCCGTTCGGTCTTCGAGGCGTTCGGGGCGGCCTGCGCCGCCTGGGCCGCTGGCCACCGCCCCCTTCAGGCGCCCGTGCGGGCCGAAGCCGCCTGACGGCTGCGTCGCCGCGCAGCCACAGGCCAGCCCTGCCGCGATCAACACCGCGCGACCCGGGCGCGGCAGGGCGGATGCGTGCCGCAATCCCCAAATCGCCTTTTGCGTTGCGGCCGCAACCCGCGCTAGGGTTCCTACGCCGGCCAGACTATCGCCGGTGAGCGATCCGGTTCCCCTGCCGGCTCGCCCGACCATTCCGATCGGAAGAAGAAAGTGGCGCCCGGTCACCCCCCTGACCGGGCGCTTTTTTTGCGCGCGGGCGGCCCTTCCGGGTGCGTTCACGAAAGCCGGCGGCCCGGCTATGACAGCCCCGCTGTCCGAGCCCCGAGGGAATCCGTCCATGTCCGACTTCGTGTTCGCGCCGCCGGCGCAGGCCTTCCTACCCGTGCAGGGCGGCGGCCGCTTCCCCGTCCGCCGGATCTTCTGCGTCGGCCGCAACTACGCCGAGCACGCGATCGAGATGGGCTCCGACCCGACGCGGGAGCCGCCCTTCTACTTCGCCAAGCCCGCCGATTCGGCGGTGATCGACGGTGCCGACATGCCCTATCCGCCGCAGTCGAAGAACCTGCACCACGAGATGGAGCTGGTCGTCGCCATCGGCACCGGCGGCGCGGACATCGCCATCGCCGACGCGCTGAACCATGTCTGGGGCTGGTGCGCCGGCCTCGACATGACGCGCCGCGACCTGCAGAATGAGGCGAAGAAGACCGGCCGCCCCTGGGACATGGGCAAGGGTTTTGACCACTCCGCCCCGATGGGGCCGCTGGTGCGGCATGACGGGTCCTATGACGGCTCCAGGGGCAAGATCGAGCTCAAGGTCAACGGCGTTGTCCGCCAGACCTCCGACCTTTCCAAGCTGATCTGGTCGGTGCCGGAGGTGATCGCGAACCTCTCGGGCCTGGTGCGGCTCGAACCCGGCGACCTGATCATGACCGGCACGCCGGAGAACGTGGCCGCCGTGGTGCGCGGCGACGTGCTCGAGGGTTTTGTCGAAGGCGTGGGCGAGGTGCGGACCAGAATCGTTTGAGGCGCGCCATGGCCGGACGGAAGAAGCCGATCGCGGCGCCAGCCCCCCCGGCGGCGCCCGCGCTGGTGAGGCAGGCGGCGCCGCTGCGCATCGTGACCTGGAACATCAACTCCGTCCGGCTGCGCCTGCCGCTGCTGGCCGATCTCGTCGCGCAGCTCTCGCCCGACGTGATCTGCCTGCAGGAGACCAAGTGCCCCGACGAGCTCTTCCCGCATGAGGGCGTCGCCGCGCTCGGCTTCCCCCACCGCGCCGTGCGCGGGATGAAGGGCTACAACGGCGTCGCCATCCTCTCGAAGCTGCCCTTCGCGCTGCGCGACGGCCGCGACCCCGACTGGTGCGGCAAGGGCGATTGCCGCCATTTGGCCGTCGAGCTCGACGCGCCCGGCGGCCCGCTGGAGCTGCACGATTTCTACATCCCCGCCGGCGGCGACATCCCCGACCGCGACGCCAACCCCAAATTCGCCCACAAGCTGGACTTCGTGGCGGAGGCGACGGCCTGGTCCGCCGCCCGCCACGCCGCCGGCGGCTTCCGCCGCGCCGTGCTGGTGGGCGACCTCAACATCGCGCCGCTGGAACACGATGTCTGGTCGCACCGGCAGCTGCTCGACGTCGTCTCCCACACCCCGGTCGAGACCGCGGCGCTGACCGCGATGCAGCGCGCCGGCGCCTGGCACGACGCGCTGCGCCACTTCGTGCCGGCGGACCAGAAGCTCTACACGTGGTGGTCCTACCGGGCCGCGGATTGGCGCGCCTCGGACCGCGGCCGGCGGCTGGACCATGTCTGGGTCTCGCCCGACCTGGCCGGGGCCTTGCGCAGCCATGCCGTGCTGAAGGATGCGCGGGACTGGCCGAAGGCTTCGGACCACGTGCCCGTGCTGGTCGAGATCGCCACCTGATCGTGACCTGATCCCCCCTTGGGCCTCACGGCCGCAGGCGGAGCTGGCGCAGCGGCGGCAGCGGCGGCAAGGTCCCCTCCGGCCGTGCCGTCACCGGCTGCCGGGCCGCGCCGGACCGCTGGCCACCCTCATCGGCCAGGAACCTGACCCAGTCGAGGCCGATGCGCAGCCGCCGCTCCAGCGCCTGCCGGGCCTGCGGGCCGACATCGTGCTCGAGCGAGCAGAAGGCCAGCGCCTCGTTGATCTGCGCCTCGTTCACCGGCACGGCCACGTCGGGGATCGGGAAGTGCAGCGCCGCGCCCATGCCGACCGCGGCCGGCCGCGCGAATTCGCGTTCGAGCGTGAGGTTGCCGAAGCGCCCGACCGAGAGCCGCGCGCGCGCCTGGCCCGGCCCGCCCGGGGGCAGGGTGAGGATGTTGTTGACGGTGCCCATCAGGCGCGCGGTCTCGCCCCGCAAAGCGTCGGCGCCCGTCGCGGCCTGGTTGCCCCCCTGGCCCCCAACCCCCTGGCCCCCACCCCCTTGGCCCCCACCCCCTTGGCCCCCGCCCCCTTGGCCGCCGCCTTGTCCCCCCTGGCCGGGGTTGAAGTCGGGCAGGCCGGTCGGCTGCGTCCGGCCGGCCAGCACGGCCGCCGCATCCAGCGCCACCCGCGTCGCGGCGACGCTCTCGGACAGGAAGTCGAAGCCGATCCCGCCGGCATAGAGCACCCGGTTCGCCAGCACGATCCGCGCGCCGGTCCGGTTGAGCCCGATGAAATCGGCCCCGCAGAAGCTGCGCGACAGCGAGGTGCCGTTGCGATGATCGGCATAGAGCAGCGATCGCGCGAGCATCAGCGGCGTCAGCGCATTGGCGAAATCCTCGCCGCCGCGCCCCGCGCGCCGGTAGCGCGCGATCAGCACCGATTCGATCAGCCGCGAGGCGCGCAGCTCCTCGAGCGTGGCCGATTGCAGGTGCCGCAGCTCGATCCGCACGCCGGACGCCGCGCTGCCGCCGAAGCCGAGCGCCAGCGCGAAATTGCCCGAGGTGATCCCGCCCGCCACCTCGCCCTGGCTGAACCGGCCGACCTCCAGCGTCGGGATCGCTTCCTCGCGCAGCCGCGTCATGTGGTGCGCGGCCACCGGCACGTCGAAGGGCGCGATCCGGCGCAGATCCTGCCGCCGCACCGGCGTGCCGCCGGCAGCCGGCGTGCCGGAGGGGCAGACCAGGTGGCCCGAGGCCCCGCCGCGATCGGAGGCGACCGCCGGCTGGCCGGCCGAGGCCTCGCGGCCGGGGAAGGGCCGGGAATCCAGCGAGGGCCGGTCCTGCTCCTGCCAGCAGAACTGCTCGGCCAGCAGATCGGGCGGCGCGGAGGTCACCCGCACCAGGTCGAAATTCTGCGCGCCGGGCACGAACAGGAAGGCATCGCCCACCATTACGTCCTCGGAGGCGGGGTAGATGGCGACCATCCCCAGATCGGCGATCGCCTCCCGCCACTGGCGCTCGGCATCCAGCCGGGGCGGCGGCAGGGTGCATCCGCCGGCCAGCAAGGTGCCGGCGAGCGCGGTGGCGGCAGCCAGGTGACGCAGCATCCTTCGGTCCTCCGCAAGCAGGGGAGAACATCCTAATCGCTGCCTTGGCCGCGCAACGGAAAGTGACCCGAAAGAGTGACGAAATCCACTGGCCGGCCGACCCTGCCGTCGGACGCCGACCGGATATCGACAGGGCATGGCACCAGATACGCGAAGGGCCGCGCCCGGCGCCCCGCTACGCCGCCGCCACCCGCATCACCCGCGGCCCGAAGGCCCAGGCGACCAGGGTGACGATGACGATCGACCCGCCATGCCACAGCAGGATCATCGCCGCCGCGTCCAGGTGGTGGATCAGCGACAGCCCGACGGAGCAGACCGCCGCCGCCGCCAGCCCGCCCAGCGCGGCCACCGGCCCGGGCCGGATCGCGCTGGCATGGCGCGTCATCCAGCACATCGCGACCGTCAGCGGCACGCCGAAGCCGACGATGAAGCGCAGGCAGCCGAAGCTGGTGCCGAGGCCGAGCGAGCCGTCCTCCGCCATGTCGCGCATGCAGCCCCAGCCCAGGCCCGACAGCCAGGCGGCCGCGAAGGGCACCGGCAGCAGCGCCCAGCGCGCCGAGCGGTCCGGCAGCGCCAGCTGGAAGGCGGCGATGGCCGCCGCGATCCCGGTCAGCAGCGCGGTGGCGAGGTTCACCCGCTCCTCCGGCAGCATGATGCGCTGCGCGATGTCGTGGCGCAGCCCGGCCACGATCACCGCCGCGCCGATGACCAGCAGCGCGAACAGCAGCCACGTCGCCGCCAGGCGCCAGGGTGTCGGCAGCCGCCGCACGGGCTGCACGTCGGCGGCAAGCTGGCGGATCAGGTCGTCGGTCCGCATCATCCTACTTCTTCTCTTCCGGGACGCCGAAGCGCCGCCGCAGGCTGTGCAAGGCCCGGTGCGTGGCGACCTTCAGCGCGCCGACGCTGAGGCCGGACCTCGCCGAGGCCTCCGCCAGGGACAGGTCCTCGAGCTTCGCGAGCCGCAGCGCGGTGCGCTGGCTCTCGGGCAGGGATGCCACCGCCTCCCGCAGGTCGCGCGCGGCAAGCCGCTGCTCGGCCTCCGGCTGGGTGGCGGCGGCGGATTCGGGCAGGTCGTCCAGCGGCGATTCCCGCCCCGCGCCGCGGCTGCGGCGCCGCAGCCGGTCGACGGACCGCCGCGCGGCGATGGTCGCCAGCCAGGGGCCGAAGGGCCGGGACGGGTCATAGGTGTGGCGCAGCCGGTGCAGCGTCAGCAGCGTGTCCTGCACCGCGTCCTCCACCTCCGCGGCGTCGCGGATGCGGGCGCGGCACAGCACGCGGATGCGCGGCGTCGCTTCCCGCAGCAGGGTCTCGTAGGCGCGGGCATCGCCGGCCTGGGCGGCGGCCATCAGCGTGGCCCAGCGGGCGTCGCGCTCCGCCGCGGCGTCGGCGGCCGTCATGCGGCGGGCCTGGCCAGGCGCAAGCCCGAACCTTCCGAGCGTCGTGTCCATCTCAGCGGCCCGCCAAGGCCAGCCGGGGGGCTGGCGGCGGCCTGCGGCGCGCGCATTCCGGCTCCCGATCGCGAAAGGGGCGACCGTCCCGCGCGCCAGCCTGCCATGCCGGGGCGCCGCGATCCATGGCCGCGTACGCAAGCTGTCGCGGCGGGCGGGGAGGCGGGCGCATCCTGCTGTCGGCTCCTGGGACGGATGTGTTTCGCCGCCAGTGGCACGCTGGTTACACGAGGGCAACCAGCAAACCGCCGCCCGGCGCCGCCGCAGCCTGGCGTGGCCGCATGGGCCGGCACGTCGGCGTGGTCGCGCCGGCCCGATCCGGCGACAAGCGGCCGGCGCGGGCGGCCGGCACGGCGCCGGCAGGCGGTCCGCGCCGCCGGCCCGTCACGGGCCGGCCTTCAGCCCGGGCGCCGTGCGCGGAACGCCTCCCGCAGCCGCGCCTCGGTCTCCGGCGCGGGCGGCTCGGGCGGCAGGGCGCGCAGCATGGCGACGGTGGCGCGCATCTGCCGCAGCCAGGCGCGGCAATCCGGGCAGACGGCCAGATGGGCCCAGAGGCCGAACCGCTCCCCCATCCGCAAGCGCCTGTCCAGCAGGTCCCCCGCCCGCTCCTCGACCTGCCGGCAGTTCCACATCGCTGTCCGGCCCCCATGCCGGTCAGGAACCCGTCGCGCCCTCCGCGACGGCGCCCGCATCCCCGGCCGGCGTCTTCCCGCGCCGCAGATGGGGTGCGCGGAGCATCGGGTCCAGGGCCGCCCGCAGCTTCGACCGGCCGCGATGCAGCAGCACGCGCATGTTGCCGTCGGTCAGGCCGAGCATCCGGCAGACCTCCGGCCCGTCATGCTGCTCGATGTCGCGCAGCGTCACCACCGCGCGCTGGGCCGGCGGCAGGGTCTCGATCGCCGCCAGCAGGTGGCGCAGCACCTCGCGGTCCGCGACCAGCCGCTCGGGCGTCGCGGCGTGCCAGGGATCGACGCGGCCGGCCCAGTGGCCGTCCTCGGCGAAGCCGGGCGGGTCGCCGGGCTGGGCGGGGGCGGCCAGCTCCTCCCGCGCCAGGTCGGGGAAGGGCACCATCCGGCCGTCCCGGGCGGCGCGGGTGCGCGCCTTGTTCACCACGATCCCGGCGATCCAGGCGCCCAGCCGCGCCTCCCCGGTATAGCGGTCGAGCCCGGTGATCACCGCCAGCCAGCTGTCCTGCACCACCTCTTCCGCCGTGGCGCGGGAGCCGCGGCAGAAGATGCGTGCCAGGCGCACCAGCCGGCCGTGCTCGGCGCGCACCAGGGTGGTGAAGGCCGCCTCGTCCCCGGCCCGCAGCCTTGCGAGCATCGTCGCCTCGTCGGTCATCGGCGCCCCCGTCGTAACGCCGTGGCGTCGCCGGGCGAACACTGCCCGGCGCGCCCCGGCTTCGCCCCGGCGCCTGCCCGCAGCGTGATCGCCCCGTCGCACGCCCGCGCCATGATCGCCCCGGCGCACGCCCGCGCCATGAAAGGATCGCCCGCATGTCCCTCGGAACCGCCTCGCTGGGTGGCGGCCTGCCCGCCGTCCCCGCGGCCGTCGCGCCGACCGGCGCGGCCGGGCTTGCCGCGCTGCCGCGCGCCGCGCGCATCGCCTCCTGGCTCGCCGCCGGCTGGATCGCCTGGGAATTCGGCTACTACGAGCAGTACAAGCTGACCGGCAACGAAGGCTCGGTCGAGCTGTTCACCACGCTCTCCACCTGGCTCGGCACCCCGGGCGGGGAGAAGCCCTTCCGCCTTTTCGTCGGCATCCAGGAGATCATCGCGGCCGTGCTGGTGCTGCTGCCCTGGACGCGGGTGCCCGGCGCGGCGCTGTCCTTCGTGACGATGGCGGGCGCCATCTTCTTCCACGTGGTCAGCCCGCTCGGCATCGACCCCTACGGCGATGGCGGCACGCTGTTCAAGGAAGCGGTCTTCACGCTGGGCATGTCGGCGCTGATCCTGGCGCTGCACCGGCACGAATTGCCCGGCTGGCTGGCCCGGCTGAAGGCCGCCGCGGGGCGAAGCTGAGCCGGTGGCGGGGGCGCGCCTCACCGGGCGCGCCCCGTCGCGGCGCGGCTTCGAGCGGCGCCCTGCTCCATCCGCGCCGCGAACAGCGCCAGCGCCGCGATGCCGGCCGCGACCAGCATCGGATCGAGCCACCAGGCCTCGGCGCCGTAGCAGCGCAGCAGCAGCCCGGCGCCCCAGGACAGGAACAGGCCCAGGCAGAAGACCGGCAGGCTGTTCCGCCCGATCGCCGCCAGCGCCCAGCCCGGCCGGCCCTGCATCCAGCCCGCCTCGCGCGGCAGCAGCCGCGCCACCAGCCAGGCCAGCGCCAGGGCGTGCAGCAGGCGCAGCGGCGCCAGCTCCGTCTTGCCTTCCAGCAGCGCCGCGCCGGGCCCGAATTCCGGCACGATCCCGTGGCCGACCAGCCGCGCATGCAGCCCGAACAGCACCACGGCCGCGGCCGCCCAGGTCATCCAGGCCCGCGCCGGCAGCGCCCGCCCGGTCAGCAGCTTCTGCCGCCCGAACCAGGCGCCGAGCAGGAACAGGAAGGTCCAGGCAAAGGGATTGAATTCCAGCGGCGTGCCGCCCAGCCCCGGCACCTCCAGCCCGAAGAGCTGCACCGAGGCCCAGCCCGCCGCCGGCGGCAGCAGCGCCCAGGCGCCGATGCGCCCGGCCAGCCACATGAAGGCGGGCAGCAGCGCCATGCACCAGACGAAGACCGGCAGGATGCCGGTGAAGTCAGGCTGGTGCAGCGTCAGCAGCAGGCCGAGCACCGCCTCGGCCGGCGCTTCGGCCAGCAGGGTCCAGTGCAGGCGCTCGACTTCGCCCGGCGCCAGCCGCGCATCGGCCCAAAAGACCAGCGCCGCGAAGACGGCCACCACGCTGACATGCATCACGTAGACCCGCCGCAGCCTGGCCGTCAGGTCGCGCAGCGCCCCGGCAAAGCCCTGGCGCACCGATTTCAGCGCGAAGACCGAGCCGAGCCCGAGGCCCGACAGGAACACGAACTGCTCCGAGCTGTCGGACAGGCCCCAGGTGGCGTGGATGCCCCAGAACAGCCCGGTGCCGACGATGTGGGAGACGAAGATGCTGACCTGCATCCATCCCCGCATCACGTCGAGGCGCAGGTCGCGCGCCGGGGTCGGCGGCACCGTCATCGGCGCGCCTCCGCCCCTGCCGGCGGCCGCGCGCATGCCGGCCCGCCCTCCGGCGGAAGCACGGCCCGATCCTGTCGCGATCTGCGCATCATTGCCTCCGGGTGCCACGGCACGCGGCTGGTCCGCGCCGCCGATGCCGTCCCGGATCTCCTTTGCCTTCCTCGGCGCGACCGTCTGCTGCGGTGCGCAACCATGCGAGAGTATTCGGAGGTCGCGTCCCGCCCGCCACGCCTGAGGCCGCATGGTTTCGATGCGACCCGACGATCCGGCGCGGCCTCATGCGGCGGTCCACCGGGTGCGCCGGACCGCCTCGACGAAGGAGGAGACGGCACCGGACCAGCGCCGGCCGGCCACGGTGACCAGGCCGATCTGCCGCGCCGTCGGCGAATCATCGATCGGCCGGATCACCAGGCCGGGCAGCACCGCGCTGTGCTCGGGCAGGAAGCACACGCCCATCCCGGCCGCCGCGAGGCCCTGGATCCAGTCCTCCCGCTCGCTGCGGCAGGCCAGCACCAGCTTCGCGCCGGCCGCACGCAGGGCCTCGGCCAGGATCTCGCGGTGCTCGCAGTTGACGCGCAGCAGATAGGCCTGCCCGTCCATGTCGCGCATGGAGATGCTGGCGCGGCCGGCGAAGGGGTGGTCGGCGCCGCAGGCCACCACGAAGCGCTCGTCGTAGAGCGGCTCGAAGCGCAGCCGATCGGCCAGCGCGGCGGGCGCCACGGTCAGCGCCGCGTCCACGTCGCCCTGCAGCAGGCGCTCGGCCAGCCGGTCGGGGGTGGCGTCGGCCAGGTGCAGCTCGATGCCCGGCTGGTCGGCCCGGAAGCGGCTGAGGAAGCTGCTGAAGCGCTGCGGCCCGATCGAGCACATCACGCCGAGCCGGATGTCGGCGCGTTCCAGCCGCGCATGCTGCTGCGCCTGCCGCCGCAGGCTGCGGCCGCGCGTCACCAGCTCCTCCAGCTGCGGCATCGCGAGCCGCCCGAGCGGCGTCAGGTGCGTCAGCCCGCGTTCGCGGGCCAGCAGCGGACCCCCCAGTTCACGTTCCAGCTTCTGGATGCCGCGCGTCAGGGTCGGCTGGGTGATGCCGCACTGCTCCGCCGCGCGGGTGAAGTTCATCGTCCGGCAGACTGCCAGGAAATATTCGATCTCGCGCAGCTCCATCGCCCCGTCCCGTTGCCTTTGCCCGGCCGGAAACCACCGGCCGGGTGCCGTGCCGCTTGCGGCACGGAAGGCTTTCGCCGGGCGAGGCCCGCCGGTTTCGCAACGCTGTTCTGCGTTACGAAACCCGCGCGGGGCGCCGTATCAGCGCTGCGGCATGTTCTGGCGGGCGTTGCGGATCATGTCGATCATCGCCTGCCGCACATAGACGATCTGCTGCGACTCGCCCGAGCCGATGATCATCGGCACGAAGCCCTCGCGCGGCTGCTGCACGAACTCCGCATCCAGGTGCATCAGCGTCACGTTGGCGCCGTCCATCATGCTGATCCGCACGCGGCCGCCGCCGAACAGCATGGAGCGCTGGCCCCCGGGGCCGTAGTCGATCTCCATGTTCTCGCCGCTGCCGGTGACGCGCGGATAGGTCTGCGCCTCCGCCGAGCCCATCGGCAGCACCGCGACCGCACCCGCCAGGACCCCACCGAGCACCAGGGCGCCGAAAGCCTTCCTCATCGTCACACTCCTTCTTGAAGGCCGCGCCTCTTCCGGCGGCCATGCCGTCTTTCGGCTGCCGGGCGGCAAGCGTTACGCCGGGGTTCGCGCCGGTTCACGCATGGTTTCCATGCGCATCGCGTATCGCCCGGCCCGTAACATCCTGCCGCACCGCAGCGAAGTTGCACCACAAGGTTGTGGAGCACAGGCGATGCAAGGGCACCCCGAGACCGGCCTGTCCTGGCACGGCCCCGCCGGGTCCCCGACCACCGGCAGCGAGGCCGCAAGCCGCGCGCTCTGCACCGCCGTCCACGCCATGCTGGCCCATCGCGGCGACACGCCGCTGCATCTGCACGCCGCGCTCGATGCCGATGCGGAGCTGGTGCTTGGCCATGCCCTGGCGGGGCTCCTGCAATGCCTCCTCGCGCGCCGCGATGCCCTCGCCCAGGCGGGACGGAGCCTGGCGGCGGCGCGCGCCGGCTTGCGGGCCCGCGGCGGCACGGCGCGCGAACGCAGCTTCGTCGCCGCCCTGGCCGCCTGGCAGGAGGACGGCGACATGGAGGGCGCGGCGCGGCTGCTCGAAGGCGTGCTGGCCACCGATCCGCTGGACCTCGCGGCCCTCAAGCTCGCGCATGCGGTGCGCTTCATGCTCGGCGACGCCGCGGGGATGCGCCTGGCGGTGGAACTCGCCCTGCCGGCCTGGTCGGATGCCCTGCCGGGCTACGGCTTCGTGCTCGGCTGCCACGCCTTCGCGCTCGAGGAGACGGGGGCGGCCGGCGCCGCGCTGCGCGCCGGCCGCCGCGCGGTGGAGCTGGAGCCGGCGGACCTGTGGGCCGCGCACGCCGTGGCGCATGTGCTGGAAGCCGCCGGACGGGCGCGCGAAGGCCTCGCCTGGCTCGGCCGCTGCGAGGCGCGGCTGCCCGCCGCGCCCACCTTCGCGCGGCACATCGTCTGGCACCGCGCGCTGTTCCACCTGCACCTCGACGAGCCGGCGGCCGCGCTCGCCCTGCACGATGCCTGGCTGCGCGGCGCCCCGGCCGGCGACTATCGCGACCTGGCCAATGCCGCTTCCCTGCTGTGGCGCATGCAGGCGCAGGGCGTCGCGGTCGGCGCGGCGCGCTGGGCGGAGCTGGCGGAGATCGCGGAGGCACGCATCGGCGACCACCACCTCGCCTTCGCCGACCTGCACCACCTGCTGGCCCTGGCGCATGCCGGCCGCCAGGCGGCGCTGGAATCCTTCCTGCGCGGCCTGCGCGCCCGCGCCATGACCGGCACGGATTGCCAGGCGCGGATCCTGGCGCGCTTCGGCCTGACGGCCGCCGAGGCAGTGGTCGCCGCCGCGCAGGGCGATGCCGGCGCCGCGCTCGACCTGTTCGCGGCGACGCGCCCGCGGATGGCGGCGCTCGGCGGCAGCCATGCGCAGCGCGACCTCTTCGAGCGGATGGCGATCGACGCCGCGCTCGCCGCCGGGCGCGACGCGGAGGCCGAGGCGATGCTGCGCGCCCGCGCGACGCTTCGCGTGCCCGGCGCGTGGGAGGCGCGCTGCCGGCGGACCGCCCGCGATCCGCAGCCGCCGCTGCGCAGCGACCGCGCAGCCTGATACTGGACGGCGTAAGTCCTGACTTGCAGCCGCCGCAAGTGCGGCGAGCCAAGCGCAGCGCCGGCGCCTGAGGGGAAATGCGTCAGCATTTCCGCCGGTCAGTATGAGGACCCGCCGATCGAAGCCAAGGCAGCCCGCCGCCGCGCGGCGCCCTGGCCGAACCCGGTCACCCGGGCGCCGCCGCCCCCACCACGCCGCGGCGGCGCGCCAGCATCAGCGCCAGCGGCGCCAGCCACACCAGGATGGCCGCCACGCCGAGGCCCGCCGCGACCGGCCGTTCGAAGAAGCCCATGAAGCGCCCGTCGGCGATCACCATCGCCGCCAGGAAATTCTGCTCCAGCAGCGGGCCGAGCACCATGCCGAGGATCACCGGCGCCACCGGCAGGCCGACGCGGCCCATCAGCAGCCCCAGCACGCCGAAGCCCAGCATCACGCCGATGTCGAGCAGGCTGTTGTTGATGGCGAAGGCGCCGACGACGCAGAACAGCAGGATCGCCGCCATCAGCTGCGGCCGCGGCACGGCCAGGATCGGCCGCGCCATCCTGATCGCCAGCCAGCCCAGCGGCAGCAGCAGGAGATTGGCCAGGATGAAGATCATGTAGATCGCGTAGAGCGTGTCCGCCTGGCTGGTGAACAGCTGCGGCCCCGGGTTCAGCCCCTGCATGATCAGCACGCCGACCGCGATCGCGGTGACCGCATCGCCCGGGATGCCGAAGACAAGCGCGGGGATCCAGGCGCCCGACAGGCCGGCATTGTTGGCGGCGCCGGCCTCGATCACGCCTTCCGGATGGCCGGTGCCGAATTTCTCCGGCGTCTTCGAACAGCGGCGCGCCAGCGCATAGGACATCCAGGCGGCGATGTCGCCGCCCGCGCCGGGCAGCGCGCCGATGGTGGTGCCCAGCACCGACCCGCGCAGGTTGTTCTTCCAGTAGCGCCGCATCAGCCCGCCGACGCCGTGGAAGACGCCCTGCACCTTCTGCGGCTGCGCGAAGGGCCGCCGCGCCTCCCCGCTCAGCAGGGCGCGCAGGATCTCCGCCACCGCGAACAGGCCGATCATCGCGGGCACGAAGGACAACCCGCCGGTCAGCGCCGTGCTGCCGAAGGTGAAGCGCTGCGCGCCGCTGACCGCATCCATCCCGACCGTCGCCACGAACAGCCCGATCAGCAGCGACAGGATGCCGCGCAGCGGATCGGCGGAGGAGACGAAGGCCGCGCAGGACAGGCCGATCAGCGCCAGCCAGAAATACTCGAAGGCCGAGAAGCCGAGTGCCACGGACGCCAGCGCCGGTGCCGCCACCATCAGCACCACCGCGCCGAACAGCCCGCCGATGACCGAGGAGACGAGCGAGGCGCCGAGCGCCTGCGCCGCCAGCCCCTTGCGCGTCATCGCATAGGTCTCGTCGGTATAGGCGGCGGAGGCCGGCGTGCCGGGCACGCGGATCAGGCAGCCCGGGATGTCGCCCGCGGTGATCGCCATCGCCGTGCAGGCGACGATCGCCGCCACCGCCGCCAGCGGATCCATGAAGAAGGTGAAGGGCACCAGCAGCGCGGTCGCCATCGTCGCCGTCAGCCCGGGCACCGCGCCGACGAACAGGCCGAAGACGCAGGAGACCGCGATCACCAGCAGCAGCTGCGGATCGGCCAGCATCGCCGCGGCGGAGAGCAGCTGGTCCATCGGCTACATCCAGCCGAGCGTGATCAGCCAGTCGCCCGGCGGCAGCGGCACGCCGAGCAGCCGCGTGAAGGCCTGCTGCGCGCCGAAGGCGAGCACCGCCGACAGCGCGACCGCCCTGGCCCAGCCGACGCCGAGCAGCATCTGGAAGCCGCAGAGCCAGCCGACGAGCAGCGGCAGGAAGCCGAGATCCTCGAGGAACACGGCGATCGCCGCGATCCCGCCGGCCACCCACAGCGCGGCGATCCGCAGCGCCGGCTCCGCCTCCGCCGCGGCCTCGTCCTCCTCGATGCGCGGCGCGCGGCCGAGCGCGGCGCGCAGCACCAGCACCGCGCCGAGCAGCGCGGCCAGTCCGCCGACGATCCCGGGGAAGAAGCCCGGGCTGAAGGGCTGGCCGGGCATGCCGCGGATCTGCCCGGCCAGCCACACCACCGCGGCGCCGCCCGCCATCGCCAGCGCGCCCACGAGAAGGTCGCGCTTCGCGGCGGGCAGGGCGCCGCGCGCCGTCACCGCGCGAGGCCCGCGGCGCGCGCCGCATCCCCGAAGCGCCGCTCGGCCGCTTCCAGCCAGGTGGCGAAGGCGGGGCCGTCCACGTATTCGATGCCGAAATGGCGCGAGCCCATCAGGCGCACGAACTCCGGATCGGCCACCACCTTGCGCATCGCGTCGCGCATGCGGGTCGCGACCTCGGGCGCCAGGTTGCGCGGCCCGGCGATGCCGCGCCAGCCGCCCAGCGCCCAATCGGCGCCGACCGCTTCCCGCACCGTCGGCACGTTCGGATAGGCGGCGTCGCGCGTCGGGTTCATGATCGCCAGCGTCCGCACCTGCCCGGCCTCGGCCATCACGCGCGCTTCCGGCATGGTGGTCGTGACGATCTGGATCGCACCCGCCGTCAGCTGCTGCATCGAGGGCGCGACGCCATCCGTCGGCACCCAGGGCACCGCATTCGCCGGCAGGCCGAGCGCCGAGAGCAGCCCGACCAGCGCGAGATGCGACGCGCCGCCAAGGTTGGCGCCCGAGGCCTTCAGCGCGCCCGGCCTTTCGCGGATCTGGCCGACCAGCTGCGCCAGGTCGCGCGCGCCGTCGGCACGCACATGGATGCCCTGCGGATCGGTGTTGTAGAGCGCGATCGGCGTGAAGTTCCGCGCATCCAGCTGCGCCGCGCCGGTGGTGCGGTAGAGCGACAGCTCGGTGGTGATGACGCCGAGCGTGTAGCCATCGGCCCGCGCATTCGCGATCTCGGTGTGGCCCACCAGCCCGCCGCCGCCGGTGCGGTTCACGACGTTCACCGGGCGGCCGAGCTCGCGCTCCAGCAGCGTGGCGACGATGCGGCCCGTGGCGTCCGTGCCGCCGCCGGCGGCCCAGGGCACGATCAGGCTGACCGGCCGCGTCGGCCAGCCCTGCGCGAAGGCGGGCCGCGCCAGCGCGGCGGCGCCGAGGCCGGCGGCGAGAACGCCGCGGCGCGTGGTGGTCATCGTCATCTTCCTTGCCCTCCCCGTTCGTCGTTGGCGGTGCTCAGCCGATCAGGCCGCCGAGTGCCGCGTCGATCCGCGCCTTCTGCGCGTCCGTCACCCGGTCCATCGGCGCGCGCGGATGGAACATGCCCAGGCCCTGGCGGTGCTGCACGTACTTCACGCAGGCCGGCAGGTTGTCATGCGTCATGCTGTTCCACAGCGCGCCGAGCCGCCGGTGCAGATCGAGCGCGGTGGCGTGGTCGCCCGCCTGCACGGCGCGATGCAGCTTCACGCAGGCGCCGGGCACCGCGGTGGTCAGCGCGCTGATCGCGCCATGCGCGCCGAGCGCGAAGGCCGGGTAGAGCAGCGCGTCGATCCCCGACAGCACGAGGTTCCGCGGCGACACGCCCGAGACGAGATCCGACAGCGACTTCAGGTCGCCGGAGGACTGCTTCATCCCGACGACGCTCGGCACCTCCTGCATGATGCGCAGCATGAGGTCCACGCCGAGGTAGTTCCAGGGGATCACGTTGTAGATCAGGATCGGGATGTCGGTGTGGTCGGCGATCGCCTTGAAGTGGTCCACCGTGGCGTCGGCGGTCGGCTTGAACAGGTAGTGCACCGGCGTGATCTGCAGCGCCGCCACCTGCAGCCCGTCCAGCATGCGGATGCGACGGATCGCCTCCCGCGTCGAATTGACGATCAGCCCGGCCAGGAAGGGCACGCGGCCGCGCGTGGCGTCGTGCGCGGCCCCCATGGCGCGGACGAATTCCTCGCTGTCCAGCGTGTGGCCCTCGCCGGTGCTGCCGCCGGCGACCACGCCGCGCACGCCGCCCTCGACCATCAGGTCGATCTGCTCGGGGATCGCGGAATACTCGATCTCGCCCTGCGCATCGAAGGGCATCGCGACGGGCGGCAGGATGCCGGTCAGGCGCATATGCGGTTCGGCCGAGCTGGCGGAGTCCGGCGCCGGAGCGGCGCGTTCGACGATGCCTGGGGACATGCTGCGCTTCCTCCCTGCGGCGGCGATCCGCGGGCAGGGAGAAGGCCGCGCGGCAGACCATGCCGTCGCGTCGAAACGCCGTTTCCTCCTGCCCGGCGCGCAGCCGGCCGCGCAATGTGGCGCCACGCCGCACGCGCCTGTCAACCCTGAATCCGGACCGCTGTTCCGCATTGCGGGACGGACCCTGGGCGCGCTATGCCATGGCCGACGGACGGAGGCGGCATGGACGGCGGCTTCAGGGGCGAGGACGGGCTGAAATCCCTCGGCAAGGTCATGCGCGTGCTGGAGTGCTTCTCGACGCGCGACCGCAGCCTCTCGCTCGGCGAGATCTGCGCGCGCACCGGCTTCCCGAAGGCGACGGCGCACCGGCTCGTCGCCTCGCTGCGCGATGTCGGGCTGCTCGACCAGGACCGCGAACGCGACCGCTACCGCCTCGGCCTGCGGCTGTTCGAGCTGGGCAACACCGTGCTGGCGAACATGGACCTGCACCGCGAAGCGCGGCCCTTCGTGGAGCAGCTGACGCGGCTGTCGGGCCATTCCGTGCATCTCGCGGTCTTCGATGGCCGCGCGGCGGTGGTGATCCACCGCGCCGATCCGCATGCCGAAGGCAGCCCCGCCGCCTTCATCGAGGCCGCGCCCGCGCATTGCACCAGTGTCGGCAAGGCCATCCTGGCCTTCCAGCCGCCCGAGCTGCTGGCGCGCCTCGCGGGCCCTGCCGGCTTCGCGCGCTACACCGACCGCACCATCACCCACCCCGCCGCGCTGGCCGCGCATCTCGAGGAGACGCGCGCGCGCGGCTGGTCGCTCGACGAGGGCGAGCACCAGCCCGGCCTGCGCTGCATCGGGGCGCCGATCCGCGACCAGACCGGCCGCGTCTTCGCCGCCATCAGCGTCAGCGCGCCGGTGCGGGAGCTGACCCAGCCGCGCATCCCCGCCGCGGTGAAGCTGGTGCGGCATGCGGCGCAGGGCCTTTCCGCGGCGCTGGGCTGGCGCGGCTGAGGCGCCCCGAGGGCCGCAAGGCCCGGAGGTCCGGACCGGGCCGCCCGACATGCAAGGCGCCCTCACGCCGGCCCGGCGTAACCTTCGGGGAAGCGGCCTTCCTCGACATCGGCCTCGACGCCGCCCTGGAAGGCGGGGTGCGCGTGCCAGGGCGTCGCGGCGGCGTCCGTCAGCTCGTTCAGCGCGTCCAGGTTGCGGCGGCTGCCGGTGGCCAGCTCGCGCTCCATCGCGTCCAGGTCGGGGAAGCGCGTGAAGGCGTCCGCCCAGATCGCGCGCCCCGCCAGGTAGCCGGCCGCACCTGCGCGGCAGGCGTAGCGCATGCTGCGCATGAAGTCGGCCGCGCCCGCGCCCGCCGAGAGCATCACCCAGGGCCGCGGCAGCATCGCCGCCATGCGGTCATAGGCGCGCTGCAACGCCGTCGCCTGCGGGCCCTCGGGATCGGGGACGCCGCCGATCGGGCCCGGCGGTTCCAGCTTGAAGATGTCGACGCCATAGGCGGGATCGGTGAAGGGGCGGATGCTTTCCAGCACAAGCTCCTCGCGCCGCGCATCCATCGCGGCCGGATCCTCGCCGGGCAGCGGATAGACCAGCACTTCCAGCAGGAAGGTGATGTCGTGCGCGCGGCAGGCCGCGCCGGCGTCGCGCACGAAGGCTTCCTGGTGCGCGCGGATCTCCGCCGGCGCGTCGGGCCGGTGCCAGACCAGCACCTTCACCGCATCGCCGCCGATGCGCCGGATGCGGCCCACCGACCAGTGCGGGATCGGGAAGGACTTCCGCCCCTGCGGCGTGTTCTCCGTCACCGAATGCTCGTAGGAGATGATCAGCCCCTTCTGCGCCGGGATCTCCGGCATCGCGCGGCCATAGGCATAGATCGGGTCGAGCAGCACGGCCGAGGCGATCGGCGAGAGGTGCCGCGCCAGCAGCTGCTTGACGCGCGCGATGTCGTCGAAGGGCGGCTCCGCCAGGCCGCGCCCCTTGGCGATCGGCGCGAAGAGCGGCGTGCGCTGGTCGATCGCCAGCATCTTCCACCGTCCCGACGCGTCGGCCAGCCGTCGCATGCCCCAGAGCTTGCCCGGCGAGATCTTCATGCTTCCCAACCCTCCCGGAGCAGGGCCTCGACCGCGGCGCGGTCCGGCATCCCCTCCCATCCGTTTCCCCGCGCGGCCTTCAGCGCGGCGGCCGCCGTCGCGAAGCGCGCGGCCCGCATCACCGGCGCGCCCTCGGCGATCGCCAGCGCATAGGCGCCGTGGAAGACATCGCCGCAGCCCGTGGTGTCGCGCGCCTGCACGCGCGGCGCGGGCAGGTGCAGGGCCGCGCCGTCCTGCCACCACAGGCTGCCGCGCGCGCCGAGCGTGACGGCCACCGTGCCGCGCAGCGCCGCCGCCGCGGCCGCCAACGCGGTGCGCGGCTCCTCGATGCCGGTGAAGTCGACGATGCCGCGCTCCGAGAACACGACATGATCCGCCTGCGGCGCCAGCCGCCGCAGGATGTCCGACGGGCCGAGCTCCGCATCCAGCACGCGCGGGATTCCGCGCGCCGCGGCCAGCGCGAACAGGCGCTCGGCCCCGCCGACCCAGCGCGGATCGGCCAGCACGGCGCCGGCGCCCGCCACGGCTTCGTCGGGGATCGGCGCGTCGTCGGGCAGGTTCGCGCCGGGATAGACCGCCAGCACGCGTTCCCCCTGCGCGTCCAGCGTGATGCCCGCGGACGGCGTCTTGCCCCCCGGCACCACCGTGGCGCCCGCCGTCCCGACGCCGAGGCGCCGCAGCATGCCGAGCAGCGTCGCACCCGTCGCGTCGTCGCCGACGCGCCCATGCCAGGGTGCATCGCCGCCCAGCGCCGCGATGGCGACGGCCGCCGTCGCCGCCATGCCGCCGCCGTTCTCGCGGTAGCCCTTCGCGATGTGCTTGCCCGGCGTCAGCGGCAGGCGATCGAACTCGTAGACGCGGTCCAGCACGACGATGCCGGCGCAAGGCACCTTGCGCGTCATGGGGTGCAGATCGGCTTCAGCCGCTCCCCGCGCGCGAATGCCGCGAACAGCGCTTCCAGCCCGTCCAGGCCCGCGCTCGAATCGACCAGCCGCGCATAGGCCTCCATGTCCGCGCGCAGCAGCGCGATGTTGGCGTCGTGGTCGCCGCGCGGAAAGTAGAAGGAGCGGATCAGCCAAAAATCCTTGCGCCGGATCGCCTTGGTCTCCGTCACCGCCCAGGTGTCGGATTCGCCGAGCTGCACCATCGCGCCCATCGGCGCCACCGCTTCCAGCCCGACCTGCCTCGCCGCGTCCTTGCCGCTCGCCTCGATCACCAGCGGAAAGCGCTGCGCCGCCGCGTCCTCGGCCGCCACCAGCCGCGCGCCGAGCGATTCCGCAAAGCGCGCGCGATAGGGCGCCGGCTCCACCACCGAGACCGGCCCGAACCCCATCCCGCGCAGCACCAGGATCGCGCCGAGCCCGATCGGCCCCGCCCCCAGCACCAGCGCCGCGCCGCCCTGCACGACGCGCCGCGCCAGCCGCGCGCCATGCGCCGCGGTGCCGATCGTGTCCAGCAGCAGCGGCGCCAGTTGGTCCGGGATGTCGTCCGGTACCGGCAGCAGGCATTGCTCCGGCACGCTGAGCGCGTCCGCGTAGCCGCCCGGCCGCTGCCAGCCGACCAGGTCGGCGGCGTTGCGGCAAAGCTGCTCCATCCCCGCCGCGCATTCCGGGCAATGGCCGCAGAAGACCGGGATGTAGACCAGCGCGCGGCGCCCGTGCCAGGCGTGTCCCGGCTGCTCCACCACGCCCAGGACCTCGTGCCCCGGCGTCACCGGCCAGCCGCGCTTCAGCGGCCGCAGATCGCTGCCGCACAGCGCGCAGGCGCGCACGCGAAGCCGCACCTCGCCGGCCGCGGGCATCGGCGGCGGCGCCTCCTCCACCGCGATGCGGCCTTCGCCGAGGAAACGCGCGGCCCTCATCCCTTCACGGCTCCCGCGGACAGGCCGCCCACCAGGCGGCGCTGGATGATCAGCGTCAGGATCAGCGGCGGCAGCGCGATGACGGTGGCGGCTGCCATCAGCGCGCCCCAGTTCGTCACGCCCTCGCCGATGAAGTTGAAGCTCGCGACGATCGCGGTCTTGGACGAGAAGCCCGACAGCACCAGCGCGAACAGGAAGTAGTTCCAGGAGAAGACGAAGCACAGGATCGCCGCCACCACCACGCCGGGTGCGACCATCGGCAGCGCCACGCGCAGCAGCGTCTGGTGCTGGCGGCAGCCGTCGATCTCCGCGCTCTCGATGATCTCGCGCGGCAGCGCGTCGAAATAGGGCAGCAGCACCCAGATTGCGACCGGCAGCGTGATCACCGCATGCGTCAGGATCAGCGCGAGATGGCTGCCCACCAGGCCGAGCGCGGTGAACATCACCAGCCAGGGCAGCAGGAACAGCGTGCCCGGCGCCATCCGCGCGAACAGCGTCGCGGTGGCCGGCCAGGTCATCCGGTGCCAGGACATCGCGAAGGCCGCCGGGAAGGCCAGCACCAGGCCGAGCAGCGTGGACCCACCGGCGACGACCAGGCTGTTCAGCGTGTTCTCCAGGAAGTCGGTGCGCGCGAAGAGCTCCCGGAAATTCTCGAGCGTCGGGCTGAAGACCAGCCGCGGCGGCAGCGCCGCCACCTCCGTCCGCGGCTTGAAGGCCGACAGCACCATCCAGGCCACCGGCGCGACCAGCACCAGCAGCACCAGGGCCAGCTGCAGCCCGTCCAGCCACCGCCGCAGTCGCGCCCGCCCGGCTACCATGCCGCGGCCCGCCGCAGCTTCGCGAAGGCCAGCACCGTGCCGAAGACGATGGCCGACAGCGTCACCATCAGCGCCGCCGCATAGCCGAATTCGAAGAACTCGAAGCCGCGACGATAGGCCAGGATGTTGAGCGTGGTGCTGGCATTCCCCGGCCCGCCCTGCGTGGTGATGTAGATCACGTCGAAGAAGCGCAGCAGGTCCACGCTGCGCAGCACGGCCGCCGTCACCAGCGTCGGCGCCAGCAGCGGCAGGGTGATGCGCCGGAAGCGCTGCGAAGCGCTCGCGCCGTCGATCTCCGCCGCCTCGAACACGTCGCGCGGCAGGGAGAGGTAGCCGCCCAGCACGATCAGCGCGACGAAGGGCGTCCATTGCCAGCTGTCCAGCAGCGCGACGGTGATCATCACCGTGCCCGGATCCGCCAGGAACAGCAGCGGCCCGAGCCCCGCCTGCGCCAGCAGCCAGTTCGCCACGCCGAGCCCGGGGTCCAGGATGACGATCGCCATCATCCCGATCACCACCGGCGGCAGCATGAAGGGCGAGACGAGCACGGTGCGCACCAGCCCGCGCGCCACCTCCACCCGCGCCAGCAGCAGGCCGAGCCAGGTGCCCGCCACCAGCTGCACCGCCAGCGACAGCAGCCACAGCAGCAGCGTCAGCCGGAAGCCGTTCCAGAACTCCGCATCCGCCAGCAGGCGGCGATAGTTGTCGAGGCCGATGAAGCGCGGCGCGCCGCCGATCACGCTTTCCTGCAGGGAAAGCCAGGCGGCCCAGCCGAAGGGCAGCACGATCATCGCGCAGGCGAAGGCCAGCGCCGGCGCCACCATCCAGCGGAAGGACGCGGTGGGCCGCCGGCGCCACGGGCCGGCCCGGCGGCGGGGCGCGGCGTCGCGCGCCGCCGCCTCCGCCGCCAGGGCCGCGCCCGTCACGCTCACTGCAGCCGCGCCAGCTCGGGATCGGCCGCGCAGGCGGCGTCGCGGGCCGAGGCGCGCCCCAGCACCACCTGCTGCATCGCGTTGCCGATGAGGTCGCGCGCTTCCGGCACGCGGTCGGTCGGCGACTGGTAGATGCCGGTGCCGGTGCGGCCGATCTCGATCAGCGACTGCGCCCAGGCGCGGCGCACCGGCAGCTCCTCGGCCCAGGCGTTGAAGGCCGGGCCCTGGAAGACGCTGGCGCGCGGCGGCGCGACGCCGTTCTGCACCAGGCGCGTCTGCACCTCCGTGCCCGTCGCCCATTGCAGGAACAGCCAGGCGGCGTCGCGCTGGCGCGAATGGGCGGAGACGGCGAGCCCCCAGCCGATCACCAGCGGGCGGGAGATGCCGGTCTCGCGGCTCGGCGGCAGCACCTTCACGCCGATGTCCTGCGCGCGGCCGGGGAAGCGCATGATGTTGGCGAATTCGTTGCTGCTCTCATGCGTCATGGCGATGCGGCCCTGGCCGAGCAGCTCGATCACCTGGGTGAAGGTGTGGTTCAGCGCGCCGGGCGGGCCGAAATCCTTCAGCAGGTTCGCGTACATCTCGATGCCGCGGATGGTGGCCGGCTGGCACAGGCCCGGGCGGCCGTCGGGCGTCGCGTAGCTGCCGCCCAGGTTGAAGACGAAGCCCGACATGCCGTAGTTCACCGCGCCGCGCAGGCCGCGCGCCGCCCAGACGCCCTGGTTGGCGTCGCAGGCGCGCAGCCGCTGCGCCGCGACGGGGATGTCCTCCAGGTGCCGCGGCTCCTCGATCCCGCAGCGGGCGAAGATGTCGCGCCGCCAGTAGAACAGCGGGCCTTCCTGGTTGATCGGCAGCGTCGCCACCAGCCCGTCGATGGTCGCCTGCCGGCGCATGCCTTCGCCGAAATCCTCGTAGTCGAAATCGGGCGCGGTCAGCCGCCGGTCGGCGATCAGCGGCGCGAGATCCGTGTACCAGCCGGCGCGCTTGAACACCGCGCCTTCGCGCGAGGGCAGCGACATGAACACGTCCACCTCCGGGCTGCGGCCCTGCATCAGGGTCGTCAGCCGGGCGCGGAACTGCTCCTCGTTGAAGATCTCGATGCGCACGCGGATGCCGGTGCGCGCGGTGAAGTCCGCCGCCATCTCGCGCATCGCCTGCGACCAGGGATGGTTGTTCAGCAGCAGCGTGATGGTGCGGCCATCCTGCTGGCGCCAGTTGAAGTCCTGCGCCTGCGCGGCCGGGCCGAGCAGCGCCGCCGCGGCCAGCGCCGCGGCGCCCGCCAAGAAACTCCTGCGCATCGTCCTTCTCCTCCCCGTCGTTGCGGTCCGTGTCAGCTCGCGACGTAGCCCCCGTCCACCGGGATGGTGACGCCGTTGATCAGCCGCGCCGCCGGCGAGGCGAGGAACACCGCCGTCCCCGCCAGCTCCTCCGGCTCCGACCAGCGCTTCGTCGGCAGGCGGGCCATGACCTTCTCGTTGAAGGCCGGCTCCTCGCGCCCGCGGCGGCTGATCTCGGTGCGGATCCAGCCCGGCGCGATGGCGTTCACGCGGATGCCGTCCCCGGCATAGGCGACGGCCAGCGACTTCGTCAGCCCGACGATCGCCGTCTTCGCCGCGGCATAGGCCGGGATCATCGCCGCGCCGAAATAGGAATACATCGAGCCGATGTTGATCAGGCAGCCCTGCGTCGCCGCGAGATGCGGGCGGAAGGCGGTGGCCAGCCGCATGTTGCCGACCAGGTGGATGTCGACGATCTCGGCGAAGACCTCCGGCTGGTGCTCCTCGTGCCGGACCAGCCGGCCCGCGCAGTGGATCAGCACGTCGAGGCGCTCCACCCGCCCGGCCAGCGCGCGCACGGCGGCATCGTCGCGCACGTCGAGCGGCTCGTAGCGGAAGGGCGTGGCCTCCGCCGGCGGCTTCAGGTCCGCCAGGATCGGCGTGGCGCCGCAGGCGGCGAAGGCGCGCGCGAAGGCCATGCCGATGCCGCCCGTGCCGCCGCTGATCAGCACCACCTGCCCGGCCACGGAGAAATCGGGCGCCTCGGTGGCGCCGCTGGTCGCTTCCATCCCTGGTGTTTCCTCGCGCCGCCCGGTGCGGGCCGCCGCATTTTCGTTGGTGCGCCCATCAGCGCATGGCATGTTCGCTTCCGCAAGCGCATTTTCACTTCCGCGCATGCGCCAGGCAGGGAGAGCCGACGGGCCGCACCGCATGTCCACCGACACCCGGCACGGCCGCATCCTCGAGATCCTGCGCCGCCGCGGCTATGCCGCGATCGACGAGCTCGCCGCCGCGCTGTCCGTCACCCCGCAGACGGTGCGCCGCGACCTGCAGGACATGGCCTCCGAAGGCATGGTGCGCCGCCACCATGGCGGCGCCAGCCTGCCGTCTTCCATCGCCAACACCGACTATGCGCTGCGCCAGGTGGAGAACGCCGCCGGCAAGGCCGCCATCGCCGAGGCCGCGGCCGAGCGCGTGCCCGAAGGCTCCTCCGTCTTCCTCACGCTCGGCACAACGGTGGAGGCGGTGGCGGCCGCGCTGACGGCGAAGCGCGCGCTGCGCGTCGTCACCAACAGCACCGCGGCGGCGCGGCTGCTCGGCGCGCGGCCCGGCATCGCCGTGCAGGTCACCGGCGGCAGCTTCCGCGCGCACAATGGCGGGCTGGTCGGGCCGCAGGCGGTGGAGATGGCGGCGCGCTGGCGCTGCGACCTGCTGGTGACGGGCATCGGCGCGATCTCCGCCGATGGCTGGCTGCTCGACTACCACGAGGAGGAGGTGGCGGTCGCGCGCGCCATGCTGGCGCATGCCCGCGGCGCCATCCTGGTCGCCGACCACACCAAGTTCCTGCGCGCCGCGGCCTGCGTGCTGGCGCCGCTCTCCGCCGCGACGCTGCTGGTCACCGACCGCCCGCCGCCGCCCGCCCATGCCGAGGCGCTGCGCCTGGCGGGCACGGAGCTGGTGCTGCCGCCGCGCCGCCTCGCCGCCGCCCCGCCACGGCGGGAAGGACGCGCCCCCCGCGAAAGCCGGGCCTGAGGCGCGCCCTTCTCCGCCCCGCCGCTTGCATGTAGCAAGGGCAGGGGGCGCCGCCCGGCGCCGGGGATGCGATCACACCATGCAGGACGAAGCCGGCACCACCGCGGGGCCGTCCCTGGCCGCGGCGCTGGCCGGGCTGGCGCAGGGCGCGCCGCATCTGTGCCTGGTCGTCGACCTGGCCGGCCCGCCGGGCGGGCCCGGCCTGCTCCGCGCGCTGCGGATCGCCCACCCCGCCGCGGCCGCATCCTCCGAGGCCCGGCTGCGGGACGCGATCGGCCCCGGCCCGGCCCTGCTGCGCGCCGGGGACCTGCACGCGGTGCTGCTGCGGGGCGCGGCGCCCGCCGAGGGCCTCGCGCTCGCCGAACGCGCCGTCGCCGCCTTCGCCGAGCCGCTCGACCTCGACGGCCTCCGCCTGCCCGTCGTCGCCGCCGCCGCGGTGCTGGCCTTCCGGCCCGGCGACATGCCGCCGGAAGCGCTGGTCACCGCCGCGGTCCTGGCGGTGCAGGCCGCGCAATCGGCGCCCGGCCGCGTGCTGCTGCGCGAGGAAACGGCGGCGGACGCGCATCGCCGCCTCGTCGCGCTGGTCGGCGCGCTGCCCGCCGCCTTCGCCGCCGCCGACCAGCTGCACCTGCTCTACCAGCCGCGGCTGGCCCTCGCCACGCGGCTCTGCACCCGGCTCGAGGCGCTGATCCGCTGGCGCCACCCGGTGCTGGGCGCCGTCGGCCCCGCCGAATTCGTGCCGCTGGCCGAGGAGCTCGGCCTGTCCCGCACCATGACCGCCTGGGTGATCGAAGCCGCGCTGCGCCAGACGGCGGCCTGGCGCGGCGCCGGCACGCAGGTCGGCGTCGCCGTCAACATCGTCGCCCCGAACCTGGAGGAGCCGGATTTCGCGCCCCGCCTGGCCGAGGCGCTGGCCCGCCACGCCCTGCCGCCCGAAGCGGTGGAGCTGGAGCTGACCGAAAGCGCGCCGCGTCCGTGCGGCGGCGCGGCGCAGCGGACGCTGGCGGCGCTCAAGGCGCTCGGCGTCCGCGTCGCGATCGACGATTTCGGCACCGGCTACAGCAACTTCTCCGAGCTGCGCTCGACCGATGCGCGCATCCTGAAGATCGACCGCAGCTTCGTGCGCCAGATGACGGACACCGGCCGCGACCGCGACATCGTGCAGGGCATCATCGGCCTGGCGCACCGCCTGGGCTATTGGGTGACGGCGGAAGGGATCGAGACGGACGCCGCGCTCGACGCCCTGGCGGAGCTCGATTGCGACGAGGGCCAGGGCTACGCCATCGCCCACCCGCTGCCGCCGGAGGAGGTGCCCGCCTGGGTCGCGGCGCGGCTGGAGGCGGTGCGGGCTCTCGGCCGGCCGGCCGGCTGAAGGCCAGGGCGCGCCCACCGCCCGGCGACCTTCGCGCCGGCCGAGCCCGCGCAGGCGCCCCGCCGCTCAGCCGGCGAAGCCAGGCGCGGCGCCGGCGACCCGGGGCGTGGATGCACCGGCATCCACGCCGCCCGGCATCAGCCCTCCGCGCCGCCGCGCGGCGCGGCGACCATCGACAGGAACTCCCGCCGCGTGGAGGGATCGTCGCGGAAGGCGCCGAGCATGCGGCTGGTCACCATGGTGACCCCCGGCTTGTGCACGCCGCGCGTCGTCATGCACTGGTGCGCGGCCTCCACCACCACCGCCACGCCCTTCGGCTTCAGCACGTCGTTCAGCGTGTTGGCGATCTGCGCCGTCAGCTTCTCCTGGATCTGCAGGCGCTTGGCATAGGCGTCCACCACCCGCGCCAGCTTGCTGATGCCCACCACCCTGCCGTTCGGCAGGTAGGCGACATGCACGCGGCCCAGGATCGGCGCCATGTGGTGCTCGCAGGTGCTCTCCAGCCGGATGTCGCGCAGCAGCACCATCTCGTCGTAGCCGTCCGTCTCCTCGAAGGAGCGGGCGAGCAGCTCGACGGGGTCTTCCTCGTAGCCGCAGAACCACTCGCGATAGGCCTTGGCGACGCGCTTCGGCGTGTCGAGCAGGCCTTCGCGGTTCGGATCGTCCCCGGCCCACAGCAGCAGGGTGCGGATGGCGCTCTCCGCTTCCTCGCGCGTCGGGCGCGGCAGGGTGGAGGCATGGGCTTCGCCCAACTGGCGGGCGGGGGTCTGGATGTTCAAGCGGTGATGTCCTCGGGCGTCAGGGGAGGGCGGCGGCGGATCGCCGTTCCGCCGCATCGCGGCGCCTTCCTCTGGCGGGCACATGGGGCCGGTTCCCGCGGGCGCAACGGGGCGTTTCATGCGCGGCCGGCGGCCCTGGTCAGTGCAGCCGGCTGGTCGGCTGGTGCGGGCTGTCCAGGCTGAAGGCGGGGATGCGCACGTCGAAGGGCTCGCCGGTCGCGCCGACCACCATGTGGTAGGCCCCCCGCATGAAGCCGGACGGCGTGGCCAGCGGCGTGCCGGATGTGTATTCGAAGCTCTGCCCCGGCTCCAGCACGGGCTGTTCCCCCACCACGCCCTCGCCATGCACCTCCTGGGTGCGGCCCTGGCCGTCGGTGATCAGCCAGGTCCGCTTCAGCAGCTGCACCGTCTCCGCGCCCTCGTTGCGGATGGCGACGCGATAGGCCCAGACGAAATGGCTGCGATCCGGCTCGGACTGGTCGGCCAGGTAGAAGGACCGCACCGAGACGGTGATGCCGCGCGTGGTCGCGGTATAGGCGTCGGGCATGGCGGCCTCGCTCCGGGCGCCGGGTCGGGGGCCCGGCGCGATCTCAGACCCTTTTCCCCGATGGCCGCAAGGGCGTGACACCCCGCCTCACGGTCAGCGGCGCCGGCGCGGCGCCGCCGGCAGCGGCGCGATCAGCTCCAGCAGCGGGGCGGGCTCCGGCGCCGGCGGGGCGGCCTTCGGCTCGGCGCGCCGGGCGGGCGCGGCGGGCCGCGGCGCCGCGGGCTCGGCCGCGG
>JAIYDD010000010.1 GCA_027487675.1 Acetobacteraceae bacterium | reverse complement strand
GAGAGGCCCGCGCATGGACAGCCCCGGCTACATCGTGCTCTCCCGCCTCATCGCGGCGCAGCGCGCGACGGCGGTGACGGCGCAGAACATCGCCAATGCCGACACGCCGGGCTTCCGCGCCCATCGCCCGCTGTTCGGCGCCTGGCTGGAACGCCAGCGCGGGGCAGAGGCGCCGCCGGGCGGGCGCGATGTCGCCTTCGCCCAGGACCGCGCGACCTGGCGGGACGGGCAGCAGGGCGCCCTGCAGCGCACCGGCAACCCGCTCGACCTGGCGCTGGCCGAGCCGCAGGCGCTGTTCGCGGTGGAGACGCCGCGCGGCGAGCGCTTCACCCGCGCCGGGCGCTTCACGCTCGATGCCCAGTCGCAGGTGGTGGATTCGGACGGGCATGCGGTGCTGTCGGTGGATGGCCGGCCGCTGCGCGTGCCGCCGGGCGACAGCCGCATCGAGGTGCTGGGCGACGGCACGGTGCGGTCCGAGACCGGCCCGGTCGGGCGGCTGCGCATCGTGCGGTTCGAGCGGCCGCAGGATCTGCGCGCCGAGGGCGACCGGCTGTTCCTGGCGCCCGACGGGCTGGAGCCGCTGCCGGTGGAACGCCCCGGCGTGGTGCAGGGCGCGGTCGAGGGATCGAATGTCCGCCCGGTGATGGAGCTGACGCGGCTGACCGACGACATGCGCCAGTTCCAGTTCGCGGCGCAGATGGCGGAGCGCGAGGGCGAGCGGCTGGGCTCGGCCGTCGAGCGCATCCTGCGGCGCCGATGAGGGCGCGGGCGATGCAGGGCCGCGGGGTGCGCGGGGCCGGCCGGGCGGCGGCGCGGCGTGGGCCGCCTGGTGGGGCGGGGCGGCCGAGCCCCCCTCACCCGGCCTCTCCCCCCGGCGGGGGGAGAGGAGGCGTCGCGGCCGCCGGGGAGCGCCGGGCCCTGCGCCGCCTGCAAAGCGCCGGCACGCGTCCTTTCCCTATGCCGGCGCGGGGTGCGCCGGTGCGGCCGAGCCCCCCTCACCCGGCCTCTTCCCCCTGCGGGGGGAGAGGAGACGTCGCGACCGCCAGGGAGCACCGAACCATGCGCAGCCTGCACATCGCCGGCACGCCAGGCACCGATGTGCCGGCGACGGCCAGGGAGCACTGAACAATGCGCAGCCTGCACATCGCCGGCACGGGCATGATGGCCCAGCAGACGAACGTCGAGGTCATCTCCAACAACATCGCGAACATGAGCACCACCGGCTACAAGCGCCGGCGGGCCGAGTTCCAGGATCTGCTCTACCAGAACCTCCGCCGCGTCGGCTCGCAGAGCGCGGACACCGGCACGGTGCTGCCATCCGGCGTGCAGATCGGCCTCGGCGTGAAGACCGGCGCGGTCTATCGCATCTCCGAACAGGGCAGCCTGGCGCAGACCGACAACCGCTTCGACATCGCCATCCGCGGCAACGGCTATTTCCAGGTGCAGCTGCCGACCGGCGAGACCGCCTATACCCGCGACGGCACCTTCGCGCTCAGTGCCGAAGGCCAGCTGGTCACCGCCGACGGCTTCCTGGTGCAGCCCGGCATCATCATCCCCGCCGCGGCGCGGGACGTGACGATCAACGCCTCGGGCGAGGTGCTGGCCAAGCTCGACGGGCAGCTAGCCGCGCAGAATGTCGGCCAGATCCAGCTGGCGATCTTCGCCAACGAGGGCGGGCTGGAGGCGATCGGCGACAACCTGCTGCTGGCCACCCCGGGCAGCGGAGACCCCCAGCAGGGCGCGCCCGGCACGCCGGGCTTCGGCCAGGTGCTGCAGGGCTTCGTGGAGAATTCCAACGTCAACGTGGTGCAGGAGATCACCCAGCTGATCACCGCCCAGCGCGCCTACGAGATGAACAGCCGCGTCATCTCGGCGAGCGACGAGATGCTCTCCACCCTGTCGCGGCTGCGGTGACGGCCATGCGCGCGCTGCTTCTGCTTCTCATGCTGCTCGCCGCGCCGGCCGGCGCGGAGCTCGCCAGCCCCCGCCCCTTCGCGGTCGTCGAGGATGGCGTGGTGCGGCTCTCCGACCTGTTCGACCAGGCCGGGCCGCGGGGGGCGACGGTGCTCGGCCCCGCCCCCGCGCCCGGGACGCGCCAGGTGGTGGAGGCGCAGCAGCTGGCCGCCATCGCGCGCGCCCATGGGCTGGCCTGGCGGCCGCTCGGCGGGGCGGAGCGCGTGGTGCTGGAACGCCCCGGCCGGCCGCTGCTGCGCGAGGAGGTGCTGGACCTGCTGCGCGCCGCGCTGCGCCCGCAGGGGCTGGAGGAGGAGGCGGAGATCGAGCTGCAGGGCTTCGTCCCGCCCATGGTCCCCGAACGCGCCTTCCTGCAGATGGTGGTGGAGCAGGCGATGCTCGATGCCGGCGCGCAGCGCTTCGCGGCGACGCTCGCCATCGCGGCGGAGGGGATGCCGACGGCGCGGCTGCGCCTGTCCGGGCGGGTGGTGACCACCGTGCCGATGCTGGTCGCGGTGCGGCGGATGGCGGCGGGCGAGGTGATCGGGCCGTCCGATGTGCGGGTGCTGCGCGTGCCGGCCTCGCGCCTCCGCCCCGGGGCGGCGCAGCGGCTGGACCAGGCGGTGGGGCAGGCGCTGCGCCGGCCCGCCGCGCCCGAGCAGCCGCTGCTGGTCGCCGACCTTGCGCAGCCCGCCGCGGTGGAACGCGGCCAGACCGTGCTCATGACCTACGAGGTGCCGGGGATGACGCTGACCGCCCAGGGACGCGCGATGGAGGCCGCCTCGCGCGGTGCCGTCGTGCCGGTGATGAACCTGTCGAGCCGCGTGGTGGTGCAGGGGGTGGTGATCGGCCCCGGCCGCGTGCGGGTGGGGCCGGGCCGATGAGGATCGCCGCGCTGCTGCTGGCCGCGCTGGCCCTGCCCGCCTGCCAGCGCCTGTCCGAGATCGGCCGGCCGCCGGAACTGGCCGGCATCGAGAACCCGGCCCGCGACCCGACGCTGCGCCAGGTGGCGATGCCGATGCCGGAGCCGCAGGCCGCCGCGATCACCGCCAATTCGCTGTGGCGGCCTGGCAGCCGCACCTTCCTGCGCGACCAGCGCGCCGCGGCGCCGGGGGACCTGGTGACGGTGCTGGTCTCGATCTCCGACACGGCGGAACTCAGCAACACGACGGAGCGGGAACGCGAGGGCACGGACAGCTTCGGCATCCCGCGCCTGCTCGGCCTGGAAAGCTCGCTGACGCGGATCCTGCCGGGGGCGATCGATCCGTCGGCGCTGGTGCAGACCAACGGGGCGCAGACCACCTCCGGCACCGGCAGCATCCGGCGGAACGAGACGGTGACGCTGCGGGTGGCGGCGACCGTGGTGCAGGTGCTGGCCAACGGCAACCTGGTGGTGGGCGGGCGGCAGCAGGTGCGGGTGAACCACGAGCTGCGGGATCTCGCCGTCAGCGGCATCATCCGTCCGCAGGACATCGCCAGCGACAACACGGTGCGCCACGACCGGCTGGCGGAGGCGCGGATCAGCTATGGCGGGCGCGGCACGGTCAGCGACGTGCAGCAGCCGCGCATCGGGCAGCAGATTTTGGATGCGATCCTGCCCTTCTGACGGGGCGCGCGGTTCGGGGTGCCGGCGCCGGAACTGGCCGGAGACCGGCCGGGGCAAAGCCGCTTGGCCCGGGGGGACGCGTTGCCTCCCCCCGTACCCCCCAACACCAGGACTGGCCGTCCTGGACCTGCATCAAGGCCAAGCCTGGATGCGCCGAGGATGCGGAGGGGGCGCAGGGCGTGGCCGGACGCCGCGATGGCGCCCCGGCCATGCCCGGCCGGGCCTGGCTTCGCGCCGCCGGGGCCGCACCCTATATCCGGTGCATGTGCGGCCGATTCTTCCTCCAGCGCGATCCCGCCGGGCTCGCCCGCTACTTCGAGACGACGAACCCGCTGCCGAACCACCCGGCCAGCTGGAACGTGGCGCCGACCCAGACCAGCCTGGTGGTGCGCCGGCATCCCGAAAGCGGGGCGCGGCACCTCGATCCGCTGCGCTGGGGGCTGGTGCCGCGCTGGGCAAAGGATGCGAAGGACGCGGCGAAGCTGATGAATGCCCGCGCCGACGGGGTGGCGGAAAAGCCCTCCTTCCGGGACGCCTTCCAGAAGCGCCGCTGCCTGGTGGCCATGGACGGCTTCTACGAATGGCGGCGCGTGCCCGATGACCGAAGGGCCGAAGGGCCCGAAGCTCCGGCCCGGGCACGCCAGGCGAAGGCCGAGGATGGCGGGCGGCAGGCCTATGCGGTGGCGCTGGCCAGCGGCGCGCCGATGGCCGTCGCCGGGCTGTGGGAAGGCTGGAAGTCGCCCGAGGGCGAGTGGCTGAAGACCTTCACCGTCATCACCACCGAGGCGAACGAGAAGCAGGCGCTGGTGCATCACCGCATGCCGGTGATCCTGCCGCCCGAGGTCTGGGATGCGTGGCTCGGCGAGGAACCCGCCGCGCCGGAGGAATTGCAGGAGCTGCTGCTGCCCTGCCCGGCGGAGGAACTGGCGATCTGGCCGGTGGACAACCGCGTGGGCCGGGTGGCGGAGAACGATGCCGGCCTGCTTCGGCGCGACCCCGGCGCCCGCCCACCGCCGGAGCTGGACGACCCCGTGCCGGACCTCGCCGGCACGGTCTGAGCCCGCCGATCCCGGCCGGCGACCCGCGGCCGGCCTGGGTGGCCGATGCCGTGACGGAGTTCCATTCCCCTGCCTTGCAACGCGGAGGGCGCCCCGACTGCCATGCGGCCGGGTGAGGGCGCGGCGGCGCCGGCATCCAGGCCGCCAGGTGTCGTCGCCGATAGCGGTCCCCGGCCAAGGCGGCCGGAGGTAGGGCGTGTCGCGCCCCGCGGGCGGGGGCCTCTGCGGCATCGTCGCCCATCCCGCCCGAGGGCACCCGGACGGCGCCGGGTTCCGTCGGTCGCCAAGGAGCGGCGGGGTGTAGGTGCCGGAGGCGGCGGTTCAGGCCAGCCTGCCTCCCGGCCCCGCGCTCATCGGCGCGGGTCAGTCGTCGCGGTGGACCCGCTCCATGCGCTCGTGGCGCTCCTGCGCCTCGATCGAAAGCGTCGCGATCGGGCGGGCCTCCAGCCGGCGCAGGCCGATGGGCTCGCCCGTCTCCTCGCAATAGCCGTAGGTGCCGTTCTCGATCCGCTCCAGCGCCTGGTCGATCTTGCTGATCAACTTGCGGGCGCGGTCGCGGGTGCGCAGTTCCAGCGCGCGGTCGGTCTCGACGCTGGCCCGGTCGGTCAGGTCGGCCTCGTTGATGCCGCCCTCGCCCAGGCTGTGCAGCGTCTCGCCCGCCTCGCGCAGCAGCTCGCCGCGCCATTTCATCAGCTTCTGGCGGAAGTAGGCCAGCTGCAGCGGACTCATGAATTCTTCATCGGCCGACGGCCGGTAGTCCGGCGGCAAGGTCACGAGCATGGCACGTCTTCCCCAACCTCCACGGCCCGAGGCCCCGGCGCCGGGACCCGTGGAAGCGG